>JBHJOP010000087.1:0-11735 GCA_050329575.1 Rhodospirillales bacterium | reverse complement strand
CGGCGAGCTTGCCGGCCTCGATCAGCTCGGAGCAAGCGCCGAAGATGCGGCCGTGCTCGGCGACCGCGAAATGTTCCGGCCGGAGAAACTCGGAAACCTTCTCATAGGCCCGGTTGTTGATCAGGATCGCCCCGAGCAAGGCGCACTCCGCCTCGACGTTGACCACCGGCGGGCGATATGGCGGGATCGCCGGCAGCGGCGAGATGGCACGATCAGCGGACATCGCGGCCACCGATCAGGGCTTGATTTACACGGGCGCCGGCTGTAAAATCCCCGGCATTCCCGCATCGTTTTCGTTGTTCGCTACCCCGCTCCCCGGTGCCTCCCGGGGGCGGGTGCGAGCCGTCAGGCGGTCGCACTGCCGCGGTCCGAGGACGACGCCATCCGCCGCGTTTTCGACGCAATCCACGCATCGAGGTCCGCGACTTCGTAGAGCACGGCCTGTCCGACCTTCGTCATGATCGGACCGCCGCCCAACGAGACCGCCTTCGCCAACGTCGAAGGCGAATACTTCACGCCATAGGTTTCGAGGATATAGCGCGCAGCTTCAACGCGCCGCAGTCGCCGGTGCTGATTCATGGTGCAAGATCCTTCGGTCGTTTCGTTTTCGAGCGACACGCCGTCGCTCCAATTGCCGAAGTTACCGAGGATCTGCACCCATTTCCGTGTCAAAATTTGCCCGGTTTTTTGATACGCACATAGTGCGCTATTTGCGCTCCAGTCGCATCAAACACCATTCCCGCAGCCGGCCGAATATTTCCCGCACATGCGGTTCACATTGACGTGGAGCCACCATCTCCGCTATCGAAGTGACGTGCCGCCGCGCCCGCCGATCCCGCCACGTCCCAAGTGCGCGATATAGCGTTTGACGCGATCCCCGGCCCGCTTCCTCCAGTCGTTCCACCGCCGCATCGACGCCGATCGCCTCAGCGCCGCCCGCGCCATGCGCCAGATCGAGGATTTCCTCCGCAACCCGCTGGTGCAGGAGCGCGTCCCGCTCCGTGATTTTCATGGCCCGCCAGACATACGTTTTCGGCGAAACCTCGATCCCGTGCTTTTGCAAAGCCGGGATGTGAAAAACGTGCGCCGCTACCCCGTCCAGATATCCCCATACCCAACTCGGGATTACGAGATTTTCTGATCGGCAAAGTACGTAAGCGGACCACGCATAGAGCCCGTTGCCCGTTGTCTCGAAGTCCGCCCGCGCCAGATCGAGCAGCGCTTCCGACGTGTGCCCGATCTTCATACCGTCCATCGCCATCACCCCTTCGCCAGAGGAACGACGACGCCCGCCGTCCCCGGCCGCATCGCATCGGCGATCCGCCGCCCGGTCCGGTCCGCCACCGCCCGCAGCGGATCATTGGACAAGTGCGCATAACCCTCCGTCGTCCGAGACTGCCGGTGCCCGAGCACCTTGCCGACCAGGAACAGGCTTTCGCCGGACGCCACCGCGAAGCTCGCGAAGCTGTGCCGAAGATCGTGAATACGGAGCCCCGACAACTCCGCCCGCTCGACGATCAGCCGCCATGCCTTGTGCGGGATCGTCGCCGCCGAGCCGTGAATCCAGCCTGGGAAAACGCGCTCGCCGTTGCGCGGCAGCCCCGCGAGAAGTTCGAGCGCCGGCGCCCCCAGCGGAATGACCTTCGCGCCGGTTTTCGAGTCCGGCAGCCGGAGCACGCCCCGCTCGAAATCGACTTCCGACCAGCGCAAGGCCAGCACCTCGCCCTTGCGCGCCCCCGTCAGCATCAAAAGCCGGATCGCCGCCGCCACGGTGCCGTTAACATCTCCCGCCGCTTCCATTTCGGCGATCGTCGCCGCCAGCCGCGCAACTTCCGCTTCGGACAGGAACCGCTCGCGGAGACGTTGTGGCGGCCGCCTCACGCCCCGCGCAACGTTCGTCGCAATCAACCCGCGGTCGACGGCAAAGTTTAACATCGCCGCCAGCACCGCCAAGGTCCGCCCCGCCGTGCCGGAGCCGCCCGCGACCCGAGCCACGCCGCGCGCCTTGGTCCGCAACTTCGCCGCCGACTTGCCGGCCGCCACGTCCGCCTGGAACCGCTCGATGTCCGCCCGCGTCAGGGTCGCGACCGGCCGCGTGCCGAGCAGGGGAACGACGTGCCGCCGCAGATTGCTTTCGTCCGTGCGCCAGGATGATTGTTTCTTGCCGGGGTTTGCCGCGGGACCGTCTCGAAGATAGGTGTCGACCAGATCGGCAACCGTGGCCGCCTCCCGCGCCGCCCGCCGATCGGCCGCCGGGTCTTCCCCGTCACGTACCGCCGCGATCAGCGCCCGCGCCCGCTCCCGCGCCTGATCCGGCGTCATCTCGCCGACACGGCAGATCGTCAACCGCCGGGACTGCCCGTGCGCGTTGCGATACTGAATGACCAACGACTTCGCCCCGGACGGCTTGACGCGGAGCCCGAAACCCCGCAGCCGATCATCCCACAGAAAGCGCTCGCGCGCCGGGTCCGCCGCCGCCGCATCCACTGATTTTTTCGTCAGGGTCGCCATGTTGCCCTCACTCTTACATCGCCTTTGTAGGGGTCAGGGTGCCGATCCGGGTAAGCATGGGGTAAGCACCGTGACGCAAAACCGGGAAAAGCCCGGTAAGTGATAGTAGCAAGTTTCGGCGGGATTGCAACGAGTTAGTAAACGGCGCGAAGTTGTGGAAAACGGCAGAAACCCGTCAAGATGGCAATGGCATTGTAGAGGTCAGGGGTTCGATCCCCCTCGGCTCCACCATCCCGCCGCCGGTCGCGCGGCGTCATCTTCGGTCGCCCGCTCTCGACCGCCCGCGCCGGCCGATCCAGCCGCGGGCGTGGAAGTAGCCGATCATCCCAAGGGCGATCGCCGCCATCACCGCCAGCGCGAACGGATAGCCCCAGTACCAGGCGAGTTCCGGCATGTTCCACGGCGATGCCGCGGGATCGAAGTTCATGCCGTAGAGGCCGGCGACGAAGCCGAGCGGAATGAAGATGGTGGCGATGAACGTCAGCACCTTCATGATCTCGTTCATCCGCGCGCTGAGGCTCGACAGATAGAGCTCGACCAGGCCGGAGGCGACCTCGCGGTAGGTTTCGAGCATGTCGACGAGCTGGATGATGTGGTCGTAGCAGTCGCGCAGGAAGGTGCGGGTCGGCGCGGCGATCAGCGGGTTGTCGTCGCGGATCAGGGTGCTGATCATCTCGCGCTGCGGCCAGATCGCCCGCCGCAATGCCAGCAGATCGTGCTTCACGGCGTGGATGCGGCCGATCGTCTCGTCTCCAGGGCGGGCGACGACCTCGTCCTCGAGGGTTTCGACCTCCTCGCCGTAGCGCTCCAGGAGCGGGAAGAAGCCGTCGATGGCGGCATCGAGCAGGGCATAGGCGAGGTAGTCGGCCTTCGCGGAGCGGATCCGCCCGCCGGGCGAGGCCCGCAGCCGGCTGCGGACCGGCTCGAAGCAGTCGCCGGCGCGTTCCTGGAAGGTGAGCAGGTAGGAGGCACCGAGGAACATCGAGACCTGTTCGGTGGTCGCGCCGTCGCCGCACGCCGGCATCCGGGTGACGATGAAGACGTGGTCGGGATAGGTGTCGACCTTCGGCCGTTGGTGGACGTTGACCACGTCCTCGAGGGCGAGCGGGTGCAGTCCGAACGTCCGGCCCAGGGCCTGGATGGTCTCCAGGTCGCCGAGGCCCTGCACATCGACCCAGACGACGGCGTCGGCGGCGACCGGCGGCGGCAGCGCGGCGGCGGACGACACCTCGACCTCGCCGAGGCGGTCGGCGGTGTAGGTGGTGACGCGGATCCGCGGCCGTTCCGCCTGTTCGTCGACGATCAGGGTGCCGGGCGCCGCGCCGGGTGGCGTGCGCTTGCGGATCCGCAGCGCCCGCGCTCGTGCGGACGGACGCCGGCGATCCTCCCTCGCCCCGCTGCGGAGGGTGGCGGTTGGCGCGGCAGGCTTGGCGGTCATGGGCAGCTCGCTGTCGACGGGGTTCTGCGGAGGGGCGATCCCCGCGCGCTCATTGTCGTCGCGGACCGACCCCGACGCCAGGGCGGAATCACGCCCGCGCCGTCGCGGCCGGCCGGGCCCGCCGCCGCTGATCCTCTCGGCGATGGCGTCCGTATGAAAGCCGGTTTGCCCCGCCTGCCCGCGAGCCGCCGCTGATGATCGACATCCTGGTCGCCTGCGCCGCCACCGCCGCGACGTTCCTGATCGCCGATCTGCTCTGGATCGGCGTCGTCGCCCGGTCGTTCTATCGGCGCCGGCTGGCCCGCTGGCTCGCCGAGCGGATCAACCGCGGCGCGGCGCTGCTGTTCTACGCCCTCTACGTGGTCGGCATCGTCGTCCTCGCCGTCGGCCCGGCGCTGCAGGCGGGGTCGCTTCAGAGCGCCGCCGGCCGCGGGGCGCTGCTCGGTCTCGTCGCCTACGGCACCTACAACCTGACCAACCTCGCGACCGTGCGCGACTGGCCGCCGGCGGTGGCGGTCGTCGATCTCGGATGGGGCACGGCGGTGACCACGGCCGCCGCCGTCGCCGGCTTCCTGGCGGTGCGTGCGCTGGGTTGACCGGTGCGCCTTCGCCATTGACGCGACCTCGGGCCCCGCGCTTAAAGAGAGGCCCCGGATGGGCCCGCGGGCTCGCCCTTCAGCGCACGAGGCGCCAATGATCAGCCACCACGCCGCCCTGATCTACACCATGGTTCTCGTCTCGGCTTCCGATCGCGACATGACCGACCGGGAACTGCGGGCGATCGGCGACATCCTCCGCGACCTGCCGGTGTTCGCCGATTACAACAAGGACCTCCTGCCGGCTGCGGCGGCGGCTTGCGCCGAGCTGCTCGACGACGAGAGCGGGCTCGACAAGGCGCTCGGGCTGATCGCCGCGGCGATCCCGCCGAAGCTGCGCGAAACCGCCTATCTGCTCGCCTGCGAGGTGGCGGCCGTCGACGGCCACGTCGAGACCGAAGAGGCGCGGATGCTGGAGATGCTGCGCGACCGCTTGCCCGTGGATCCGCTGGCGGCGGCGGCGATCGAACGGGCGACCGAGGCCCGCTTCGCCCGCCTGTGAGGGCGGTCGGCGGTCGGCGGTGGGCGGTGGGCGGTGGGAGGCGCACAAAGAGAAGGGGCCGCGACGATGGGCGCGGCCCCTGAGCTCGAGGGCGATGGCGGTCGTCGGCGGCGGACTTAGAAGTCCATGTCGCCCATACCGCCCATGCCGCCGCCGGGCATCATCGGCTGCTTCTTCTCCGGCTTTTCGGCGATCATGCACTCGGTCGTGATCTGCAGGCCGGCGACCGACGCCGCAAGCTGGAGCGCGGTGCGCACCACTTTGGTCGGGTCGATGATCCCGGCCTTGAACATGTCGACGTACTGGTCCTTCTGCGCGTCGAAGCCGCGGTTGTGATCCTTGGCGTCGATCAGCTTGCCGACGATCACCGCGCCGTCGCCGCCGGCGTTCTCGACGATCTGGCGGATCGGTGCCTGCAGGGCGCGCCGCACGATGTCGACGCCGACCTTCTGGTCGTTGTCCTCGGGGTTGACGCCGTCCAGTGCCTTGGCCGCGTACAGGAGGGCGACGCCGCCGCCCGGCACCACCCCTTCCTCGACCGCGGCGCGGGTCGCGTGCATGGCATCCTCGACCCGGTCCTTCTTCTCCTTGACCTCGGTCTCGGTGGCGCCGCCGACCCGGATCACCGCCACCCCGCCGGCCAGCTTTGCCAGCCGCTCCTGCAGCTTCTCGCGGTCGTAGTCCGAGGTCGTCTCGTCGATCTGGGCGCGGATCTGACTGCAGCGCCCCTGGATGTCCGCCTTCCTGCCGGCACCCTCGACGATCGTCGTCTCCTCCTTGGTGATCATCACCTTCTTCGCCGTCCCCAGCATGTCGATGGTGACGTTCTCCAGCTTGATGCCGACGTCCTCGCTGATCACCGTGCCATGGGTCAGGATGGCGATGTCTTCCAGCATCGCCTTGCGCCGGTCGCCGAAGCCCGGCGCCTTCACCGCCGCCACCTTGAGGCCGCCGCGCAGCTTGTTGACCACCAGCGTCGCCAAGGCCTCGCCCTCGACGTCCTCGGCGATCACCAGGAGCGGCTTGCCCGACTGGACCACCGTCTCCAGCACCGGCAGCAACGGCTGCAGGCTCGACAGCTTCTTCTCGTGGATCAGGATGAACGGGCTCTCCAGCTCGCAGTTCATCTTCTCGGCGTTGGTGATGAAATAGGGTGAGGTGTAGCCGCGGTCGAACTGCATCCCCTCGACCACTTCCAACTCGCTGGTCAGGCTCTTCGCCTCCTCCGAGGTGATCACCCCTTCCTTGCCGACCTTCTCCATGGCGCGCGCCAGCATGTCGCCGATCTCGCGCTCGCCGTTGGCCGAGATGGTACCGACCTGGGCGATCTCCTCGTTGGTCGACACCGCCTTCGAGCGCTTGTGCAGTTCCTTGACCACCGCCTCGACCGCGAGGTCGATCCCGCGCTTGAGATCCATCGGGTTCATGCCCGCGGCCACCGCCTTGGCGCCCTCGCGGACGATCGCCTGCGCCAGCACCGTCGCCGTCGTGGTGCCGTCGCCCGCCTCGTCGCTGGTCTTCGAGGCCACCTCGCGCAGCATCTGCGCGCCCATGTTCTCGAACTTGTCGGCGAGCTCGATCTCCTTCGCCACCGTGACCCCGTCCTTGGTCACTCGCGGCGCGCCGAAGCTCTTCTCCAATACCACGTTGCGGCCCTTCGGCCCGAGCGTCACCTTCACCGCATTGGCGAGCGTATCGACGCCCTTCAGCATCTTCGCCCGTGCCTCGGTGTCAAACTTGACTTCTTTCGCAGCCATTCTCTTCGCTCTCCGTCTACGCCGTGTCAGCCCTGGATGATTCCGAGGAGGTCCGATTCCTTCATGATCAGGAGCTCCTCGCCGTCGATCTTGACCTCGCTGCCCGACCACTTGCCGAACAGCACCCGGTCACCCGCCTTGACGTCGAGCGGCACAATCTTGCCGTCCTCGTTGCGCGCTCCCGGTCCGACGGCGATGATCTCTCCCTCCTGCGGCTTCTCCTTGGCCGTGTCAGGAATGATGATCCCGCCCTTGGTCTTCTCTTCCTGCTCGATCCGCTTCACCAGAACACGGTCGTGCAGCGGCTTGAACTTCATCGTTCACCCTCCATGCAACCCTGATGACAAAATCCGAAGCGCGAAGTGTTAGCAGTCACTCCGCATGAGTGCCAGAGATCTAGTCGGCAGCGCGTTCGGTGTCAAGGGGGCCGGCGACCGAGAACCGGCGACGGCCTCGCGCGGGCTCGCGCCGGCCCGGCCCGCTCGGGCATACTGGGTCGGGCATACTGGGTCGGGCATAGTGGGGCCGGGCATAGTGGGGCCGGGCCGTGGTCCGAGGCTGAGCGATTTCCCCGGAGGCGACAATGAGCGAACACGAACAAGGGGCCGATCGGTCGCCGTTTACCGACCACGTCGAGTCCGTCCGCCCCGAATGGGTCGACTACAACGATCATATGAACGTTGCCTATTACGTGCTGGTGTTCGACCATGCGACCGACGCCGTGCTCGAGCAGCTGGATCTCGGCGAGGCCTACCGCCGCCGCACCGGGTGTTCGGTGTTCGTCGGCGAGGCGCACGTCACCTACGATCGGGAGGTGCGCGCCGGCGAGCGGCTGCGGGTGGCGAGCCGGGTGCTCGGTTTCGACGGCAAGCGGATCGTCCTCTACCACGAGATGGCGCGGGATGGCGGCGGCGGGGTGGTGGCCAGCAACGAAGTCCTGTGTCTGCACGTCGACCTCGGCACGCGGCGCACCGCATCATGGCCGCCGGACGTCGCCGATCGGGTCCGCCAGGCGGCCGACCGGGACGCCAGGCGGCCGCGTCCGCCGCGCGCCGGCCGGTCGATCGCCCTCGATGGGCGCCGTCCCCGCTGACCCTCCCACCGTCGCGGGCACATTCACCGGCTCTTAACGACCGGATCGGCACAATCGCGGCGGCAGGCAGGACGATCGATCGGAGAGACCATGGACTACGCCCATTCCCACGAGCAGGCGGCCGAATTCGCGGGTTCGGCGATGATGATGATGGAGGAGCGGCAAATTCCCGCCAATCCCAATAACTACACGGTGTGGTACAACTACTTCTCCGGGGCGTTTCCCGACCTCAAGCAGGCCGTCGACATCCTGCTCGACAGCGACGCCGGGTTCACCGAAGCGCACAACGTGGCGTTTTACCGCAAGTTCTGCGCCAGCCCCTACGAGGCCATTCCGGTGCCGCTGATCGCCGAGAAGATGGAGATCGAGTTGACCACCGTGCTCGCGACCCTGGAGCGGGCGGGGCGCGACGCCGCCGATTACGGCAAGTCGCTGGAAACCGCCAGCGGCCAGCTCAGCGGCGAGCAGCGTGCCGACGAGCTGAAGCAGCTGGTGGGGCGCATCCTCGCCCAGACCCGGGCGATGTCCGAGCAGAGCCGCGCCGTCGAGCACCAGCTGCGGGACTCCTCCCAGCAGATCGCGCAGCTCAAGGAACAGCTCGACGTCGCCCGCGCGGAGGCGATGACGGATGCGCTGACGGCGCTCGCCAACCGCAAGCTGTTCGACGCCACCCTGCGCCAAGCGACGATGGAATCGATGGAAACCGGTCAGCCGTTGTGCCTGCTGCTGCTCGACATCGACCACTTCAAGAAGTTCAACGACAGCTTCGGTCACCACATCGGCGACCAGGTCCTCAAGCTCCTGGCATCGGTGCTGCGCGAGAGCATCAAGGGCCAGGACACCGCCGCCCGCTACGGAGGCGAGGAGTTCGCCGTCATTCTGCCGAACACGGCTCTCGACGGCGCGGTGACCGTCGCCGAGGGCATCCGGCGCCGCATCTTCGGCAAGGAACTGATCGATCGCAAATCGGGCGACCGCCTCGGGCGCATCACGGTCTCGATCGGGGTCGCCCGGTACGCGCCGGGGGAACCGCTGCGCGAGCTGATCGAGCGGGCGGACCGGGCGATGTACGCGGCCAAGCACGGCGGTCGCAACCGGGTCGTCCAGCAACAGCGGGAGATGGAACGGGAGTTGACTGTCGGCGCCTGAGGCCGCATGTCCTCGGCGAGCGGTGGCGCCCCGTCCGGGGACGGGAGCCCGTCCGCTGTCGCGGGACCCAGCAACGGACGCCATGGCGCCGCCGAGACTGTCACTCCCCCACGCCCTGGTGCTCGCCGTGGCCCCGGCGGCGGCTCTGCTCGGTGCCTTCGCGGTCGCCGGCGTGACCGGCGTGGCGCCGGCGGCGGCGGTGATGGCGACGTTGGTCGCCGGCGTCCTCTGGTTCTGTCGCTTCGCGCCCCGAGCCGCCGAGTCCACGCCGCCCTCCGCCGGTCCGCGGCGGGCGCCCTCTCTCGATCACTTCCTCGAACACCTCCCTGATCCGGTCGTCCTGCTCAACGGCGAACGCGAGATCGTCGCCGTCAATCGGCCGGCCCGCGATCTGCTCGGGATCGGGCTGCTCGGGCGTGACCTGGCGCTGTCGCTCCGTCACCCCGACGTGCTGGCGGCGGTGGAGACGGTCTCGTCGGGGGTCTCGGCCATCGACGTCGAGATCACCCTGCCGGTCCCGGTTCCACGCACCTATACGCTGCACGTCAGTGGCCTCGCGGACAGCGGCGACCCGGCCCGGCCGCGGGTCGTTCTCGTTCTTCACGACGAGACCC
Organism: Rhodospirillales bacterium; assembly: GCA_050329575.1. Classification (GTDB taxonomy): domain Bacteria; phylum Pseudomonadota; class Alphaproteobacteria; order Rhodospirillales; family Defluviicoccaceae; genus JAUXFS01. The sequence goes on along the minus strand of JBHJOP010000087.1, from coordinate 2,075 downwards.
GGGCGAAGCGCGCCGAACAGACGCGCGCCGACTTCGTCGCCAACGCCAGCCACGAGCTGCGCTCGCCGCTGGCCGGCCTGATCGGCTTCATCGAGACCCTGCGCGGCCACGCCAGCGACGATCCGGAGGCACGGGAGCGGTTCCTGGAGGTGATGCACAACGAGGCCCGGCGGATGGCGCGCCTGGTCGACGACCTGATGTCGCTGTCGCGGGTGGAGATCAACGAGCACGTGGCGCCGAAGAATGCCGTCGACCTCGGCGACGTTCTGCTCGGGGTGGCCGATGTCCTGATGGTCCGCGCCGAAGACAAGGGCATGAGCCTCCTCGTCGATTGCCCGGAGGAGGTGCCCAGGATCGCCGGCGATGCCGACCAGCTGACCCAGGTGTTCCACAATCTCGTCGACAACGCTGTCAAGTACGGACGCGTGGGCACCCCGATCCGGATCGTCGTCCGGTCCGGCGAGCACCTCCCGGGGACCGCGCGCGACGCAGTGTCGGTGGCGGTGATCGACCACGGGGAGGGCATTCCCGCCATTCACCTGCCGCGGGTCACCGAGCGGTTCTACCGGGTCGACGAGGGCCGGTCGCGCCAGCTCGGCGGCACCGGCCTCGGGCTGGCGATCGTCAAGCATATCGTCAGCCGCCACCGTGGCCGTCTGAGCGTCGACAGCGAGCAGGGAGTCGGCACCACCGTCAAGGTGACCCTGCCGACGGCGAGGGCCGAACGGCCGCCGGGAGACACGGCCGCCGGCGACCCGCGGTGAGGGCTCGCCCGGCCCGCGTGTCATGAAACTGTAACGTCTCCGTCATAATACCGAATGCAACGCCGACTACAGTCCACCGCGCGAGCGTCGCGGATGGGGAGCCGGATTCACCGGTGCCCGTTCGCGCGTTATTGCGGGAAATCATCGGGAGAAAGCAATGATCAGGAAGTCCCTGGCGGTCGCCGCCTTGGCGACCATCGCGGTCGCGGGCACCGCCCAAGCGCGTGACCAGATCCGCATCGTCGGGTCTTCGACGGTCTATCCGTTCACCACCACCGTCGCCGAGCAGTTCGGCAAAACCACCCCGTTCAAGACCCCGGTGATCGAAAGCACCGGCACCGGTGGCGGCTTCAAGTTGTTTTGTGCCGGGGTCGGGGTCCAGCATCCCGACATCACCAATGCCTCGCGGGCGATCAAGAAGTCCGAAGTGGACGACTGCACCAAGAACGGGATCAAGGATCTCGTCGAGGTCAAGGTCGGATACGACGGCATCGTGATGGCGAACGCCAAGTCGGCACCGCAGATCGATATCACCACCAAGCAGATGTTTCTCGCCCTGGCGAAGGACATCCCCGACGGCAAGGGCGGCCTCAAGCCCAACGACAACATGAAGTGGAGCGATGTCGACCCGTCGCTGCCCGACGTCAGGATCGAGGTGCTGGGACCGCCGCCGACCTCCGGCACCCGTGACGCCTTCGCGGAACTGGCGCTCGAGAGCGGCTGCAACGAGTTCGACTTCATCAAGGCGTGGGCCAAGTCGGATTCGAGCAAGCACAAGGCGGTCTGCCATTCGGTGCGCGAGGACGGCGGCTATGTCGAGGCGGGCGAGAACGACGTTCTGATCGTCCGCAAGATCGAAGCCAATCCGAACGCCTTCGGCGTGTTCGGGTTCAGCTTCCTGGAGCAGAACCTGGACAAGATCCAGGGCAGCAAGGTGAACGGCGTGGTGCCCGAGTTCGAGACCATCGCCAGCGGCGACTATCCGGTCTCTCGTCCGCTGTTCTTCTATGTCAAGAAGGCTCATGCCGAGGTCATCCCGGGGATCAAGGAGTTCCTGGCCGAGTTCACCAGCGAGAAGGCCTGGGGCCCCGACGGCTATCTGAGCGACAAGGGGTTGATCCCGATGCCCGATGCGGAGCGTGCGAAGTTCCGCTCGGATGCCATGAACCTGACCGCCAACGTGATGATGTAGCCGCTCTCGCAGCGGCCGGCGCCCCGGGGCTGGGTGTTGGAAGCCCCGGGGTGCGTCATGAGTTCGAACGGAGGCCGCCGAACGTCGCGTCCAACGGGTTGCGACGGGCGGTCAGGGGG
>JBHJOP010000055.1:0-50257 GCA_050329575.1 Rhodospirillales bacterium | reverse complement strand
CCCGGGCCATTCTCGGCGGCCTCTAGCCGCGGAGGAGGGTTGGCGGCGAGCTCCGTCTCGGGGTGGAAGCCGGCGGTGACGGCCGGCCGCGATCGCCGGTCGGACACGCCCGGTCTCCGAACAAACCCTTGACACGGGTAAGGGTTTATGGGCTTGAATCGGGCGGCACCCGATCGAGAGTTGCATAGACATGAGAGGATCCGATCTTCGCGTGTCCCTTGGCGTCGCCGCTCCGATCCAGGGCACGCCATCAAAACGCCATCCTGCGATGACGATGATGAGGGGCGTACGCTCGGAGTGGTCAGGGATTGAACTGCGCGGTCATGGCAGCCGAGGGTAGATCTTTCTTCTTTCTGCCGGCCGCCGCTCCGGGGGCGCGGGGCGGAGCCGTGGCCGTCGGCGGAGGGCGACCGAGAGCGCGAACGCCTTTCGTGGGCGTTGAGGCAACGGCGGTCGATGCCTGACACCATGGTGCGCACCCTCAAGGTGGCAGTGGTCGGAGAGGAGATCGCCAAGTTCCGCGGCGCCCTGATCGCAGAGGTCATGGCGGCCGGTCACGTGGTCGTCGGATGCGGGCCGGACCGCGAGGAGTTGCGCAACGACGTGCTGGACCTCGGTGCCGAGTACCGGACCATCACCGTCCATCGCACCGGCCTCAACCCGCTCCAGGGCATGAGCGAGGTCCTGGCGACCGCTCGCCTGCTGCGGCGCGTCGCCCCGGACGTCGTCTTCTGCTTCGGAACCAAGCACAACCTGATCGGCGCGCTGGCGGCCCGTCTGGCCGGCGTCCCGAAGGTGTTCGTGATGATCGCCGGTCTCGGCTATGCCTTCTCCCCGGGCGAGGAGATGAAGCGTCGGGTCGTTCGCCGCGTCATGTCGGCGCTGTTCCGCCGGGCTTTCCCTCGGTGTGCCGGGATCTTCGTGCAGAACGAGGACGATCTCAGGTTGGTTCGAGAGTTGGCCTGGGTGACCCCCGGGCAACCCGTGATCCGGACCGCCGGATCGGGCATCGACATCGAGGCGTTCGCGTACGTGCCGCCGGTCGTCGGCCCGCCGCGGGCGCTCCTGATCGCGCGACTGCTCAAGGAGAAAGGCGTCGTCGATTTCGTTGCCGCGGCACGCATCATCAAGCGGCAATACCCCAGCTGCACATTCAAGCTGCTGGGGCCGTTCGACAGCAACCCGAGCGCCATCGGTCGCGAGGAGGTTGCGGAATGGCAGCGAGAGGGGATCATCGAATATCTCGGTGAGACCCGGGACGTCCGCCCCTTTCTCCGGGACTGCAACCTGTTCGTGCTGCCGTCCTACTACCGCGAGGGCATCCCGCGAACGATCCTGGAGGCGCTGGCGACCGGACGCCCGATCGTGACCTCCGATGCGCCCGGATGCCGCGAGACCGTCGTCGAGGGGGTCAACGGCTTCCTGGTTCCGCCGCGCGATCCTCAGGTGTTGGCGGGCGCCATCGGGCGTTTCATCGCCGATCCGGCGCTGATCGGCTCGATGGGCGAGGCCAGCCGCCGCATCGCCGTCGACCGATTCGACGTCCGCCAAGTCAACGCCACGATCATGGCGGCGATGGGGCTGGGCCGGCCCGTTCCCGTGCGCCAGGCGCCACGGCTCGCGGATCTGGCGCTCGAGTGAGGGTCCCCGCCGCGTCGGGGCTCGGCGGCGCCGCGGCGGCATCCTCGCTGGCCGGGATCGGGTTCGTTTGACCTTAACCTTTTGCGCGCATGATCGCATTATCCTTGTCGTTTGACCTGGACTTGCGTTCCGTCACGGTGGCCGCCGAGATGCGAACACATCGGTGAGCGAGCATGGCCCACGACCCCACACCGATCGCGATCTTCCTGCCCAACCTCGCACACGGCGGCGCACAGCGCGCCCTCGCGGACCTGGCCAACGGCCTCGGCGAACGGGGCCATGCGGTCGACTTCCTCGTCTGTCGCGGCGGCGGCGGGTTCGAGACGCTGCTCGGCCCCCGGGTCAACCTGGTGAACCTGAACGGGCAGACGCTGGTCGGCTCGTTCAAGCCGTTGCGACGCTATCTGACCGAGGTGATGCCGGGGGCGGTCCTCGGCGGCACCTACGGTGCCAGCCTGTGCGTCGCCGCCGCCAGCCGTGGCATCGGCAAATCGATCCGCATCATCGCCAGGGAGGCCAACACCCTCTCCGCACTGCTCGACGACCGTCCCGCCCATTACCGGACCGTGGTCGGCACCCTGGTGCGACGGGTCTATCCGCTCTGCGACCGGATCGTCGCGGTATCGCAAGGGGTCAAGGACGACCTCGTCCGCAACTTCGGGATGGCCGCCGCTCGGATCGCCGTCATCCGCAACGCCATCGATTACGACGACATCGTCGCCGCCTCCCGGTCGGCGGAGGACGATCCGTTCTTCGCCGACGACGGCAGACCGCGCCTGCTCGCCGCAGGTCGCCTGGTTCGGGCCAAGGGCTTCGACGTGCTGATCGAGGCGCTGGCCCGCGTCGGCCGGTCGCTGCCCTTCCGGGCGGTCATTCTGGGCGAGGGGCCGGAACGGGCGTCCCTCGACGAGGCGATCGCGCGGACCGGTCTCTGCGATGGCATCCGGATGCCGGGTTTCAAGGCGAACCCCTTCCCCTGGTTCGCCGCCGCGGACGTCTTCGTGCTCTCTTCGCGCTTCGAGGGCATGCCGAACGCCCTGGTGCAGGCGCTGTTCCTGGGCGCCCGCGTCGTCGCCACCGATTGCCGTAGCGGGCCGAGGGAACTGCTGGACGGCCGCGAAGGCCTGGGATGCCTCGTCCCCGTCGAGAACGCCGAAGAGATGGCGCGTGCGATCGAGGCGGCTTTGCGGCAGGGACGCGACGCGGACCACGCCACGGAAAGGAGGGAGATCATCGAAAGCTTCTCCCCCTGCGTCACCCTGAGACAGTACGAGGAGATCCTGGCGTAGACGAGGACCGTTCCGTCCTCCGCCGCGGCCTGGTATCTCGCGGTTGCGCGCCCGCGCACACCGCCGCGCACGCCGCCGGCGCCCGCCCGCTAGTCTCCCTGGTCCTTGGCACCCGGCCGTCGGACGAAGAGGCCGAACAGGCCGCATGCGATCCCCAGCGATCGCCAGACCGCAAGCAGCTGCGCGAGGTTGTAGAACACGATTGCGATGGCGAAGGCCGTGGCCGCCCCGGTCAGGCCGAATGGCGGCACCAGGACCAGCAACAGGATGAACTGCATCACCGCCGCGACCAGAAGGGTCCGCAGCGCCACCATCTCCCGCGCCGTCATCGTCAGCAGGGCGGTGACGGCACCGGTGGCGGCGTTGAAGATCTGGGCGGCGAGCATGATCCGCAGCGGCGTCGCCGCGTCCTGAAACGCCGGACCGAACAGGCTCAGGGTCAGGTGCGGTGCCGACAGCATCGGCAGGGCGATCGCCATCGCCAACAGCGTCGACCAGATCCCGGTGAGCGTCGCCGAGCGCTGGAGGGCGGCATGGTCGCCGAGCGCGTGGAGGCTGGAAATCGTCGGGACGAAAACCCGGTTGATGGTCAGCAGCCCGAAGGTGACGATATCGGCGAGGCGTCTCGCGGCGGCGAACTGGCCGGCGGCCACTTCGCCCAAGGTGTTGCCGACCATGATCAGAGCGATCTGGGACTGCGTCTGGAACAGGATGACGAGCACGCACGAGACGAGGGACAGTCGCCACCATCGGGACATGTCCTGATAGTCGGGGGTCTGTTGGCGGTAACTCGGTTCGCGCCGCAGCCTCAGGCCGACGACGGCGACGGCGATCACGGTGGCGACGATGGCGGCGACGATGGCGGCCTCCGGCGGCGGGGCGCCCTGGAAGGAGAGCCAGAGGACGAACAGGCCGACCAGGAAGACGCCGTGGCGCAGAACGTGATCGGGCAGCATCGACCACACGAGCTGCCCGAACGCACGGAGGCTGGCCGAGAAGACGTCGAGCGACACCGCCACCACCAGCAGCACCGCCGCCAGCGCCATCGCCTGCGCCGCCGACGGCGTTCCCAGCCCGCTGACGCTGGCGAGCAGCATCAGGCAGCCCCCGACGACGGCGCCGCCCAACAGGACGTAGCGGACGAACCTGAGAAATCCGGCCAGGTTCGCATGTTGGCCCAGGGACCGGTAGGCGGGGATGAACCGCAGCACCGCCTGCGGCAGGCCGACGGTTCCGAACCCCGTCAGCAACGCCATCCAGGCGATGGCGGTGGCATAGATTCCGAACCCCTCGGCGCCGAGCACCCTGGCCGCCATGATGTTGGACGAGAACGACAGCACGGCGCCCGCCATCAGGATCAGAGCCGCTTTCAACCCGCCCTTGAGCAGGGTCTTGATCGAGCGATCGCCGACGTATTTCCGCAGGCGCGCCGGGAGGGACGCCATCACGCTGCCTCGCGGATGAAGTGGATCGAGCCGCCGGCCCGCGAGACCGGTGGCGGGGCGACGTGCCGCCGGGCTCGCGACCTGATTTGGGGGTGGTCCGGATCGGCGCGGTCCGGTACGCTGGTCGCCCGGTGCGGCCGCGCCGGCGACGAGCGCCGCAGCGGGACGGAAGTGATGGGAGTCATTTTTTCATCATCAATCGGAACAATGCTGGCGTCTCGGTTCGCCGATGGCGGTTGCTGAAACGAGTGCCGCACGCATGCTGAAGCTTTCTTCCGTGACGCCTCTCGCAACGGCGGTCCGATCCCGCGGCCGCCCGCTGCGCGGCGTCGACCCGGCGACGACGAGGGCGTGGTGACGACGCGACGGTGGCTGTTGGCCGGGGTCAAGGCGGGGGCGGCGCCGCGGCCGCCACGGCGGGACCGGACCGTCCCCGACAGCCCGGCCGGGCCGCCCCCGCATCGCCGCAACGGCGGTGTGCCGCCGGCTGCGACGCCGGTCGGTCAACCCGAGGGATCGCCGGACACGAGGGCGACGGAGAAGCGCACGCTCGGTCGCTCCGGCGTGTTGCCGATCGTTCTGATCGCGCTGGCGGCGCTGCATTTCGTGCTGAAACCCTTCTATCTCTGGGACAGCGGACTTCCGCAGGTTTCCGACTTCGTGATGGTCGTGTTGATGGTCTGCGTTTTCGTTTTCGGTCGACCGGCGCCGGACTATCGAACGCTGATCACCCCTTTCCTCCTGTTTTCGGTCTACGCGGCGACCGTCAACACCGTGTGGTTCATGATCCACTTGCACGACCGCATCCTGATGTCGGCGTTCTTTTATGTTTACAACTTTTTGGCTTTCTACGCTTTCTTTTGTGCGCTTCGGAAGTATGGCGAACAATCGTTCGTCGTTCTTGCATATACCATCAGCGTTACGCTAGTTTGTTATATGATATTGTCGTTTTTCGTAGCCGGCTCCCACGCTTGGCGAGGAACACTTTTCTTCAACAACCCGAACCAGCTGGCATATTACCTGATCCTCGCTACGTGTTCGCTCGGGATCATCAATCACGTGAAAAGCGTTCCCCTGGTGATCCTGATCCCGGCCTACGCGGCGGCCACCTACCTGATGATGACGACGATCTCGCGGGCCGGCATCGTCTGCATCGCGTTGACCGTGTTCCTCGTCTTCGTCAAGCGGTTTCGCTACGCGATCGCTCTGTCTCTGTTCGCCGTTCCGCTGGTCTTTCTCGGCCCTCCGGCATCGATGAACGACCGGCTCGACAGCATCCAAACCCGTTACGAACGCCGGTTCGATCAGATGGAAGAAGGCGGCGGGACCAACTCCATCTATTGGCGAGGCTACAACCGGATCTTCGAGCATCCCGAGCATCTGCTGTTCGGCGCCGGCGAAGGCTCCGAGATCCGGCTCGGCTACCGCCATGAGATCCACTCCACCTGGGCGGTGTTGGTATTCGGCTACGGCATCATCGGCTTCGGTCTGTTCGCGCTCGGCCTCTGGGGGCTGTTCAGGATCGCGGGCTTCGCCCCGAGCCTGTTCCTGATCCCGCCCGCCCTCTACGGAACCACCCATCAGGGACTGCGGTTCACGACCCTGTGGGTGCTGCTCGCGGTTCTCGCCTATGCCGGCGTCTGCCTGCAACGCACCACGGCAGGCAACGACGACAGGGACGAGGACAAGGAAACCGCCCCGTCCTGATGCGCGGCGCCCCCTCACCGGGGCCGACGCGCGGCAGCCTCCGAGAAGAAGGCGTTCCAGAAGATGCTGCGGCGCTCGGACAGCGCTTGCGGGTCGTAGTCCCGGCTCTTCTCGAAGTTCCTCCGCGCCTGCTGGCCCAGCCACGAGGAATCGCGGGCGGCCCGCGCAATCCGTGCCGCGAGCGCCTTGTCGTCGCCGGGCCGGTGCAGGCAGTCGTCGTCGAGCAGCTCCGGGATCCCGCCGCACGTGGAGGCGATCGCCGGACAGCCGCGGCTCATCGCCTCGATGAGGGCCCGCGGAACGCCCTCCTTGAAGCTGGGTTGCAGATAGAGATCGACGTCGTCGAGCCAGGCCATGACCGGCTCGCCACTCGGCAGGACGCCGTCGAACCGGACCCGGTCGGCGAGTCCGCGTTCGGCGGCCATCGTCCGCCAGCGGGCCGGGTCGCCTGCGCCCAGAACGCGGAACTGGAACGACGGCAGGTCGGCCGCGGCCACGCTCAACGCGGCGAGCGCGGTCTGGATCCCCTTGAAGTTCGATTTCAGGCTGGCGATGATCCCGAGAACGAACGGGGTCCGCGGGCCGCCGGCGAGGCGCCGCAGGCGGCGTTCGAGCACCGCGCCGTCGGGAGAGGCGAGCTGAACGTTGGACGCACTCGCCTGGACCCCGTCGGTGGGGTAGCGGCTCTGCAGGAACTCGCGCGTCACATAGAGGACATAGGGGGCGGCCCGGATCGTTCGGCGCATCCGCCAGAACGCGATCGGTGCGTAGGCCTTGGCCTGCAGCCTGCCATAGTTCCAGAGCCCGTCCCAGACGCAGCCGGCGACCTCGACGGCGACCGGCTTGCCCGCTTCTTTCGCCAGCGCCGCGGCCAGCAGCCCGACGTTGCTCGGCAACCTCACCACCACCGCATCGACGGACCCGACGATCTCGCGCAGGACCCGGGCGGCCCGCCGGTGACCCGACACGATCCCCCTGACACCCGAGAGATCGGGGACGAACCGGAACGAGACACCTTCGCGGCGGGAAGAGGACAGCCCCTCGACGGCTTCCCCCGGTCGCAAGCCTCGCCTCCTGGCACAGACGATCAGCCGGTCGACATGTTCGAGGTATCGCGACCACGACAGCGCCGGAAACTGACCGTCGGAGAAGCACCCCCCGTCGGGCGTCTCGACAAAGAAATGATCGTGGGCGAACAGCGCGGTCAAGGGTTGGGGCATGTCTGGGAAGACGCGAAAGGCGCTCCGCGCGTTGTCTCGAACGACCCTGTCGTCGCTCTGGCGGCCGCAACGGCGCTTCTGCCATCGTTCGAGAGGGCGCACCGACCACCGGCCGCCGATCGCCGCCGGAACCAGTCCCTCGCCGCCGCAGGGTCCCTCGACAGGCGCCGACCGACGACAGAGGGTGCACGGCGACGGCTGTAGCGTGAACGCTCGGCGAGCGTCAACACCAAAACGCTCGCCCCGGCGGCGGTGAAGAAAGTTTCCGTCAGTGTGACCGCATTCACAGTCGCCCGATCATGCCACGCGTAGTCTGCCCAGCGATCGGCATCGGCCGCCGTCGCCAACCGGGAGGCGGCCCAGACGGGGGAACCCACATGCGCAACATCGACTTCACCGAAACCGAACCCGCCGGCGCCGCGGCACGAGGCCGCGCCGTCGATCCCCGGCAATGCCGGGACCAGGCTTTCGCCTCGGAAGCGATCCGCGACGTCGCACTCAGCGGGCTGGCCGTCTGGGTGATGGTCCTCGGCGTCATGATCGTGTTCTCCTAGCGCCGATCGCACCCCATGGGCGACGCACCATCGCCTGGCCGCCCGTGCCGCCGACCGGCCGCATCGGCGCTGGCGTCTCGGCCCGCGCGGGTGTAGTCTAACAAGGAAAACAAGTCGTTACGGAGGAGGAGCAGGTTGAGCCGCGACGCCGGTGGCTGGACCTCGGTGCGGGCCCAGCTCGAGAGCATCCATGCCAGCCTGCGCGAGCAACTGCCGGGGATCGGCCGGGTGGCGGTGGCGGTCTACGACGACCGCACCGACATGCTGCAGACCTTCGTCCACAGCACCGACGGCGAAACCCCGTTCAATCTCTACGAGGCCCGGCTGAGCAGCGTGCCGGGTCTCGCCGAACTGGCCCGCACCCACCGGGATCGGATCGTCGACGATCTGAGCGCGGACCACCGACCCCCGACCCCCCACACCCGCCGCCTGCTGGAGACCGGCTACCGGTCGAGCTTCACCAAGCCGTTCTACGATCACGGCGCACTGTTCGGCTTCCTGTTCTTCGACGCCCGGCAACCCGCCTACTTCACCGCGCCGGTCGTCCGCCACCTGTCACTCTATTCCCATCTGATCTCGCTGCTGATCATCAACGCGCTGGCCCGCGCCAGCGTGCTCCGCTCGGCGGTCGATATCGCCCGCGAGATCAGCCACCTCCGCGACGCCGAGACCGGCGCCCATCTCGACCGGATGTCACGCTATGCGCGGATGATCGCCAATTCGGTGGCCGTCCGCGAGGGTCGCGACGACGAGTATGTCGAGTTCGTGTTCCTGTTCGCGCCGCTGCACGACGTCGGCAAGATCGCGATTCCCGACCGGGTGCTGCTCAAGCCGGGGAAGCTGACCGCCGGCGAGTTCGAACTCATGAAGACCCATGTCGAGAAGGGGGTGGCGCTGATCGACAAGATGGCCGACCGCTTCGGCGTCGGCGCCGCCGAGCACATCGACATCCTGCGCAACATCGTTCAGTTCCACCACGAATCCTACGACGGCAGCGGCTATCTCGCCGGCCTCGCCGGCGACGCCATTCCGCTCGAGGCCCGCATCGTCAGCGTTGCCGACGTGTTCGATGCGCTGACCAGCCGGCGTCCCTACAAGGAGCCGTGGTCCAACGACGACGCCTTCCGGCTGCTCGCCGATCTCGCCGGCAGCAAGTTCGACCCCGGCTGCGTCGCGGCGCTGACATCGCTACGTCCGACGGTGGAGCGCATCCAGGACCGCTTCCGACACAACGGCAGCCCTTTCGACGGCTTCCACGAAGCCTATCTCGAAGATCTCTGACCGGTTGGCCGTCGAGACGGGGTCGCGTCAGTTCGAACGGCGACGGCGCCAGCCGAGGACGCCGAGCCCGGCCAGCCCGGACAGCAGCAGCGGCAGGGCGCCCGGGAGCGGGATCGGTGTCTGCTTCTCGACGGCGACATCGAGCGCGAAGGCGTTGCTGCGGTTGAAGCCGAGCGGATCGCAGAACTGGCCGGCCGCGCACAGGTACTTGGCGGTGAAGAACGGCAGCCCGGCTTGCGCGAACCCGTCCGACAGGTTCGGTCCCTTGGCGGCGTTATCGTACTGCATCACCGCGACCGTGTAGGCGCCGGCGGCGAGCTGCAACGTGAGGAGGGCGTCGAACGCGCCGCTGCTGACCGGATCGACGGGGACGCTGCCCGCTGGGCCGTCGTCGATCTGCGCGAGCAACAGGCCAGTCGCATCGAACACCGCGATCATCGGATCGAAACCGCCGGCCGCCACCACGGTGCCGTCGGCCTGGGTGCCGCCGGCATAGGAGGACGTCCGCAAGGTGACCGTCGAGAGGTCGCCGACCGTCAGGTCGAACAGCCGGACATCGTCGTCGTTCGCGAACGTCCCCGAGAACGAGAACGACGCCGCCGAGGCACCGCCGCCCCCCAGGCCAACGGCCAGCACGACCGCCGCCAGCGATGTAAACCACCTCGACACTCCGACCTCCAATGGGACCACGCCCGTGAGCGATGGCTTTCGGTGTCCGTCGGGGCCCTTTAGGGCCCTGAGGATCATCGTGTTGACTGTTCATGATAGCAGCAAACAGGCGCCCGCGACACCATGGATTGCAGAGGGGCCACGAAGCCGGCCGCGACCGCCGGTGCGCTGCGCCGTTCCGGAACGGGCCGTTGTCCGGGCGCACCGGATGCGGGTGCACGGGCATCGCCGACGATGACGCGGCAGAGGAGCCATGACCCTGCGGCAATGCTGCATTGCAAAATCCGCGATTCCGTCTATTCCCCTAACTGGGCTATGGTCATGCGTCGGACTCGGGATTTTTTGTGATCGGGTCGGCGTGTGGCGGTGGTCGCCACGACGAACATGAACCTCTTGGTTTGGGAGATGGTGCGGTGAAGACGATGACAGGAACGGGCTTCGGTTCGGCTATCGATACCGACGCTGGGGCAACGATCGCCCGATACGCGATGACGGGGACGATCTATGCCCTCGGGACCATGGTGGTGGCAGCGTTTGCGCTGTTGGTCGGTGGACTTTTGGTGGTTTGAGCGAAACCGCCCGACCGGATGGCCGGGACGAGAGGTGGCCGGCCAAGGCCCCCGGAAGGGATGGCATGGTTCGATCCACCAGCGCGCGGTGTCCACCGTAAAACCCCGTGTGTCGGTGGGGCGGAGAAGTGTCGAGAACTTGGTTTCGCACTCGCGACAAATACCTCCAGCCCTGCAAATGAAAACGGCTCGCAAAGTATAGCCGCACGCTGAAGCTGGAATCATGCGAAAAAACTGCTTGCGTTTTTTCGCAAAGAGAGAAACACTACCCGTAATGATGGGATGGAGTGAGTTTTTCCATCCTTGATAAGAATATTGCGCATTAGGGGTGCGCACAAGCAGGCAGGCTGGGAAACCCGACGAGTCGGGTGATCCCCCGCGATAGAGACTAATAAAAAGCGAACCGGGAGGAAGACGTGGCGGCTGGCGCGTGCGCTTGGCACAGGACTTCCATCACCTATCGGTCGGAGCGCTGCCTCGCCGTCTGGGCGCCGCACATCGCCTGTGAGGCATGCCTCTCCGTCTGCCCACGGGACTCCCTCCGCCTCGGCGACCGCCGCGTCACCGCCGACCAGCGGTGTGTCGGCTGCGGCCGCTGCGCCGTCGTCTGTCCGACAGGCGCCATCGAGGCCTCCGGATATCGGCCGGACATCCGCGACGACGACACGGCAGAGGCCATCTCCGTCGAGTGCCGGCGCGTGGCGGTGGCCGCCCTGCCCGCAACAGCCGTCCGTGTCCCCTGCCTCGGCGGTCTCGCCCCCGATGATCTGCTCGAGCTCCGCCTCGCCGCCGGAACGAGGCCGATCCACCTGATCGATCGCGGCTGGTGCGCGAGTTGCCCGGCCGGCGGCACCCCGCATCCGGCCCGAACCGCGTTGCAGCGGGTCGCCGTCCTGTTCGAGGAAATGGGCCGGCCGGACCTCGCGCCGACCCTGGTCATCCGCACCTCGGGCGGCCGACGCGACCCGGCCAGGAGCGATGGCATGGACGACGTCGCGGCGCCCGCCCGGAGGGCGCTGCTCCGAAGCCTCCGCGGTTCCGCCACGGCCCCGGCCAGGCCCGATGACGCGCCGATGCCGCCGCTGTCGAACGGGTTGCCCATTGAACCGATCGCCCGCTTCCGCGCCGCCTCGGCGCTGACGCGGATCGCCGACCGCTTCGATGGACCGGTCGCCTCCTCCTCCTTCTATCCTTCGCTCGACGTCGATGAACGGTGCTGCAACCATCAAGTCTGCGTCGCCGTCTGCCCGACCGGTGCCCTCGCCGCCGGATCCGATGTGACCACCGTTTCGCTCACGTTCGATCCCGTTCGCTGCATCGCCTGCGGCGCCTGTGTCCGCCATTGTCCCGAACAGGCGGTCGCGCTGGCCCCGGCGGGACCGCCCCCCGCGAGCCCCGATCGTCGCCGCGTGCTGAGGCGCCATCCGCTGCGCGCCTGCGACGGCTGCGGCCGCCCGTTCGCCGAGGCGGGCAGCGAGACGCTTTGTTTCTTCTGCCGCAAGACGAGGGCGTTCGCCCAGGCGGCGGCGTTCCGGTTTGCCGGCGCGGTACCGCCGCCGGTCCCGATCTCGCCACCACATCCCCACGCGGCAACCCGCGATCAGGATCCACCCCGTGCGTGACCAGGGAGGTTGAAATGGACGGATCGAGCCCGGCTCCAACCAGACGTCGCTTTCTCCAGGCGACCACCGCCCTCGGTGCGGCTGGCGCGATCGGCGCCGGCGGGCGCGGGCTGCATGGCCTGTTGACGCCGTCGCCCGCCAGCGCCGGCGCCCCGGCGGCAGCGACAAGGGTGGTCAAGAACATTTGCCACCAGTGCCCGGCGCGCTGCGGCATCGACGTTCACGTGACCGGCGATCGCGTGCATGCCATGTACGGCTCCCTCGACCACCCGATCTCCAACGGCAAGCTGTGTCCGAAGGGCCACCTCGGCACCTACGTCCTCTACGATCCGGATCGCTTCAAGGGGCCGATGAAGCGGACCAATCCCAAGAAGGGGCGGAACGAGGATCCTCGGTTCGTGCCGATCACCTGGGACGAGGCGCTCGACACCATTGCCGGACGGTTGCAAGCGTTACGCGACCGGGGTGAATCGCACCGCTTCGCCGTTCTCTACGGGCGTGGTTGGGGTGCGTCCTGCGCCGGCCTGCAGGGCACCTTCGGCAAGCTCTACGGATCGCCCAACATCGCCATCGGCCATGCCTCGATGTGTGCCGAAGGCAGCAAGCGCGCCAAGATGGCCACCGACGGCAACGACTCCTACAACGCCTACGATTATCGGAACACCAACTACATCCTCAATTTCGGGGCCGGCTTCCTCGAGAGCTTCCGTCCCTTCAATTACAACATGCAGGCCTGGGGCCACATGCGGACCAAGAGCCCGAAGACCCGGGTCACGGTCATCGACGTCCGTCTCACGCCGACCGGCGCCGCCGCCGACCGCGCGCTCTACATCAAGCCGGGCACCGACGGCGCGCTGGCGCTCGCCATCGCCCACGTGATGCTGACCGAGGGTCTTTGGGACAGGCCGTTCGTCGGCGACTTCGTGGACGGCGTCAACCACTTCCGCAGCGGCGAGACGATCGACCCCCAGAGCTTCCAAGAGCGCTGGGTCGCGGGCCTTGCCGAATGGTGGAACCGGGAGATCAAGGATCGCACGCCCGAGTGGGCCGCCGCGATCACCACGATTCCCGTCGAAAGCATCGTCGCTGTCGCCCGCGAGTTCGGCACCACCCGCCCGGCGATGGCGATCATGGAGCGCGGACCGACCTCGCACACCAACGGCGTCTACAGCGGCATGGCGATCCATGCGCTGAACGCACTCTCCGGCAGCCTGTTCGCCGAGGGTGGACTGATGTACCAGCTGGGGCCTGCCTACGGCCCACTGCCGGTGAACCACGAGGACTTCCTCGACGACTACGCCAGGTCGGCCGGCGGCAAGCATCCGCGGATCGACATGGCCGGCACCGCCCGCTGGCCGATGGCCAAGACGATGATGCAGGAGGTCGCCAAGAACCATCTCGCCGGTGACCCCTATACGCTCGACACGGTGATGTTCTATCTGACCAACCCGATCTGGACGGCACCAAATCCCCAGGTCTGGGAAGAGGCCCTTCAGACAGCCTTCGTGATCGAAACCTCGCCGTTCCCGGGCGAGACGGCCCTTTTCGCCGACATCGTCGTTCCCGACCACACCTACCTGGAACGGCTGCAGGACGCCCCGACCTATCCTTTCCAGGGCTGGGCGCTGACCCAGATCCGCAGCCCGGCGGTCGCCCCGCTCTACGACACCAAGGTCTATGGCGACGTCCTGATCGAGATCGGTAAACGCATGCGGGGCCCGATGGGGGATTACTACCGAGCACTCGACAACACCGAGAACGTGCTCCGCCACCTCGCCAAGGGCTTCGAGAAGCAGCCCGGCGACAACGGCGTCGACAGCTTCGAGAGCTGGGTCGAGAAGGGCGTGTGGTACAGGAAGCCCTATCCGTGGCGGCAGATCCGCGGTGAGTTCCTGGAATGGGATGGCCGCGGCTACCACCGTCCGATGAGCGCCGAGGAGGTCGGCAAGAAGCTGCTGAAAACGCCGTCCGGCAAGTTCGAGATGCGGTCGGCGTTCCTCGACAAGAACGCAGACTATATCGCCCGCGAACTCGACGTCGCCCGTGATCGGGTCGGCCTGATTCAGTGGGTTCCGCCTCGCTATACCGGCGGCGGCGATCTGCATCTGGTCACGCCGAAGGTGCCGATGCATGCCGAGGGGCGCAGCGGCAACATCCCCCACGCGATCGCGTTGGCACAACCATCGGTCGGCGGCTTCAATCAGGTCTATCTGGAAATCCATCCGGAGACGGCGCGGACGCGCGGCATCCGCAACGGCGATCGGGTGCGGATCACCTCCGAGGTCGGCAGCATCGTCGCCGTCGCCCGCTACTTCCCGCCCGCACGTCCCGATACCCTGGTGCTGCCGATGGAGCACGGTCACTGGGCGCAGGGCCGCTGGGCCCTCGGACGGATGCCCGGCAACAGTAGCGAAGTCACCGCCAACGTCTCCGATCCGATCTCCGGGCTTGCCTGCTACTACACCGGCCTCGTCACGATCGAGCCGGCCGACGGGAGGAAACTGTCATGACGACGTGGGGCATGGTCATCGACCTCGAGAAGTGCACCGGCTGCCAGTCCTGCACCACCGCGTGCAGCATGGAGAACAGTCGCCTGCCGGCCGAGAAATGGCAGGACGTGGTCTATTACGTCGAAGGCGAGTACCCGAGCGGGCGGATGAGCTGGTTCCCGCGTCCCTGCATGCACTGCGAGAATGCTTCCTGTATGGATGTCTGCCCGACCCGCGCGACCTACCAGACCAAGGACGGCTTCGTCCTCATCGACTGGAACAAGTGCATCGGCTGCAAGTACTGCATGATCGCCTGTCCCTATGGCGTGCGCTTCTTCACCGACGAGAAACCAGAGGTCGCGCCGGATCTGAGGGTGGTCTTCGCCTCGACCGGCAAACGCTCGTGGGATCCGCCCTACCGGATGCCGGACGATCAGGAGGACTGGAGCAAGGGCGTCGGCATCCAGCCCCGCGGCGTCGTCTCGAAATGCACCTTCTGCTACCATCGGGTGAGCAAGGCGCCGGCCGGCGTGGCGGATCTCGACCCCGACGATCCGGAGCTCCGCCCGTTCGTTCCGGCCTGCGTCGTCACCTGTCCGCCGACCGCGCGATACTTTGGCGATCTCGACAATCCAAGCAGTCGCGTTCGCCAACTGATCGCGGAAAAGCGCGGCGGCCGGCTACTCGACCATACCGGCAACAAGCCACACGTCTACTACCTCACCGGTGACAGCGTCGGCGTACCGTCGTCGCGCGCGGCCGTGACCAGGGAGAGCTGACCATGACGGCGAATAGCGGCGACGGATCCATGGGGCCTGGACTGAGCGATGTCGGAAGGCCGGGTGGCACCGCCTATCTCTCGCCGACCCTGGACTTCAGCGGCATCACCGACGACGAACGCGACGACGACCACGATACCTCGACCGTGGCGGGCGCCGGCCGAAGCGGCAGCATTCACTTGGCGACGGCGGCGTTCTTCGGTCTGCTCGCCGGACTGATCGGCTTCTACAACGTGCTTGCCGAAGGGCACGTGGTCTACAACACCGGAACCGACATGATGTGGGGGCTGCTGATCGCCAACTACGCCTTCTGGGCGCTCGCCTCGTTCGGGCTGAGCTTCATCGCCACGCTCTCCCTCGGGTTCGGAGTGCGGGTGCTCCGTCCGCTGGTGCGGCGCAGCCTCGCCCTCGCCATCGCCACCATCATCGCGGCGATGATCTCGTTGTGGCTGGAACTCGGCCAGCCGTTCCTCGGCTATGCGATCCCGCTCAACATGCAGATGTCATCGCCGATGTTCTGGATGGGGGCATTCTACTTCACCTATCTCGGGCTGCTGGTGGTCACCCTCTACCGCACCTTCGCACCCGGCGGCCCCGGCACCGCCGGCCGGGCGCTCAGCATCGCCCATTTCGTAGCCGCCCTGCTGGCGCTGATCACCCAGGGGTTGATGTACGGCATGATGTCGATGCGCCCGTTCTGGTATTCGCCGGTGCTGCCGCTGTACTTCCTTCTGGCATCGTTCCTGATCGGCGTCGCGTTGATGATGGTCCTGGTCAACCTCGGTCACGGCTTCGATCACCGCAACATGCCGCGACGGCTGCAGTACCTGATGGCGCGGGTGCTGCCGCTGATCCTGCTGGTCACCCTCACCGTCTATGCCTTCGCCTACGCGTCACGAATGATCACGGGTTTGTGGAGCAATGCCGACGGTCTCCAGGTCTATCACCACATCGTCGCTTCGCCGCTGTTCTATGCCGAGATCGCGGTCGGGTTCGTGGTCCCGGCGATCCTGCTGCTGTCGCCCCGGCTGCGAATCCGGCCTGGTCTGCAGGCCCTGGCCGGGTTAGCGGTGATCGTCGGCGTGTACATCGGGCGTTACGAGTTCATCACCGCCGGCCAGTTGGTTCCGTTGTTCAAGGGACAATCGAAGGCGGAACTGATCTCCTATGTCCCGTCGCCGACCGAGTGGCTGGTCGTCGCCCTGTCGGTATCGGTGGCACTCTTGATCTACGTGGCGGCGACGCTCGCCTATCGCCTGTCGGAGTTGCCTGCCGGCGGCGAGCGCACGGGCGACGCGACGGCACCGCAGATCGCGAGAACCACGGTCTCGGCCTCGAGGTGACGCGATGACAACGGACACGGGTCGGCTGCAGGCACGGAGCGATCTCTACCTGCTGCTGTCCCGCGTCTTCCTGCCCCCGATGACGGAAGGAATCCATGCTGCCATGTCCGGCGTCCTCGCGGACGATCTGACGGCGTGCGCGGATGCCATTCCCGTCGAGATCGACCGAGATCTGCGTCGCTTCCGCGCCGAGATGGCACGGGTCGCCGACGACCGCGCCCTGCTCGTTCTCTACAGTCAGTTCCATCTCGCGCCGCCGGTGCCGGCACCGCTCAACGCCGGGCTCTATCTCGACGGCGCCGTGCTGGGACCCAGCGTCGTGGCGATGGAAGCCTGCTACCACCACCACGGGATGGCGCGGGCCGCCGGCTTCAAGGATCTGTCCGACCATCTCTCGGTTCAACTGGAGTTCGTGGCGCTCCTCCTCGCCGAGGCCGCCGCGGCCGAGGACCCGGAACGCCGAGATTTCGCCGGCGCGGCGTCGACGTTCGTCGAGTCCTTCGTCCGACCCTGGATCCCGGCGCTGATGGTGCGGATCGACCGTGCGGCCATCGAGCGGGATCTTCCGGCCCCGCACCGTCCACTGCTCGAGATTCTGGTCGCGGCAATGGCCGTCGGGACCGGCGTGTCCCGCCCGTCCGCGCCGTCGACGACGGCGCGGACACCGGCGGGATGAACAGATGCGCGGATCGCGGCCGTCGGCCGGCGCGTCGCGCCTCTCCGTGGCCCTTGCGGTTGGCGGCGTTCGCCCTGCTCATCCTTCCGGTCGTCGACCCGCCGCGAGCGGCGAGCGCGCAGGATGGCGTCGACCCCGGGCGCCTGCTCGTCGAGCGATGCACGAAATGCCACGGCGCCGAGTCCTACGGCAACAAGACGCACAGCCGCTTGGCGTGGCACCTCGTCGTCCTGCGGATGCAGGTGTTGCACGGCACCCACCTCGCGCCCGGCGATCGCGACCTCGTGGTCGATCAGTTGGCGTCCGCGTCACCGGCGCCCACCTGGCGGGTCGGCCTCGACTGGATCGTGCTGCTGGCGGGGCCGGCGGGAGCGTCGATCTGGTTCTGGCGTCGGCGTCATCGAGGCGGCGCGACCGGGGCGCCGGCGTACCGGTCCCGGTCGCCGTGAGGCGCATCGTCAGACCCGGGCGCTGACCGTCCGCGTCCCCGGTCAGCCGTCGCGCAGGTCGGCTTTCAGGCGGGTGGCGATGGCGGTGAAGGCATGGCCGAAGGCCGCGACGGCCGCCGACAGGGTGGCGTCGGTCGGCACCGCCTCGGCCCGGTAGGTCCTGAGCAGGACGATGCGGTCGTCGCGGTTGTCGCGGAGCGCGAACTCGATTTCGAGCACCGCCGCCGGCGAGTCGCCGACGAGATGCTCGAACCGCCGCAACCGGCTGGACAGTCGATGGTCCGCATTCACCCGAAGCCCGGGGGTCACGACGAGCTCGGCGACGTTCGCGGCCCGCAGATAGCCGACCAGGACGTTCTGAAGCATCAGCGCCGGCGGCTCGGCCCAGAAGTCGTAGCCGTGCTCCCGCAACTCGTCGGGCCGCGCGACCTCTGCGTAGACGATCGGCCGGCCGCCAAGCAGGCCGTCGGCCTCGGGACGTTCGACCAGCAGCACACCGGCGAGAACGGGACCGGCCGCGGGCGCGGGAGGCGCGTCGACGACGATCCGGTAGAAACGGTCGGGCGGGATCGTGGGGCCGGCGCAGGCGGCGAGCGGAACGACCAGCGCCAGCGCCGCCAGCAGCCGCCCCGCGAACGTCCGCGGCGCATGGGTCGGCCGCCCCGTTGCCCCGGTCATGGGCGCCTCGCATCGTCGCGAGGGCGGGTGCCGCCCAGCAACGCACCCGGGTTCTGGCGGATCTCGCGGCTGAATTCGAACATGTTGCGCGCCGTCCCGCTGAGGTTCTGGTTGATGGCATCGATGTCGCGAGCCACCGACTCCGTCACGTAGCGCAGGTTGGCGAGCGACTGGCGGATGTCGGTGCGGTTGTCGTCGATGACGCCTTGCAGCGACGCGCTGAGCCGATCGACCCTGCCGGTCAGCGCCACCAGGTTGGTGCCGGTCTGCTGCAGGCTGCCGATCAGCGCCTCGATCTTCTGCCGGTTGTCGGGGCTGGTCAGCCGCTGCAACTGCTCTCCGCTGTCGTTGAGGGAAGCGGTCAGCCGCTCGACGTTGTCGAGAATGGCCGGGGCCCGCCGGTTGACGGTCTCGGCGAGGGTGCGCAACTCGGCGGTCAGGGCGACGCCGTCGCTGGCGAGCAGCTGGCCGGCGGTGCCGACCACCTCGTCGAGGGTGGCGAGCAGCGGCCGCAGGCTGCCGCGGGTCAGATCGGCGACCTCGCCGGCCAGCATCGCCATCGCCGCGAACACATCGGCTCCGTCGCGGCCGGCAACCCGGTCGCCGGGGGCGAGGGCAGCCTCCGACCGTCCGGCGGTGATGTCGATGGTGACCGCCGCCAGCAACCGCGGCGAGACGATTGCCGCGATGCTGTCCTCGGGGATCCGCCACCCGCGTTGGACGCGAAAATCCACCCGGAAGCCGATCTCGCCGTCCGTCGCCACCGGCGTGATCTTCTCGACCTGGCCGACCGGATAGCCCTCGAACAACACCTGGGTGCCGAACTTGATGCCGCTGACGTTGCGGAACACCGTGTGATAGCCGTCGGTCGGGCCCGTCCGCCCCATCAGCACCGCCAGCGAGCCGACCAGCGCAACGATCATCGCCACCACGAAGGCGCCGACGACGACGTAGTTGACCCTGGCCCTCTTCATCGTAGCGTCCTTCTCATGGTCTCGCCGCCAGTTCCGGTTCGCCGGTGAGCCGCCTCAGGTAGTCGTCCGGGTCGATGGTGTCGTCCTCCGGCCGACGGTTGAGCAGATTCTGGATGCGTTCGCTCGGGTGGCGGCGGAGTTCGTCGACGGCACCCACGAACAGGATCCGCCCATGATCGAGCACGGCGATGCGGTCGGCAATCTTGAAGGCGCTGTCGAGCTCGTGGGTGACGACGACGATGGTGGTGCCCATGGCATCGCGGAGCCGGAGGATCAGATCGTCGATCGCCGAGGCGACCGCCGGATCGAGGCCGGCGGAGGGTTCGTCGCAGAACAGGATCTTGGGGTCCATGATCAGAGCCCGGGCGAAGGCGGCGCGCTTGACCATGCCTCCCGACAGCTCCGACGGCATCAGCGACCCGAAGCCGGCGAGGCCGACCACCTCCAGTTTCAGCCGCGCCATGATCGACATCGTCGCCGGATCGAGGCGGGTATGCTCGACCAGCGGCAGCACGATGTTCTCGGCGACCGTCATCGAGCTGAACAAGGCGCCGCCCTGGAACGCGACGCCGAGCTTGCGCCGCAACGCCGCCAGCTCCCGCGCGCCGGCGGTGGCGATATCGACGTCGAGGATGCGGACCGCCCCCGCCGTCATCGGCTGCAGCGCCAGCATGGTCCGCAGAAGCGTGCTCTTGCCCGAACCGCTGCCGCCCATGATCACCAGGATCTCGCCCGGGTAGACATCGAGGTCGATCCCGTTCAGCACCACGCGCGGTCCGTAGTGGCTGACCAGGCCCCGCACCTCGATCACCGGCTCTCGCCCCGGCGAAGAACTCGCGGTTTCCATCTCAGCGCGTGACCACGAACACGAACAGCATGTCGGTGACGATGATCGCCGCGATCGACTGCACCACCGCCCGGGTCGTGCACCGCCCCACCCCCTCGGCACCCCCGGTCACCGACAGCCCGTTGATCACCCCGATCAGCGCGATCAGCACGCCGAAGATGGCACTCTTGCCGATCCCGTGCAGGATGTCGTTCTCGGTCAGCACCTCGATCGTCTCGTTGACGTAGGCGGCCATGCCGAGGCCGAGCTCGGCGCCGACATAGAGGCCGGCCGCCGTCAGGCCGACGATGTCGCTGAACACGGTCAGCGCCGGCACCATCACCAGACAGGCGAGCACCGCCGGGACGACGAGAAAACGCACCGGCTCGATCCCCATCACCTGCAGGGCGTCGATCTCCTGGTTGATCTTCATGGTTCCGAGGCGGGCGGCGAGCGCCGATCCCGATCGTCCGGCGACCAGAATGGCGGTGATCAGCGGCGCGAACTCGCGCGTCACCGACAGCGCGATGCCGATGGTGACCCGCGACTCTGCGCCGAACACCCGCAGCGTATAGATGCCCTGGATCGCCAGCATGATGCCGACGGTGGCGGCCATCACGCCAACGATCGGCAAGGCGCGGATGCCGACCTCCATCATCTGTGCGAACACTGCGGGCGACCGAACGGGCTGCTGACGCGCCGGCCCCATGATCAGCCAGTAGACGCTCTCGGCGAGCAACCCGGCGCCCTCGCCGACTTCGGCGACGCCGCGCACGCTGCCGCGCCCGATCCGTACGAGCAGGCGGGAGGTGGCGGCGCGCATCGTCAACGCGGCCATCTCAGGGCCGCGACCCGCCGGTCGCGAGGGCGTCGGAGAGGCTGGCGTGGATGACGAACACCTTGTCGAGGCGGGCCAGCTGCAACACCCGGCGGGCGGCCTCGCTGACCGAGACCAGCGCGAAACGCAGACCCCGTTTGCGGGCATCCTGCAGCGCCTCGACCAGCGAGGCGATGCCGGAGCTGTCGATGTAGCTGACGTCGGAGAGATCGACGAAGATCGGTCGGTTGCGGCCGACCGCCGCCAGCAGCACCGTGCGTGCCGTCGGCGAGCTCTGCAGATCGATGTCGCCGCTGAGGGCGACGACGATGCTCTCCTGTTCCTCCCTCACCCGATGGTTCATTCCGTCCTCTCACCCGATCTTCTTGACCATTCTGAGCAGATTGCCGCCGCCGGCGGGCGGCGGCAGGAATGCGACATCATCCATCACCGCACCGATCAGGTGGGTGCCGAGACCGCCCGGCCGGACGTCGTCGAGGTCGCGCGGGCGGATCCTGGCGACATCGACAGGCGGCGCGAAATCGCGCAGCAGAAAGATCAGTTCGTCGCCACGCCGGCGGATCTCCAGGACCATGTCGCCGTCGGCGTCGTCGCCGTAGGCGTGGCGGATCACGTTCTGGCAGGCCTCGTCGACGGCGAGGATCAGGTCGCGGGCGAGTGCCTCGCCGCAACCGCAAAGCGCTGCCGCTTCAGCGACCGCCCGCCTGACCAGCTTCAGGCGATCGGGCCTGGCGCCGACCTCCAGCTTCATCAATTCCTCTTCCGCGACGGCGACCGCCGCCGGCTTCGCCGATTTACGCGACGACTCCCTCGCCCGCGCCGCCGCGGCGTCGTCGACGCCCAGCATCGTCACGTCGTCACGCGGATTGCCGCCGCCGAACAGGGCGACGATGCTGTCCAACCGCCGGTGCAATGGCATCCGAGCGTACCTGCGCATCGCCTCCTTCAATCCCCCCACCTGCAGAACACCGCCCCTCTTCAGATGGCCCTCGGTCACGCCGTCGGTGAACACATAGAGGGTTCCGCCGTCGAGCGCGAACTCCGTCTCCGGAAAGTCGTCGAACGCCGGAGAGCTCGGCGCGATGCCGAGGGGCGGCGCCTCGGCCGGAACGGCGACGAACTCGCGGTCCTGACGCAGCAGCAGCGGCGGCTCATGCCCGGCGTTGGCCAGCCGCACCCGCCCGGTCGCAGGATCGTAGATGCCGCCGACCATGGTGACGAACATGCCGCGTGTCGCCGTCTCGTGGATCTCGGCGTTGATGCGGGCGAGCAGCTCCCCCGGATGATGCAGGGTCTTGCCGAGGCAGCGGTAGAGGCTCGCCGTCTTCGCCATCAACAGCGCCGCATTCATCCCCTTGCCGGCGACGTCGCCGATGTTGAACGAGATGCGGCCATCGGCGAGCACGAAGAAGTCGTAGAAATCGCCGGACACCAGGCGCGCCGGCAGGCTGGCCCCATGGATCGGGAACAGGGGGTCGCGCCGTTTCGGCAGCAGGCTGCGCTGAATCTCGGCGGCCAGCTCGAGCTCGCGCTCGAAACGTTCCTTCTCGACCAGCGCCTCGGCCATGCGGGCGTTGAGGATCGCCAGTCCCGCCGACGCCGCCATCGCCTCCAGCATGTGGAGATCGTCGGAGGAGAAGCGAGGATCCGGACCCCGCTTGTTGATCAGTTCGATCGCCCCCATCCGTCGGTCGTGTATACTGATCGGTGCGCAGACGATGGACTTGGTGGTGTAGCCGGTGCGATGATCGACGCCAGGATAGAACCCGGGATCGTCGGCGACGTCGCGAACGATCTCGCCGACGTTGTTCTGGACCGCGCGCCCGACGATCCCCTGGTCGCTGGGCAGACGAAAGCCGGCAATGGCGGTCGCACCGTAGCAACAGGTGCAGGTGAGGGTCCGGCCTTCGTCGTCGAGCATGAACAGGGCGCCGCTCTCGGCGCCCAAGTACTCGGTTATGCGCGCCAACGCCCGCTCGAGCGTCTTGTCGATATCGCGCGAGGCGGCGAAATCCTGTCCCATGGAGGCGAGCAGTCCGAGGTGGTCGGAGAACCCATCTTCGCCCTTGCGGGTATGGTTTTCGTTAACCAGCGGTCTCGTCATCGGGCGAGTATGCCCGCAGCGGGCAGCGGGAGCAAACCCGTCGCATGCCGGCGCGCCCGGCAACGACCGCCGCCGCGAACGGGATCACAATGCAAAAAACGCATTGGCGATTTGAGGTGCCTCGTCGTAATGTTACACTATCGATACATTCGTAGCGGCCCTTTTATTACGAATTTGTGACACATCGGGGTTGCGCCGTTCCCGAAGATACCCGGCGAGATCGAATCCTTCGACCGGGACATGGATGGGCGCCATCCGTGCGGAACGCAGTGCAACTGGCGTCATGACAGGCGTGGGTGCACTCATGTTGGATTGTTCCGGCCCGCGCGGGAGCCTCGGTCCCCCAGCCCGGGATAAACGGCCGTCCTGGAAGAAGGCGAAGCCGCCGATCTTTACGCCGGAGACGACGGCGGCCGACGCGCTCGCCGAAATCGTCCTCAGCGGCATCAACCATCTGCGTGGCAATGAGGCCTGCGTTCTCGCGCGCTGCCACACGGAGGGCGTCCACCAGATGCGGGTGGCGACGCGGCGGCTGCGGTCCTGTCTGACCATCTACCAGCACCTGTTGCCGCCCGACGAACACCGCCATCTCGTCGGCGAATTGAAGTGGCTGATCGGCGAGCTCGGCCCGGCGCGCGACTGGGACGTCTTCCTGGAGGAAGTGCTGGTGCCGGTGATGGACGGCATGCCCGGCGAGAGGAGCCTCGCCCGGCTGCGCCTGGAAGCCGAGGCCGTCCGCGACGACGCCTACGGGCACGCCCAGGCGGCGATCCAGTCGCAGCGCTACTTCGGACTGGTGCTGCTGCTCAGCGCCTGGGCGCGGGGGCACCGCTGGCATGAACACGCCTCTAGCGACGGCCCGCCACAGTTGCTCGGCCCGGCGATCGCGTTCGCCTCCGAGGTGATCGCCGAACGACACCGGGAGGTTCTGGCCGCGGGCGAGGACTTCCCGACCCTGAACGCCGAACAACGGCATGCCGTTCGCATCCAGATCAAGAAGCTGCGCTACGCTCTCGAGTTCTTCAGCTCCCTTTATTCGCGCCGGAAGTACGCCACCTACTTGGCCGGCCTGAAGAAACTTCAGGACGCTCTCGGCACCAGCAACGACGTCGAGGTCGCCCGCACGCTCCTCGCGCGGGTGGCCAAGACGTTGCGCGGCAAGGAACGAGCGCGGTTCACCTACGCGGCCGGGCTCGTCGTCGGCTGGCACAGCCATGTCGCCGGCGACCGCGAGCGAGACGTGACCAGGCTGTGGGAGGATTACTGCCGCGGCGAGCCGTTCTGGAGCGCCGGAGCCCCCCCTTCCGACAGCGCGAGCGGACCGGCCGAGGGGGCGATCCGCGGCTAGTCGGACCGCATCTTCACGTAGCGCCCGGGCGCGTCCTCGATCGACGGCAGAGCACCCGCCCCCGGAATGCGCGCGGGGACGCTGCCGCCGCCGCAGCGTCCGACCCAGCCCCCCCAGTCCGACCACCACGACCCTTCGTGGCGGGTGGCCCCTTTCAGCCAGGTCTCGGGGCTTTTCACCATCCTCGACCGCGTCCAGTAGCAGTATTTGTTGGCCGCCGGCGGGTTGATCACGCCGGCGATGTGCCCCGAGGCGGCGAGAACGAAACGGACCGGCCCGGCATAGTGGCCCGTGGCGGCGAAGGTGGAGCGCCAGGGGGCGATGTGATCCTCGCGGGCCGCCAGGATGTAGACCGGCACCCGGATGCGGGTCAGGTCGACCGGGGTGCCATCGATGGTGATGCCGCCGGGCTCGACCAGCCGATTGTTGAGATACATCCATCGGATGTAAAACTTGTGCATCATCGCCGGCATGCGGGTAGAATCCGCATTCCAGTAGAGGATGTCGAATGGCGGCAGATCCTTGCCGAGCAGGTAGTTGTTGACGAACGAGGACCACACCAGATCGTTCTCTCGCAACAGGTTGAACACCTGCGCCATGGTCGATCCGTCCATGTATCCCGCGGCGTCCATGTGTTTCTCGAGCAGGGCGATCTGCCGTTCGTCGATGAACACGCCGAGCTCGCCGGGTTCCGAGAAGTCGACCATGGTCGTGAAGAACGTCGCCGACCTCACCCGCCGGTCGCCCTTCGCCGCCATACAGGCCAGGGTGCAGGCGAGCAGGGTGCCCCCGATACAGTAACCGAGCGCGTTGACCTCCCGTTCGCCGGTGGCGGCGCGGACGGCGTCCAGGGCGGCGAGCGGACCCTCCAGCATGTAGTCGTCGAAACGCTTGTGGGAGAGGCGCTGGTCGGGATTGACCCAGGAGATGACGAAGACCGTGTGCCCCTGTGCAACCGCCCATCGGAGGAAGGAGTTGCGCGGCTGCAGATCGAGCACATAGTACTTGTTGATCCACGGCGGCACGATCAAGAGCGGTCGGCGGTGCACGGTGTCGGTGGTCGGAGCGTATTGCAGCAGCTGCATCAGATCGTTCTCGTAAACGACCTTGCCCGGCGTTGCGGCGATGTTCTCGCCCAGCACGAAGGCTTGCGGGTCGGTGAGCGAGATCCGCAGCTTCCCCTTCCCGCGCTCCAGGTCGTCGAGCATGTTGGCGAAGCCCTTGCGCAGCGTCCAGCCGTCGGACTCCTTGGCCGCGCGCAGCACGACGGGATTGGTGGCGACGAAGTTGGTCGGCGCCATCGCGCTGATGAACTGGCGGATGTAGAATTCCGCCTTGCGGCGGGTCTTGTCGTCAAGCCCTTCCGCCTCCCTGACGATCGCCTCCAGCCAGCGGGCGGTCAGCAGATAGTACTGCTTGACGGCGTCGAACACCGGGATGTCGGTCCAGGCGGAGTCCTTGAAACGGCGATCGAGTTTGTCGGGCTCGATCAGCGGCGGCGACTTTTCCCCTTTGGTGGCGGCCTCGATGGCCTGCCACAGGCGCGCATAATCCTCCGACAGGCTGATCTGCGCCTTGCGCAACCGGTCGGGATCGTCGAACAGACGACGAGCGACCTCGACGAACACCTCGGAAATCACCGCCGGATCGGCGACCGCGAACTCGTCGTCCCGCTTCAGGCGATCCTGGTACTTGCTGCGGATCTGTCGGCTGCGCTCGAACAGCGCGTCCCAGGTCAAGGCGGCATCGGCCGCGTCCCGCACACCGGCATCCGCCGCTCGGCGACCCGCCATCGGACACTCCTTCCCAACGGATTTCGGTCCCGTCTGTCGGTGCAGGACCTGTTTCACTATGATAGGCGTTCGCACGCTGTTTTGCCAACGACAGTCACTCGCGAGACCGCCTTCGGTGCCGCCTAGGGAAAGTGCGGGGAACAGCCAGCATGGGTCACGATACGGCGATGCCGTCGTCGTCCGCCGACAGCGAGGTGGTCCGCCGCTACCACATCGCCAGCAAGCATCATCCGCGGCGGTTCGCTCCCGGACCCGGCGGTCTGGACTGGGCCAACCAGCCGGATCCGTTCCGACGCTTCTCGGGGGCCGATCTCGTCCCGCTGCCGCTGGTCTCCGGCCGCGGTTTCTGTCGCTACGATATGCTGTTCGGAGGAACCGCCCCGGCCGCACGCCCGTTCGATCTGACCGCGCTCGGGCTTCTGTTCGAACTCGGGCTTGGGCTCAGCGCCTGGAAGGAGTACGGCAGCAGCCGTTGGGCGCTGCGCAACAATCCGTCGAGCGGCAATCTGCACCCGACCGAAGGCTATCTGGTGATCGTTGCCGAGACCGAGGAGGCGCCGCCGCCGGGCGTCTACCACTATGCCCCGCACGACCATGCGCTCGAACGGCGCTGTCGGTTCGCTGTCCCCGTCGCCGACCCACTTGCCGCCGCGTTCCCGGGCATTCCGGCCATCGTCGGCTTGACGTCCGTCCACTGGCGGGAGGCGTGGAAGTACGGCGAACGCGCCTTCCGCTACTGCCAGCACGACGTCGGGCACGCGATCGCCGCCCTGCGGTTCGCCGCGCGGGTGCTCGGCTGGGACCTGCGGGTGCTGGCGGGCCCCAGCGACCACGACGTCGCGGCATTGCTCGGCCTCGACCGCCCGGCCGATTTCGAAGGCGCCGAGCCGGAGCATCCCGACTGCCTGCTGGCGATCGATCCCGCGGGCGCGGGGCAGCGCGCGCCGGCGCTGCCGGCCGACCTGTCGGCGCTGATGGCCAACGCCGCGTGGTTCGGCCTCGCCAACCGACTGAGCCCACGGCACGTGACGTGGCGGACGATGGCGACGGTCGAAACGGCCGCCACCAGGACGCAACGCTCGCGGCGGCCTGCGCCGGCGGTCGCCGTCGCGCGCGGCGATGCTGTTGAACCGGACATCCCGGCTGCAGCGGCCCGCGACGCGGTCCAGATCATCCGTCAGCGGCGGAGCGCCGTCGCCATGGACGCAACGACCGGGATCGGCAAGGCGGCCTTCCTCGGGATGCTGTCGCGGACGATGCCCGATCTGGACCGACCGCCGTGGGACGCCTTCCCGTTCCTGCCGGCGGTGCTGCTCGCCCTGTTCGTGCATCGGGTTGCGGGTCTGGCGCCGGGGCTCTACCTGCTGGCGCGGGATCATGCCCTGCTGCCCCGCTTCCGTGCCGCGTGCACGGCGGACTATCTCGCCTGGCAGGCGGTCGATGCCGGCGGGCTGCCGCTCTATGCGCTGATGCCGGACGCCGACCTGCGCGCCGTCGCCGCCCACGTCAGTTGCGGCCAGGACATCGCCGGCGACGGCGCCTTCAGCCTCGGGATGATCGCCGATTTCGACCGCACCCTCGCGGCCGAAGGCGCTTGGGCCTACCGGCGGCTGTTCTGGGAAACCGGGATCATCGGACAGGTGCTGTACCTGGAAGCGGAGAACGCCGGCGTCCGGGCGACCGGCATCGGCTGCTTCTTCGACGACCTGATGCACGGGCTGTTCGGCTTCGATCCCGCGTCGACCGCCTGGCAGAGCCTCTATCACTTCACCGTCGGCGGCGCGGTCGGCGACGATCGGCTGCGGACGGCTCCCGCCTACGCCCACCTGCGACGGGGCGGGATCGGGGAGCGGATCGGGGAGCGGATCGGACCTCAGATGCCGGCGCCGGCGCCGAGGTCGCCCTCGCCCGAGAGGGGGGGCAATTCCGGGGTGAGCAGGTCGCGATAGGCGTGCCACGTCGCATATGCGAGCACCGGCAGCGCCACCGCCAGGCCGACGAAGAACAGGGCGACCCCGCCCGCGGTGAACACCGCGATCATCGCCGCCCAGCCGAACATCACCCGCCAGTTGGCGCGCACCGCGAGGATGCTGGCGGCGATGGCGGTGATGACGTCGACCGGACGGTCCATCAGCAGCGGGATCGACACCGCGGTGATGGTGAACACGACCGCCGCGAACGCCGCCCCGAAGATGGTCCCGATCAGGAGGAACGGCACGCTCTGCAACGAGAACAGCACGTCCTCGACGAAGGTGTGGAGCGGTGGCGGCGCCTGGTGGAAGAAGATCGCGAACAGGAAGATCGCGATCTCGACCCAGACGAACCAGACGATCAGCAACACCACGCCCATCGCCGACAACTGGCCGATGTTGTCGCGAAACGCCCCGACGACATGGCGAAGCGCGATCTCGCCGCCCCGCTCCAGCCGACGGCTGACGTCATAGAGACCGACCACCAGAATCGGCGCCAGCATCACGAACCCGCCGACCAACGGCAGCACCAGCGATCCGAGGCCGGTTGCGATCAGCCCGACCCCGAGCAAGGCGCTGACGACGGCGAACGCACCGCCGTACATCAGGCTGACCCGCGGGGTGGCCAGGAAGTCGCGCCAACCGGCGGCCAGCCAGTGGCCGGACCGGTCGACGTCCACGATCCGGATGCCGACCGGGAGGCGATAGCGGCCGGTCGCGTTCGTCATCGCCAATGTCCTTCTCCCGGTTGAGAAACCCGGGGCGCGAGCCCGTCGGAGCGGTCCATGCAGCGCCGGCCACGACGTCAAGGGCGTCGGACGCCGCCGATTACGTGCCGCCGAGTTGCTCCGGTTCGTCGACCGCCCGGAAGCGGTACTGGGCCGCAACCGTGAGCCCTTTCAGCGGTCTCAGCAGCGCCACGGCACCGATCACCGTCGCCGGGATCCACACCGCCGCATGCACCCACAGCGGCGGCGAAACCAGGACTTCGAGCAGCCACGCGAGGCCGACGATCCCGAAGCCGAGCACGAAGATCGCCGCCACCGCCGGCCCGTCGCCGGAATCGTGGCCGCTGAACGCCAGCCCGCAGACCGTGCAGCGATCGGTAATCGTCAGCAGGCCCGCGAACAGCGCGCCGCGACCGCAGCGCGGACAGCGGCCGGCCGCGCCGGAGAGGAGAATCCCCGCGGTCGAGCGGCCGCCCTCATCCGCCATCGACGATGCCGATCCTCCGCCTCAATGCCCCTGGAAGCCCGAGCTTCCCCACCAGTACACGGAGACGAACAGGAACAGCCAGACCACGTCGACGAAGTGCCAGTACCACGCCGCCGCCTCGAAACCGACATGCTGGTCGGCGGTGAACTGGCCGGCGCGGGCGCGGAAGAAACAGACCGCGAGGAAGCAGGCGCCGACGAAGACGTGGAAGCCATGGAAGCCGGTCGCCATGAAGAACGTCGACGGGTAGATGCCGTCCGTGAAGGTGAACGCCGCTTCGTGGTACTCGAGGATCTGCAGCCCGAGGAACAGGAACCCCAGCGCCACCGTGATTCCGGTCCACAACGCCGTTTTTTCGCGGTCGCCGTGCCGGATGGCGTGGTGGGCGATCGTCACCGTCGCTCCCGACGTCAACAGGATCAGGGTGTTGAGGAACGGCAAGCCCCAGGTGTGCAACGGAACGATGCCCTCGGGCGGCCAGACCTCGTGGGCGGTGCGGCTGAGGAACGGCACGCTGGCGTCGAAGAACGCCCAGAAGAAGGCGAAGAAGAACATCACCTCGGACGCGATGAACAGCAGCATGCCGACCCGCAGCCCGTGGCGGACCACCTCGGTGTGGTGGATGCCGCTGTTCGCCTCGCGGATCACGTCCCGCCACCAGCCGTAGAAGGTGAACAGCAGCAGCGCGAAGCCGAGCGCCAGCAGCGCCCACGGCCCGTCGTGCATGAACCAGATGCCCCCGACCGCGATGGTGAACGCGGAGATCGTGCCGACCAGCGGCCACGGGCTCGGATCCACCATGTGGTAGGGATGGGACTTCGTCGTCTCGCTCGCCATCTCGACTCCCCCGATGCGCATTCGTTTCGCCGCTCAGCCGCCGGAACGGCCGTCGACGTCCTTGCCGACCACCTCTCGCCCCTTGCCGCCGGCGGTGCCGGCCTTGTCGGCGGGGTAGAACGTGTAGGACAGGGTGATGACCTTGACCTCCCGAGCTTCGGCGTTGGCCAGCATGTCGGGATCGACATAGAACAGCACCGGCATCGCCACCTCCTCGCCGGGGGCCAGCGTCTGCTCGATGAAGCAGAAGCACTGCATCTTGCTGAAATAGGGCGCGGCCTTGAAGGGGGTGACGTTGAAGGTGGCGGTTCCGGTCACCGGCACGTCGGCGGCGTTGGTCGCGGTGTAGTGGACCAGCACCTCCTCGCCCAGCCGCACCCGCACCTGCCGCACTTCGGGTTTGAACCGCCACGGCAATGCCGAATTGACGTTGGCATCGAACCGAACCGTCACCTCATGGTCGGAGACGACGTCCGGCGCCGCGACGGCACGCGTGTTGGGCGTGCCGCCGAAGCCGGTCACCTGGCAGAACAGGCGGTAAAGCGGGACGGAGGCGAACGACAGTCCGATCATGCCGCCGACCACGCCGAACAGGATCACGGCGGTCCATGTTCGCTTGCGTCCGGTCCCGTCCATCACCCGTCTCCCGCCTCGCCGCCCCTCACTCTGCCGGCGCGTGATGCCCGGAGGGCGCGATCACCGGCAGTTCCTCGTGGGTATGGAACGGTGCCGGCGAGGGGACCGTCCACTCCAGGGTCGTCGCGCCTTCGCCCCACGGATTGGCTTCCGCCGGAACGCCGCGGCGGTAGGTGTGCCACATGATGTAGAGGAACATGAAGGTGCCGACCATGGTGATCAGCGCGCCGATCGAGCTGACGAAGTTCCAGCCCGAATAGACGTCCGGATAGTCCGGGATGCGCCGCGGCATGCCGGCGAGGCCCAGGAAGTGCTGCGGAAAGAACAGCACGTTGACCCCGACGAAGAACACCCAGAACTGGATCTGCGCCAGCTTCTCGGAATACTGCCGGCCGCTCATCTTGCCGATCCAGTAGTACCAGCCGCCGAAGATCGCGTAGATCGCCGCGATCGCCATCACGTAGTGGAAGTGGGCCACCACGTAGTACGTGTCGTGGACGACGAAATCGATGCCGGCATTGGCCAGCAGCACGCCGGTGACGCCGCCGATCACGAACAGCCAGATGAAGCCGATGGCGTACATCATCGGCGCCTTGAACTCGATCGAGCCGCCCCACATCGTCGCCAGCCAGCTGAAGATCTTGATGCCGGTCGGCACCGCGATGATCAGCGTCGCGGCGGTGAAGTAGGCCCGCGCGTTGACGCCGAGCTCCACCGTGTACATGTGGTGCGCCCAGACGATGAAGCCGACGAAGCCGATCGAGACCATGGCGTAGGCCATGCCGAGATAGCCGAACACCGGCTTCTTGGAGAAGGTGGAGACGATCTGGCTGATGATGCCGAACGCCGGGATGATGATGATGTAGACCTCGGGGTGGCCGAAGAACCAGAACAGATGCTGCCACAGCACCGGATCGCCGCCACCTTCGACCACGAAGAAGGTCGAGCCGAAGTTGCGATCGACCAGCAGCATGGTGAGCGCGCCCGCCAGCACCGGCAGCGCCAGCAAGAGCAGGAACGCGGTGACCAGGATCGCCCACACGAACAGCGGCATCCGGTGCATGGTCATGCCCGGGGCCCGCATGTTGAGGATGGTGCAGATGAAGTTGATCGCGCCCAGAATCGACGACGCGCCGGCCACGTGCAGCGCCAGGATGCCGAAGTCGACCGCCGGGCCCGGATGGAAGTCGGCGCTCGACAGCGGCGGATAGACGGTCCAGCCGGTGCCCGGCCCGCCGCCGACCAGCGCCGCGATGACGAGCAGCACCAGGGCCGCGGCCAGCAGCCAGAAGCTGATGTTGTTCATGCGCGGGAACGCCATGTCGGGAGCGCCGATCATCAACGGCACGAACCAGTTGCCGAAGCCCCCGATCATCGCCGGCATCACCACGAAGAACACCATCAGGAAGCCGTGCGCGGTGACCAGCACGTTGTAGAACTGGAAGTTGTCGATGTACTGGATGCCCGGCTGTGCCAACTCCAGGCGGATGTACCAGGACATCAGACCGCCGATGATCGCGGCGATCACCGACAGGATGATGTAGAGCGTGCCGATGTCCTTGTGGTTGGTGGAGTACAGCCACCGCCGCCACCCGCTCGGATGGTGCTCGTGTTCGCCGTGACCCGCTACCGCGCCGTATGCCATCGTCGTCCGTTCCTTCTCGACTGACCTCTGGATCCCGACCTCGCCGCCGTCACCGCGCCGCTCGATCGGCCTCGACCACCGCGAGGGCGGGACGATCGGTACCGGCGAACTGTTCCTTGGCCTGCTCGACCCATTCGGCGAACGCTTCCTTGGACACCGCCTCGACCTGGATCGGCATGAAGCCGTGATTGACGCCGCACAGCTCGGAACACATGCCGTAGAACATCCCCTCCTTGTTGATCCTCATCCACCGTTCGTTGACCCGCCCGGGGGTCGCATCGACCTTCATGCCGAGGGCCGGGATCGCCCACGCATGGATGACGTCGTCGGCGGTGATCAGGATCTGGATGTTGGTGTCGACCGGCAGGACCACCCGGTTGTCGACCGTCAGGAGCCGCAGCTGCCCATCCTCCAGATCCTCGTCACGGATGGGAATGCTGTCGAAGCTGAAGTCGCCGTGGTCGGGATAGGCATAGGTCCAGTACCACTGGTGGCCGGTGACCTTGAGGGTCATCTCGTAGTCGTCGGTGCGGTCCGAGAAGTAGAGGAGCTTCATCGACGGAATGGCGATGATCACCAGGATGACGATCGGCACCGCCGTCAAGACCACCTCGAGCAGGGTATTGTGGGCCGTCTTGGACGGCACCGGATTGCGCTTGGCGTTGAACCGGACGATGACGTAGCCGAGGATGCCGAGCACGAACAGGACGATCAGCAGCTGTATGACCATCAGCAGATTGTTGAAGTCGTGAACCCGCTCCATGACCGGCGAATACGCGTCCTGGAGGTTCAACTGCCACGGGCGCGCATGTCCCTCCGCCGCCTGCACTGCGCCCGACCACGCCGCGACGGCCATCACGACCGACAGGATGAAAAGCTTCAGTCTGTTGAGCATGATCCCCACCCGCCCGATTTCTCCAACCACATATCTCCCCTCGCGGCTCAGGTCCAGCCCCAAATCCACACGCCATTCAAGGGTTCTCCGCGCGCCTTCCGCCCCCGCGGAGAACCGATCCGGAGCCCGTGCCGCGAATTGAGATTGATAATTAGCTAACATGAGCAAAACCGAATTCAAAGCGTTTTTCTCCCGCGCCGCGCCATCCCGCCTCCGGTCCGGACGCGGCCGCGATCCGGCGGCTTTCGCCGCCGAACGTGGGCGATTGATTTTTGCCGAGGCGGCCGCAATGATGCCGCAACGGCGGCGCCGGACGCGGGTGCGAGGGGCCGGGCCGAGACATGCGTCGAAGGCGAATGGCAACACGCTCGAAGGGACAATGCGCCATGAGCAACCGGGTCCTGGCGGCCGTTCTGGTGGCGGCCGCGCTCGGGATGTACATCAGCATCTTCTTCAAGGTGGGCGGTTGATCGTGGTGCCATCGGCCGCAGGTGACCGGCTGGCGGAGCGGCGCTGATGTTGGAGATCGTCGACCTGCCGCACGTCAACGCCGCCCTCAACGGCGCGACGATCGCGTTCCTCGCCGCCGGCCTCGCCTTCATTCGCAGTGGCCGGCGCGGCGAACACCGCGCCTGCATGATCGGCGCGCTCGCGGTTTCGGCGGCGTTCCTGGTCACCTATCTGATCTACCATTTCAACGCCGGCCTGGCGAAGTTCGGCGGCGAGGGGGTGGTGCGGCCGATCTACTTCACGATCCTGATCGTCCACATTCTGGTCGCCGCGGCGATCACCCCGCTGGTCCCGATCACCGCCTATCGCGCCCTCGTCGGCCGGTTCGATCGCCACAAGCGGATCGCCCGCTGGACGTGGCCGCTGTGGATGTTCGTGGCGGTCTCCGGCCTGGTGGTCTACGTCATGGCGGTGCACGGCTACCCCGACCCTTCGGGACCCTACGCCCGTGGCTAGGGCGGCCGCCACCCTCAGCCCCCCGGCGCCGAGGGCCGACGCCCGCGCCGCCGGCGCGGCGTTTCGTCGCGAACTCTGGGGATGGTCGGCGCTGGCGGTCGGCGCGCTGGGGGTCGCCGGGGTCGGCCTCGTGCTCGCGCTGTCGCGCATCCCCGGCATCGAGCGGCTACTGACGTTGCCGGTGGGGCTGTTCGAGAAGGCGCTCGTCGTCCATGTCGTGTTCTCGTTCGTCGTCTGGTTCCTGGCGGTGTTCGGGGCCCTGCTTCTGCTGGCGACGCATCGGGCGGCGGGCGGCGCCCCTCGCTTCGCGTGGCTGGGAACCGCCGCGGTCGCCGGAATGGCGATCGCCGCGCTCCTGTTGTTCGCGCCGACCCTGCTCGATCGCGGCCGCCCGACGCTCAACAACTACGTGCCGGTGATCATCGACCCGTTGTATTACGCCGGCCTCGCCGTGATGGCGGCTGCGATGACGTTGCCGGTGGTCAGGCTGGTTCTCAACCTGCGCCGCAACGCCGCCGCCGCCGCCGACCCGTTGCCGCTGGCGATGGCCGCCGGCGGGCTGATCTACGGGGTGGCACTGGTCTGCTTCATGCTCGCCTGGGCGCCGCTCTCCGGCGAGGCGCCGTCCCACGCCTTCAACGAGGACCTGTTCTGGGGCGGCGGCCATGTGCTGCAGTTTCTCAACACCTTGCTGCTGGTCGTCGCCTGGAGCCTGCTCGCCGGCCACGCGTTCGGCGAGGCGGTGCCGCACCGAGCCATCGTCCTCGCCGCCGCGGCGCTCCTCGCCGTCGCGGTGCTGCCGGCGCCGTTCCTTTACGTGGTGTTCGAGCCGTTCTCCGCCGCACAGACGGTCACGTTCACCAACCTCCAGTATGCGCTCGCCCCGCCGACGGTGCTGGTCGCCGCCGCGATCGCGATGCGCCGCAACGGGCCGCTGCCGTGGCGACAGCCGGCGTTCGTCTGCCTCGCGCTGTCGGTCACGGTGTTCGCCATCGGCGGGGTGCTCGGGCTGTTCGTCGACGGCGCCGACACCCGCACCCCGGCCCACTATCACGGGGTCATCGCCGGCGTCACCGTGGCGTTCATGGGGTTGTTCTACACCGAGTTCCTGCCGCGCCTGCAGCGGCCGCTCGGCCGTGGAAAAGCGCTGTTTGTTCAGGTATACCTGTTCGCCGGAGGGCAACTCGCGGCGTGCATCGGCCTGTTCCTCGCCGGCGGCTACGGCGCACCACGCAAGACCGCGGGAGCCGATCAGAGTCTGGAGGCGATGGGGGCGATCGTCGGGATGGCATTGAACGGCATCGGGGCACTGTTCGCCGGTGTGGGCGGGATCCTGTTCATCTGGATCGTCGCGACGGCGCTGCTGAGGCCCGCCCGCGCGGGCGGGAGCATCGACGACCGGAGGGCGCGGCCATGAGCCGAGTAGCGAGCGGGAGGGTCTGAGGCGGTGCCGCCCGTCCGATCCGAATCGGCCGCGACGGTGGCGACGGACGCCGGCCTGCGCGAGCCGCGATTCAATGTCCGCGACTATGCGGTGCTGTTGAAGCCGCGGGTGATGTCGCTGGTGGTGTTCACCGCCCTGGTCGGGTTGATCCTGGCGCCGGCCGCCGTCGACGCGCTCACCGCCGCGATCGCCGTCCTCTGCATCGCCGTCGGCGCCGGGGCCGCCGGCGCCATCAACATGTGGTACGACCGCGACATCGACCGCGAGATGACCCGCACCATGGACAGGCCGCTGCCGGCCGGCCGGCTGCGGCCGCTGCCGGCGCTGGTGTTCGGCCTGACGCTGGCGGCGACCTCGGTCGCCGCCATGGCCGCGCTGGTCAACGCCGTCGCGGCCGGCCTCCTGGCGCTGACCATCGTCTACTACGTGCTCGTCTACACGGTGTGGCTGAAGCGGCGGACACCCCAGAACATCGTCATCGGCGGCGCCTCCGGGGCGCTGCCGCCGATCATCGGCTGGGCCGCCGCGAGCGGCGACATCGGCTGGGGCGCGGTGGTGCTGTTCGCCATCATTTTTTTGTGGACGCCGCCGCATTCGTGGGCGCTGGCCCTGTTCCGCAAAGGGGACTACGACCGCGCCGGGGTCCCGATGCTGCCGGTGGTCGCCGGCGAACGGTCGACCAAGAACCACATTCTCGCCTACACCTGCATCCTCGTCCCGGTGACGCTGGCACCGGTGGCGATCGGTATGTCCGGCGTGCTCTATGGGGTCGCCGCGCTGATGCTCGGCGCCGTCCTGTTGCGCAATGCGATCCGGCTGTGGCGTGCCGCCGACAGCGCCGGCGCGCGGCCGCTGTTCTTCTTCACGATCCTCTATCTGTTCCTGATCTTCGTCGCCCTGCTCGTCGATCGCGCGCTGCCGACGGTGAGTTGAGGTCGTCGCCTTGACCGCGACCGCGTATGAGCGGCTGGAAGACCGGTTCCGCCGCCTGCTCGCGCTCCGCGACGCGGAAGCCATGCTCCACTGGGACCTGGCGACGATGATGCCGAAGGGCGGCGCCGAGGCCCGCGGCGAGCAGTTGGCGGTGCTCAAGTCGTTGCGCCACGGCCTGCTCACCGCACCCGAAACTGGCGCGTGGCTGGCGGCGGCGGACGAGGGCGCGGACGGCGATCCGTGGCGGGCCGCCAATCTGCGCGAGATGCGCCGTCTGTGGACCCATGCGACGGCGCTCACCGGCGAGCAGGTCGAGGCCCTGGCGCGGGCGACGTCGGCCTGCGAGGCAGCATGGCGCGACGCCCGCGCCGACGACGACTTCGCCCGGGTCCTGCCGAAGCTGCGGGCGCTGCTGGCCCTGGTTCGCGAGACCGCGGCGGTCAAGGCCGAGCGACTCGGCGTCGCGCCTTACGATGCGCTGCTCGACGAGTACGAGCCGGACGGGCGCTCGGCCGAGATCGACCGCATCTTCGCCGACCTCGAGGCGTTCCTCCCCGGCTTCCTCGCCGCGGTGCGGGAGCGGCAGGCGAGCGCGCCGCCGGTGATCGAACCGCGCGGACCGTTTCCGATCGAGCGCCAGCGCGCGCTGGCGGTCCGGCTGATGGCGCTGCTCGGCTTCGATTTCCATCACGGCCGCCTCGACGTCAGCCTCCACCCGTTCTGCGGCGGCACCCCCGACGACGTCCGCATCACCACCCGTTACGACGAGGCCGATTTCACGTCGGCGCTGATGGGCGTCCTCCACGAGACCGGCCACGCCCTCTACGAACGCGGCCTGCCGCGCGCCTGGCGCCTGCAGCCGGTCGGCGACGCCCGCGGCATGACCCTCCACGAGAGCCAGTCGCTGCTGATCGAGATGCAGGTCTGCCGGTCGCGGCCGTTTCTCGTCTTCGCCGCCCCGATCATCAAGGAGATGCTCGGCGGCGACGGGGCGGCATGGGACGCCGACAACCTCTATCGACTGTACACCCGGGTCCGCCCGGGGTTCATCCGCGTCGACGCCGACGAGGTCACCTACCCGGTTCACGTCATTCTCCGCTACCGACTTGAGAAGGCGATGATCGCGGGCGACCTCGAGGCCGCCGACCTCCCCGCCGCCTGGAACGAGGGCATGGAGCGCCTGATCGGGCTGCGGCCGCCGAACGATCGGCTGGGCTGCCTGCAGGACATCCACTGGTACGACGGGGCCTGGGGCTACTTCCCCACCTACACCCTCGGCGCGATGACGGCCGCCCAGCTGTTCGCTTCGGCGGTGGCCGCTGAACCGGCGATCGAGACCGCGATCTCGGCCGGTGACTTCGGACCGCTGGTGCAATGGCTGGCCGCCGCGGTCCATGGCCGGGGCTCGCTGCTTTCCACCCGCGCGCTGTTGATCGCCGTCACCGGCCGCCCGCTCGACACCCAGGTGTTCAAGGCCCATCTGCGCCGGCGCTATCTTCCGTGACCCGCCGCCGCTTGCGCCCCGTCCCGCCCGCTTGTATAGGCTGCCGGCGATGATGCCCGCGCTCGTGATCTTCGCGCCGTGAACTACGTCAGCACCCGCGGCACCGCACCGCGTCTCGCCTTCGACGAGGTCGTGCTCGCCGGTCTCGCACGAGACGGCGGTCTTTACGTCCCCGAGAACTGGCCGCGGCTGTCGCCGGCAGAACTCCGCGCGATGGCCGGTCTCGACTATCCGACCCTGGCGGCACGGGTGATGGCGCGGTTCGCGGCACCGGCCATCGACGAAGACGACCTCGCCGCCATCGCCGTCGACGCCTACCGGCGCTTCGATCACCCGGCGGTCGCGCCTCTGGCGCCGCTCGCCGACGATTGCTGGCTGCTGGAGCTGTTCCACGGGCCCACCCTCGCCTTCAAGGACTACGCCCTGCAGATCCTCGGGCGCCTGTTCGACCTCGTGCTCGCCCGCCGCGGCCAGCGGATCACCGTGGTCGGGGCCACCTCGGGAGACACCGGATCGTCGGCGATCGAGGCCTGCCGCGATCGCGCCGCGATCGACATCTTCATCCTCCATCCCAAGGACCGCGTCTCCGAGGTGCAGCGCCGACAGATGACGACCGTCGCCGCCGCCAACGTCCACAACATCGCCGTCGAAGGGACCTTCGACGACTGCCAGGGCCTGGTGAAAGCGATGTTCAACGACGCGCCGTTCCGCGACCGGTTCAACCTCGCCGCGGTCAACTCGATCAACTGGGCGCGGATCGCCGCCCAGGTCGTCTACTACGTCCATGCCGCCCTCGCCGTCGGCGCCCCGGATCGCGAGGTGATGTTCGCGGTGCCGACCGGCAATTTCGGCAACGCCTTCGCCGGCGACGTCGCCCGCCGCATCGGGGTGCCGATCCGGCGGCTGATCATCGGGTCCAATCGCAACGACATCCTCACCCGTTTTTTCGCCTCCGGGCAGATGCAAACGCGCACCGTCGTCCCCACCTTGAGCCCAAGCATGGACATCCAGGTCTCCAGCAATTTCGAAAGGCTGCTGTTCGAGTTGTACGATCGCGACGCCCCGACCGTCGCCCGCCTGATGGAGGGCTTCCGCGCAGACGGCCACTTCGACGTCGATGTCGCCCGCTGGCGGCGCGCCCGCATGGGGTTCGATGCCGAGTGCATCGACGACGACGCAACCAAGGCCACCATCCGCAACGTCCACGCGGAGACCGGCATCCTCCTCGACCCCCATTCGGCGATCGGGGTCGCCGCCGCCCGCCGTCGTCCGCGCGACGACGGCGTGCCGGTGATCGCGGTCGCCACCGCCCACCCCGCCAAGTTCCCGGACGCGGTGACGGCGGCGACCGGCGTCCGCCCGGCGCTGCCGGCGCGCCTCGCCGACCTGTTCCGGCGACCGGAGCATTACGACGTGCTGCCGGCCGATCTGGCGTGCGTGGAGGATCACGTCGCGGCGACCCTCGACCGACAGGGGGTGGGGGCGTGAACGGGCTGCGGGTCTCGACGCTGCCGAACGGGCTGCGGGTGGCCACCGATCCGATGGCCTCCGTGGAGACGGCGGCGGTCGGCGTCTGGGTGGCGGCCGGAAGTCGCCACGAGGACTCCGACGTCGGCGGTGTCTCCCATTTCCTGGAGCACATGGTGTTCAAGGGAACGCCGCGCCGGGACGCCCGCGCCATCGCGGAGGAGATCGAGGCGGTGGGGGGCCATCTCAACGCCCATACCTCGCGTGAGTACACGGCCTTCTACGCCAAGGTCCTGAAGGAGGACGTCGGGCTCGCGATCGGCATCATCGCCGATATCATCCAGAACGCCAGCCTCGACGCCGAGGAGCTCGATCGCGAACGCACCGTCGTGCTGCAGGAGATCATGCAGTGTCTGGACACCCCAGACGACCTGGTGTTCGATCGATTCCAGGAGACGGCGTTCCCCGACCAG
The DNA here is from genome assembly GCA_050329575.1 of Rhodospirillales bacterium. GTDB lineage: Bacteria > Pseudomonadota > Alphaproteobacteria > Rhodospirillales > Defluviicoccaceae > JAUXFS01. The sequence goes on along the minus strand of JBHJOP010000055.1, from coordinate 9,978 downwards.
CCGCTCGGTCGATCGGTGCTCGGGTCTTCGGAGCGCATCCGCGCCATGACCCGCGACCATCTGGTGCGGTATCTCGGCGATCACTACGGCGCCGCGCGCATGATCCTGGCCGGCGCCGGTCGGGTCGACCACGAGGCGCTGGTCGCCGCCGCCGAAGCGGCGTTCGAGGGCCTCGCGGCGGGCGATCCGCGGCCCGGCAAACCCGCCCGCTACACCGGCGGCGACTGGCGCGACGCGCGCGACCTCGAACAGGTGCACGTGGTGCTCGGCTTCGAGGGGCTGGGCTATCGCGATCCGGATTTCTACGCCCTGTCGGTGCTGTCCACCCTGCTCGGCGGCGGGATGTCGTCACGGCTGTTTCAGGAAGCGCGCGAGCAGCGCGGTCTCGTCTACAGCATCTATTCGTTCCCGTCGTCCTACACCGACACCGGCCTGTTCGGCGTCTACGCCGGCACCGGCGAGAGCGAGGTGGAGGAGCTGATCCCGCTGATCTGCGACGAAGTGTCCAAGGTCTCGATGGCGGTCGGCGAGCAGGAAGTCGCCCGCGCCCGCGCCCAGATCAAGTCCAGCGTGCTGATGGCGCTGGAGAGCCCTTCGGCCCGCTGCGAGCAGCTCGCCCGCCAGTTGATGATCTTCGATCGCCCGATCCCGACCGCCGAGATCGTCGCCCGGATCGAGGCGGTGGATACCGAAGCGGTGCTGCGGGTGGCGCGGCGGATATGCCGGAAACCGCCGACGGTGGCCGCCATCGGCCCCATCTCGCGGGTCGAGCCCTACGCCCGGGTCGCCGAGCGCCTCGGCTGAGGCGCTCGGCGGCGGCGTCCGCGGGTCCCTCCCGTCGGCCCCAAGGATGCATGGTCCCGGTTCGAGGCTGGGCGAACATCCGCCACCACCCCAGAGGCCGCTCAGGCGTGGCCGGCAAACCCCGAGAGCATCCGCGGATCGATGCCGATCTTCGCCATCGCCCGGTCCCATTTGGTGTCGAGGGTGTCGTCGAACACCAGGTCGGCGTCGGCGGCGACGTGCAGCCAGCCGTTGGCGCGGATCTCCGAGTCGAGCTGCCCCGGTCCCCAGCCGGAGTAGCCGAGCGCCAGCAGGCACCGCTGCGGTCCCGTTCCGGCGGCGATGTCCTTGAGAATGTCGACGGTGGCGGTGAGCGCGAACCCCCCGTCGACGACCATGCTGCCGTCCTGCAGGTACTCGGCGGAGTGCAGCACGAAGCCCCGCCCGGTCTCGACCGGTCCGCCGAAATGCACGCCGATCCGCTTGGTGCGCGGCGTCGTCTCGATGCTCAGCTGCTCCAGGAGATCGGGAAACGTCAGCGCCTCGAGGGTGCGGTTGACGACCAGGCCCATTGCTCCCTCGGCGTTGTGGGCGCACATGTAGATCACCGTCTTGACGAAGCGGGGATCCTGCATGCCGGGCATCGCCACCAGCAACTGCCCCGCCAGATACCGGCTCTCCTCGTTACGACCCATCCTGGCGTCCTCGCGATCGGTCAGTCCAGTCTAGCACAATCGACGGCGGCGATGTACCGCGGGTCTCCCGGCCCCGGCGCCACGACCTGTCGTGACGCGCGTGCGACGCCGTGCCGTCGGCGCCTCGTCCGCGCAAGGCCGGGTTGTTCGACCCCGTTGCTGGAAAGGATATAGGAGCGGGCGACGGCCGGCGCACCACGCCGGCAAGGGCTTTGATTTCCGGCCGCGCAGGCCCTATGTCTCAGAGGCCCGCCCACCGCCGGGCGGCGAGGAACTCACAGCGCGAGGGGAGCGACATGACCATCAAAGTGGGCGACAGGATGCCATCGGTGACGTTGATGCGGATGGGCGAGAGCGGGCCGGAAGCCGTCAAGAGCGACGACCTGTTCAAGGACAGGAAGGTGGCGGTGTGCGGCGTTCCGGGCGCCTTCACCCCGACCTGCTCGGCCAAGCACCTGCCGGGATTCGTCGAGAAGGCCGACGCGTTGAAGGCGAAGGGGGTCGACGCCGTCGTCTGCATGGCGGTCAACGACGTGTTCGTGATGGATGCCTGGGGCAAGAGCCAGAACTGTGGCGACAAGGTGCAGATGATCGCCGACGGCGATGCGGCGCTCACCAAGGCCGCGGGTCTGGAACTCGACCTCAACGGCAAGGGCCTGGGCGTGCGGAATCAGCGGTTCTCGATGCTGGTCGACGGGGGAGTGGTGAAGGTACTCAACATCGATCCGCCCGGCAAATTCGAGAAGACCTCCGCCGAGTCGCTGCTGGAGCAGCTGTAGGCGGCGCTGGGCGGCGACGGCTGGCCGAAGGTCGGCTCTTGGGGCTCTCGGGCCCCGCCCCCTGCGGCCGGCCACGTTCTCGTCCTTCGTCTCTCCTGCTCCGTCGGCTCGCGCGACCGTCGGACCTTCGCCTACAGCTGAAACTCCAGCAACGGCGGACCGGCGGCCCAAGCGACATTGTCCATCCGACTGACCCCTGCGACATAGGGCTTAAACGCCATGTCCTGGATCAGGATGTGATGGCTGAGCCAGCCCGTCAGGTAGGCCAGAAGTTCCGCGGCCGCCGCCCCGTCTGCTTTTCGCCCCAAGCGTTCGCGAAGGTGGCCGACGTAACGCGCGAACCCCTGGTGTTCCGCCCGGTGAAACCCCGCGCCCGGGAACCCGCAGGTCTCCATGACCTTCTCCTCCCGAGCGAAATGGAACCGGCCGTACAGCATCAGCGTGTCGAGCACCATCTCGACCATCCTGGCGGCGTCCTCGTCGTCGCTAACTTCCGAGAGCAGGTTGATGATGCGCACCAAGCACTTATGATCGGAGTCCAAAGCCTTCACTCCGACGCTCATCGCATCGCACCACTCGAATCGTGAGGATTTCCCAGCGCCCATTCCCTGTCCTTCCGGTGCGGAAGACATCGTGCTGATCAGACTGATAGACTACCACGGAAGCCCGACCGATAACCATAAAAAACTCACCAGAATGAGTGGTATTTTTGCACCGCAGCGGCGATCTGCGCCAAGCCTGCCGCGCTTCGTCGGCTTGCTGCGGTGATCACAGAACCTGTGAATTCCGTGCGGCCTCTCGCGCAAGTTGGTCGGCACGGTCGTTCTCCGCGTGCCCCGAGTGACCCTTGATCCAGTACCACTCCACCTCGTGCGGGCCGAGCGCCTCCTCGAGGCGGCACCACAGGTCGGCATTCTTGACCGCCTTGCGGTCGGCGGTCTTCCAGCCGTTCCGCTTCCAGCGGTGGATCCAGCGGGTAATCCCGTCGCGGAGGTAGGTGCTGTCGGTGTAGATGCGGATGCGCGCGCTCCGCTTCAGCGCCGCCAGGCCCTCGATCGCGGCGGTGAGCTCCATGCGATTGTTGGTGGTCGCCGCCTCGCCCCCCGACAACTCCCTCTCGACGCCTCGCCAGCGCAGCACCACTCCCCAGCCTCCCGGACCGGGATTGCCGAGACACGCCCCGTCGCAATAGATCTCGACGCGGTCGCCGCCATCGCTCGAGCCCTCCCTGTCAGTCGAGGCCATAACCGGAGATCCGTCGGACGCCCCTGTGAAAGCGCATCTTCTGCACGTACTCCATGGGATTCTTCGGCGTCACCAGGGCCCCCTTCGGGGTGTTCAGCCAGTCGTAGAGCCTCGTCAGCAGAAATCGCATGGCGGCGCCGCGCGCGAGCAGCGGCAACCGGTCCAGTTCCGCACTCGACAACTCGCGAACCGCCCGATAGCCGTCGACCATCCGTCGCGCCTTGGTGATGTTGAAGCTGCCGTCGCGCTCGAAGCACCAGGCGTTGAGACACACCGCGAGATCGTAGGCGAGGAAGTCGCTGCAGGCGAAGTAGAAGTCGATCAGCCCCGACAGCCGCTCCTCCTCGAAGAAGACGTTGTCCGGGAACAGATCGGCGTGGATGATCCCGACCGGCAGATCGGTCGGCCAGTCGGACTCGAGGACCGCGAGCTCGCTCTCCAGCTCCGCGGCCAGTTCCTGGGCGACGGTGTTGGGATGGCGGGTGCTCGCCTCCAACAGCGGTCGCCAGCCGCCGACCGACAGATCGTTGTCACGGCGCAACGGAAAGTCGATGGCGGCGAGATGCATCCGCGCCATCGCCTCGCCGAGGGCGGCGCAGTGGGCGACCGTCGGCCGCCGCGGCCACATCCCGGTGAGAAACGTCACCACCGCCGCCGACCGGTCGGCGAGGGTCCGCAGCGCCCGGCCGTCCCGTCCGCGGACCGGGGTCGGACACGGAACGCCGCGGCCGGCGAGATGCTCCATCAGCGCGAGGAAGAACGGCAGGTCCTCCCGCCGCACCCGCTTCTCGTAGAGGGTGAGGATGTAGGTGCCGGTCTCGGTGACCAGGAGGTAGTTGGTGTTCTCGATCCCCTCGGCAATCCCCTTGCAGGCGATGACCCGCCCGATGGCGTACTCCGCCGCGAAGTCGGCGATCTGTTCGTCGGCGATCTCGGTGTAGACGGCCATCCCCCATTGTGTCACGAGTGGGCCGCGCCGGGATAGCCTCGCCCTCGCCCCTTGTGCCCGCCGGGGCCGTCAACTAGAGTCGTGCCTCGGCGGCGGTTGACCGTTCCGGCCCCCGAAGACGGAGAAGCGAGCGATCATGGACAGACCCGTCGTTGCGCAGAAGTCGCCCTACGAGATCGCACTCCAGGCGGGACGCAAGTACGCATGGTGCGCTTGCGGGCGCAGCAAGGCGCAGCCGTTCTGCGACGGCAGCCACAAGGGAACGGGCTGGACGCCGGTGGTGATCACCGCCGAGAAGGCCGAAACCGTCTACTTCTGCGGCTGCAAGCAGACTGCCGGCAAGCCCTTCTGCGACGGCACCCATTCGTCGCTGTGAGCGGCCGGTCCCTCCACTGGCGCGGCACGGCCGCGTTGGCGCTGTTCACGGCGGCGCTGGTCGGCGTCGCCGGTTGCGGTTCCGCCGAGACGGCGGCGCGGCCGCCCTGCCCGAGCGTGGCGATCCTCGGCGACGCGGCGGCGCTCACCCGGTTCGCTTCCGGGGCGGGACAGGATCTCGTCGACGTCGACTTCCATGTCGAGATCGTCGACCTTCTCGCCGGGTGCCGCTACGTGACGGCGGACCAGGGCGAGCGGACGATCGTCACCGACCTGGCGCCGGTGTTTCTCGCCTCCCGCGGTCCCGCCAACAGGAGCCGCGAGGCGTCCTTCACCTATTTCGTCAGCATCGTCGGCGGCGGGCGAGACATCCTCGGCAAGCAGAGCTTCGCGCTGGCGGTCGCGTTTCCCGGCAACCTGTCGCGGGTCGAGGTGCAGGACGACCGGCCGCCGATCACCATCAACATCCCGCTGCCGTCCGGCCGTGACGCATCCGCCTACGAGATCCTGGTCGGTCTTCAGCTCACCGCCGACGAACTCGACTACAACCGTATGAGCCCGACCAGCCTGCGCTAGCCTTGGCGGCTCGGTTGACGTCGACCACGGCGGCGGTAAACTGACCGCCGCCGCGATCGTCGGACCTCCGGGATTGGCCATCGGCTTCGCGGGCGCAGCCGCCGCGCCGGGACCGGGCGGGCTCGCACAGGGGGGCCTCCGCCCCGCGGGAGAACGCCGTGACTGACGACGACCACCCACCGCTCAGCAAGTCGCCGCTCGATGCGCTGCACCGCGCGCTCGGCGCCAGGATGGTGCCGTTCGCCGGCTACGAGATGCCGCTGCAGTACGACGGCATCATCGCCGAACACCTCCATGCCCGCAGCCTGGCGGCGCTGTTCGACGTCTCCCACATGGGCCAGGCGATCCTGCGCGGCGACGACGCCGCGGAGGCGCTGGAGGGGCTGGTGGTCGCCGACGTCAAGGGCATGGCCGCCGGCACCGTCCGCTACACGCTGATGACCAACAACCGCGGCGGCATCGTCGACGACCTGATGGTGATCCAAGGCGGCTACTACCTGGTGCTGGTGGTCAACGCCGCCCGCAAGGCGGTCGACTTCGCCCGTCTGCGCCGCCACATCGGCGAGCGCTGCGAGATGAAGATCCGGCACGATCGGGCGCTGCTCGCCCTGCAGGGGCCGGCCGCCGCCGGCGTGCTCGCCCGCCTTGCCCCGCCCTGCCGCCACATGCTGTTCATGACCGCCGAGAACCTGAAGATCGGCGACATCCGCTGCGGCATTACCCGGTCCGGCTACACCGGCGAGGACGGCTTCGAGATCACCGTGGCGAGCGAGGACGCCGAGGCGCTGGCGCGGTTGTTGCTGCAGGAGCCGGAGGTCAGGCCCGCCGGCCTGGGGGCGCGCGACTCGCTGCGGATGGAGGCGGGGCTCTGTCTCTACGGCAACGACATCGACGAACAGACGACCCCGGTCGAGGCCGGTCTCGCCTGGACGATCGGCAAGCGCCGGCGCGAGGAGGGCGGCTTTCCCGGCGCCGAGATCATCCTCCGCCAGATCGCCGAAGGCGCGACCCGCAAGCGGGTCGGCCTGGTCCTGGAGGGCAAGATCCCGGCGCGCGCCGGAGCCGTCGTCACCGACCGCTGGGGCAAGCAGATCGGCGCGGTGACCAGCGGCGGCTACGCGCCGACGATCGGCGGTCCGATCGCCATGGCCTACCTCGCCCGCGACCACGCCGAACCGAAGACCCGGGTCAACATCCTCGTCCGCGACAAGCCGCTGCCCGGACGGGTGGTCAAGCTGCCGTTCGTCGACCATCGCTACGCCAGATAAGAGCCGCCAATCGAGGGGAGTTCGCCATGGCCAACGTCCGCTACACCCGCGACCACGAGTGGGTTCGCGTCGAAGACGACATCGGGGTGGTCGGCATCACCGACCATGCCCAGTCGCAACTCGGCGACATCGTCTTCGTCGAGCTCCCGGAAGTCGGCAAGCGTTTCGACAAGGGGGCCGAGGCGGCGGTGGTCGAATCGGTCAAGGCGGCGAGCGAAGTCTATGCGCCGGTCAGCGGCGAGGTGGTCGCCGTCAACGACGCCCTCGCCGACGATCCCGGACGGGTCAACCGCGACGCGATGGGAGACGGCTGGTTCTTCAAGATCCGTCTCGCCGACGCCGCCGAGCTGGACGGGCTGATGAAGTCCGCCGACTACAAGGACTTCGTGGCCGGGCTCGGGTAATGCGCTATCTCCCCCTCACCGACGACGATCGCCGTCAGATGCTGGCGGCGATCGGAGTCCGCTCGATCGACGAGCTGTTCCGCGACGTTCCCGCGGCGGCGCTGCTCGCCGAGCCGGTGGCGCTGCCCCGCCACCAGGGCGAGATCGAGGTCGAACGGGCGTTCCGCGCCTTCGCCGCCGACAACCTCGGCCCGTCCGCGGCGCCGTGCTTCCTCGGCGCCGGCGCCTATCGCCACCATCTCCCGGCGACCGTCGACCACCTGATCCAGCGCGGCGAGTTCCTCACCGCCTACACCCCCTATCAGCCGGAGATCTCGCAGGGCACGCTGCAGAGCCTGTTCGAGTTCCAGACCCAGGTCGCCCTGCTGACCGCAATGGAGGTGGCCAACGCCTCGATGTACGACGGCGCCACCGCCTGCGCCGAGGCGGTGATGATGGCGGCCCGGATCAGGAAGCGCTCGCGGGTCGTGCTGTCCGGTGGGCTGCATCCCCATTACCGGGAGGTTTCGGCGACCTACGGACGGTTCGGCGGCCTCGCCGTCGACGCCCTCGTCGCCGACTGGCGCGGCACGGAGGACACCGTCGCGGCGATCGACGCCGAGACCGCCTGCGTCGTCGTCCAGAACCCGGATTTCTTCGGGCGCGTCCACGACTATGCGCGCCTGGCGGAGGCCTGCGAGGCCGCCGGCGCGCTGCTGGTGGTGGCGGTCGCCGAGGTGGTGTCGCTCGGCATCCTGAGGCCGCCGGGCGCCATGGGCGCCGACATCGTCGTCGGCGACGGCCAGTCGCTCGGCAACGCGCTCAGCTTCGGCGGCCCCTCGGTCGGCCTGCTGGCGACCCGCGAGAAGTTCATCCGCCAGATGCCCGGCCGGCTCGCCGGACAGACGGTCGACGTCGATGGCCGGCGCGGCTTCGTGCTGACCCTGTCCACCCGCGAGCAGCACATCCGCCGCGAGAAGGCGACCAGCAACATCTGCACCAATTCGGGCCTGTGCGCGCTCGCCTTCAGCATCCATCTGACCCTGCTCGGCGAGGCGGGGTTGACCCGGCTGGCCGAGATCAACCATCGGACCGCCTGCCGCCTCGCGGACCGGCTGTCGAGCGTGGCGGGCGTCGACGTCCTCAACGACGCCTTCTTCAACGAGGTCACGGCGAGGCTGCCGCGGCCGGCGGTCGACGTCGTCGACGCCCTCGCCCGCCGCGGGATCCTGGCCGGGGTGCCGGTCGCGCGGTTCTGTCCGGACGACACCGAACTGGCGCCCCTGCTGCTGGTGGCGGCGACCGAGCTCAACGACGACCAACAGATCGACGCCCTCGCGGCGGGCCTCGCGGAGGTGCTGCGATGATCGACCCCGCGACCACCGCCTCCGGCAACCGCGGTCTGATGGTCGAGGAGCCGCTGATCTTCGAGCAGGGCGCGCCCGACAAGTGCGCCGTCGACCTGCCCGACCCGCCGGCCGGCGAGGACCGGCTGGGCGGGCTGCGCCGCCAGGGCGCGATCGGACTTCCCGGACTGTCCGAACCGGAGGTGGTCCGCCACTACCTGCGTCTCAGCCACAGCAACTACAGCATCGACCACGGCTTCTATCCGCTCGGGTCGTGCACGATGAAGCACAATCCTAGGTTGAACGAGAAGCTGGCGCGGTTACCGGGCCTCGGCGATCTGCACCCGCTGCAGCCGACGTCGACGGTGCAGGGGGCGCTGGCGCTGATCGACGCGTGCGCCGGGTGGCTGACGGCCCTGACCGGCATGCCGGCGGTGGCGATGGCGCCGGCGGCCGGTGCCCACGGCGAACTGGTGGGGATGATGACCATCCGCGCCGCCCTCGAAGACCGTGGCGATGCGCGCCGGCGGGTGCTGGTCCCGGACTCCGCCCACGGCACCAATCCGGCCACCGCCCACGCCTGCGGCTACGCCGTCGAGGGGATCGCCGCCGACGGCCGCGGCCGCGTCGATCTCGACGCGCTGCGGCGCGGCCTCGACACCGACGTCGCCGCGATCATGCTGACCAACCCGAACACCTGCGGGCTGTTCGAGAACGACATCCTTGAGATCGCCGCCGCGGTCCATGACGCCGGCGCCTTCTTCTATTGCGACGGCGCCAACCTCAACGCCATCGTCGGCCGGGTGCGACCGGGCGACCTCGGCATCGACTGCATGCACATCAACCTGCACAAGACGTTCTCGACTCCGCACGGCGGCGGCGGTCCCGGCAGCGGCCCGGTGGTGCTGTCGGCACCGCTCGCCCCCTACGCGCCGGTGCCGTTCGTGGTCCGCACCGCCGACGGCTTCGACCTCGTCGAGCACCGCTCCGGCGCCGCGGCCGCGAAGCCGTTCGGGCGGATCAAGGGCTTCCACGGCCAGTTCGGGATGTTCGTCCGCGCCCTCGCCTACATGATGAGCATGGGCGCAGACGGTCTGCGGCAGGCTTCGGGCGACGCGGTCCTCAACGCCAACTACCTGCTCGCGCGTCTGCGCGACACCATGAGCCTCGCCTTCGAGGGGCCGTGCATGCACGAGGTTCTGTTCGACGAGCGCTTCCTCAAGGACACCGGCGTCACCACCCTCGATTTCGCCAAGGCGCTGATCGACGAGGGGTTCCACCCGATGACCGTCTACTTTCCGCTGGTCGTCCACGGGGCGATGCTGGTCGAGCCGACGGAGACGGAATCGAAGGCGACCCTCGACCGCTTCGTCGCCGCGGTGACGGCGCTGACGGCGCGCGCCAAGGCCGGCGACATCGCCCATTTCCGCGAGGCCCCGCGGCACACGCCGCGCCGCCGCCTCGACGAGACGACCGCCGCCCGCCATCCCGTGCTGCGCTGGCGCCCGCCGCCGGTCGGCCGCGCCGCCGAGTGATCGCCGTCGGGCGCCCCGCCCCCGGCGGCCGGCGGCACCCGCCG
>JBHJOP010000128.1:0-28196 GCA_050329575.1 Rhodospirillales bacterium | reverse complement strand
TGGAACAACCTGCTCGCGATCATTCCGGGCGGATCCTCGGTGCCGCTGCTGCCGAAGTCGATCTGCGACTCGGTGCGGATGGACTTCGATGCGCTGCAGGAGGTCAAATCGGGCCTGGGAACGGCGGCGGTGATGGTCATGGACAAGTCCACGGACGTGGTCCGGGCGATCGCCCGCCTGTCCCGCTTCTACATGCACGAAAGTTGCGGCCAGTGCACGCCCTGCCGGGAGGGAACCGGCTGGATGTGGCGGGTGATGGAGCGACTGGTCGCGGGGCGGGCGAGGGTCGAGGAGATCGATCTGCTCGACGAGGTGACCCGGCAGGTCGAGGGCCACACCATCTGTGCCCTCGGCGATGCCGCCGCATGGCCGATCCAGGGGTTGATCCGCCACTTCCGCCCGGAGCTCGAGCGGCGGATCCGCGAGCGCGACGCGGAAACGCAGAAAGAAGCGGCCTGAGGACCATGCGATGCCGAAACTGACGATCGACGGCAAGGAAGTGGAGGTCGAGGCCGGCCTGACGCTGCTGCAGGCCTGCGAGTCGATCGGCATCGAGATTCCGCGCTTCTGCTATCACGAGCGTCTATCGATCGCCGGCAACTGCCGGATGTGTCTGGTGGCGATGCGGGGGGCGCCGAAACCGATCGCGTCCTGCGCGATGCCGGCGGCCGACGGCATGGTGATCCATACCAACACCCCCGAGGTGCACAGGATGCGCAAGGGGGTGATGGAGTTCCTGCTGATCAATCATCCGCTCGACTGTCCGATCTGCGATCAGGGCGGCGAGTGCGACCTGCAGGACCAGGCCATGTTCTACGGCTTCGACCGCGGGCGCTATGCCGAGAACAAGCGGGCGGTTCCGGACAAGGACATGGGACCGCTGATCAAGACGATCATGACCCGCTGCATCCATTGCACCCGCTGCATCCGGTTCGCCTCCGAGGTGGCGGGCGTTCCGGACCTGGGCGCGACCTCGCGCGGCGAGCGTATGGAAGTGACGACCTACCTCGGCCACGCGCTGTCGTCGGAGCTGTCCGGGAACGTCATCGATCTCTGTCCGGTGGGGGCGCTGACCTCCAAGCCCTACGCCTTCGCAGCGAGGCCGTGGGAGCTCACCAAGACCGAAACCATCGACGTCATGGACGCGGTCGGCAGCAACATCCGCGTCGATACCCGCGGCAACGAGGTGTTCCGGGTGCTGCCGCGGATCAACGAGGACGTCAACCAGGAATGGATTTCCGACAAGACCCGTTTCGCCTGTGACGGCCTGCGCCGCCAGCGTCTCGACCGGCCCTACGTGCGCCGCGACGGTCGGCTGCGGCCGGCCACGTGGCCGGAGGCGTTCGCGACCATCGCCGCGGAGGTGAAGGGGCTCCCCGGTGACCGGATCGCGGCGATCGCCGGCGATCTCGTCGACTGCGAAGCGATGGTCGCGCTCAAGGACCTGATGACGGCGCTCGGCTCGCCGCACCTCGACTGTCGGCAGGACGGCGCCTGCCTGCCGGCCGCGCCGCGCGCCGCCTACCTGTTCAACACCACCATTGCCGGGATCGACGATGCCGACGCCTGCTTGCTGATCGGCTGCAACCCCCGCGTCGAGGCGCCGATCGTCAACGCCCGTCTGCGCCAACGCTACCTGCGGGGCGGCTTCGCGGTGGGCGTGATCGGCGCGGAGGCGGACCTTACCTACAAGGTCCGGTCGCTCGGCAACGATCCCGGGCTGCTGGAGAAGATCGCCGCCGGCACACACCCGTTCGCCGAGGTCTTGAAGGCCGCCGAATCGCCGATGCTGATCCTCGGCATGGGCGCACTCTCCCGCGGCGACGGCTGGGCGGTGCTGGATGTGGCGCGACGGATCGCCGACACCTTCGGCCTCGTCGACGCCAAGCGGGGCTGGAACGGCTTCAACGTGCTTCACACCGCGGCGGCGCGGGTCGGCGGCATGGATCTCGGCTTCCTGCCGGGCGAAGGCGGCAGAACGACGCGCGAGATCTGCGCGGGGGCGGAGCGGGGCGAGATCGCAATGGTCTATCTGCTCGGCGCCGACGAGATCGACCCTGGGCGCCTCGGCGAGGCCTTCGTCGTCTACCAGGGGCACCATGGCGACGCCGGCGCGCATCGCGCCGACGTGATCCTGCCGGGGGCCGCCTATACCGAGAAGAACGGCACCTACGTCAACACCGAGGGGCGGGTGCAGCTTGGCGTGCGCGCCTGCTTCCCGCCGGGGGACGCCAAGGAGGACTGGGCGATCGTGCGGGCGCTGTCGGAGGTGCTCGGCCGGACACTGCCGTTCGACTCACTGCAGCAGGTGCGCGACCGGCTGCGGCAGGTCAACCCCGGCTTCCTGGCCGTCGATCGCGTCGAACCCGCGCCCCGGGGCGCGTTCGGCCGCCGTGGCGAGATCGCCCCGGAGCCATTCGCCGAACCGACGACCAGCTTCTATCTGACCAACGCCGTCTGCCGGGCATCGCCGACCATGGCCGAGTGCGTCCAGGCATTCGAGCACGACCAAACACGAAAGACCGGCACCGATGCTTGAGCTGTGGGACGGCTATCTGTGGCCGACGCTCTGGATCGTGATCAAGATCGTCGCGATCGTGGCGCCGCTGCTGATGGCCGTCGCCTACCTGACGTTCGCCGAACGGAAGGTCATCGCCGCGATGCACCTGCGCAAGGGGCCGAACGTGGTCGGGCCGTTCGGCCTGCTGCAACCGATGGCGGACGGTTTGAAGCTGTTCCTGAAGGAGACGATCGTGCCGAGCCGCGCCAACCGCGCGGTATTCTTGATCGCACCGATGGTCACGTTCCTGTTGTCGCTGGTCGCCTGGGCGGTGATCCCGTTCGGCGAGGGCATCGTGCTCGCCGACATCAACGTCGGCATCCTCTATCTGTTCGCGATCTCGTCGCTCGGGGTCTACGGCATCATCATGGCGGGCTGGGCCAGCAACTCCAAGTACGCCTTTCTCGGTGCGCTGCGGTCGGCGGCGCAGATGGTGTCCTACGAGGTGTCGATGGGCCTCGTCATCATCACCGTCCTGTTGTGCGTCGGCTCCCTCAACCTGACCCAGATCGTGCTCGCGCAGCAGGGGCCGTGGGGGATGCTCGGCTGGTTCTGGTCGCCGTTGCTGCCGATGGCGGTGATCTTCTTCGTCTCCACCCTGGCGGAGACCAACCGCCATCCCTTCGACCTGCCGGAGGCGGAAGCGGAACTGGTGGCCGGCTACAACGTCGAATACTCGGCGATGCCGTTCGCCCTGTTCTTCCTCGGCGAATACGCGAACATGATCCTGATGTAGGCGATGACCACCATCCTGTTCTTGGGCGGATGGCTGCCGCCGTTCGAGGTCGCTCCGTTCACCTGGGTTCCCGGGCCGGTCTGGTTCGCGCTCAAGATCGCCGCCTGCCTGTTCGTGTTCCTGTGGGTGCGGGCGACGTTCCCGCGCTACCGGTACGATCAGCTGATGCGGCTCGGCTGGAAGGTCTTCCTGCCGGTATCGCTGGCCGCGGTGGCGATCGTCGCCGCGGTGCTGATCGCGTTCGACATGGCCCCGGCCCTCGGTTGAGGCCGGGAGCGCTTCGGAGAACGACGGAGAGAGAGGTTAGCGAGGAGTCGTCATGGGGTTCATGGATCGCGCCGCCCAGACCATCTTCCTGAGCGAATTGATGTCGGGCCTGGGACTCACGTTCAAGTACATGTTCCGGCCCAAGGTGACGCTCAACTATCCCTATGAGAAGGGCCCGCTCAGCCCGCGTTTCCGCGGCGAGCATGTGCTGCGGCGCTATCCCAACGGCGAGGAACGGTGCATCGCCTGCAAGTTGTGCGAAGCGGTGTGCCCGGCGCAGGCGATCACCATCGAGGCTGAACCGCGCGAGGACGGCAGCCGCCGGACGACGCGCTACGACATCGACATGGTGAAGTGCATCTACTGCGGGTTCTGCCAGGAGGCGTGTCCGGTCGATGCCATCGTCGAGGGGCCGAACTTCGAGTTCACCACCGAGACCCGCGAAGAGCTGCTCTACGACAAGGAGAAGCTGCTCGCCAACGGCGACCGCTGGGAGACCGAGATCGCCGCGAACCTTGCGGCGACGGCGCCCTACCGTTAAGGAAGGGGACCGAGGGGGATCGAAGGGGAGGGGCGAGCGGCGGAGCCTCCGCCGCGGCGCGCAATCCGAGGGCACCGTCGCGAAACCGGGGCGTCGATGATCGTTCAAGCACTGGCCTTCTATCTGTTCGCGTTCGTCACCGTGGTCGCCGCGGTGATGGTCATTTCAGCGCGCAATCCGGTGCACTCGGTCCTGTTCCTGATCCTCACCTTCTTCAACGTCGCCGCCCTGTTCCTGCTGATGGGCGCGGAGTTCCTGGCGATGATCCTGATCATCGTCTACGTCGGCGCGGTGGCGGTGATGTTCCTGTTCGTGGTGATGATGCTCGACATCAATTTCGCCGAGCTGCGGCAGGGGTTCCTCCGCTACCTGCCGATCGGCGGACTGGTGGGGCTGGTGCTGCTCGGCGAGCTGTTGATCATCCTCGGCGGCTGGACCTTCGCGCCCGACGCGGCCGCCGGCATCCAGGCGCCGGCACCGCCGGCGGACGCCATGACCAATACCGACGCCCTCGGCCGGCTGATCTACACCCACTACTTCTACCTGTTCCAGGCCGCCGGGGTCGTGCTGCTGATCGCCATGATCGGCGCCATCGTGCTGACCTTCCGGCGGCGGCCGGGGGTTCGCCGACAGGACATCGGCGAGCAGTTGCGGCGGATGCCTGAGGACTCGATCGAGGTGCGGAAGGTTCAGGCGGGGAAAGGCATCTGATGTTCGAGATCGGCCTGCCCCACTACCTCTCCGTCGCGGCGATGCTGTTCGCGATCGGCATCTTCGGGATCTTTCTCAATCGGAAGAATGTCATCGTCATCCTGATGGCGATCGAGCTGATGCTGGCGGCGGTGAACATCAACCTGGTCGCGTTCTCCGTCGAGCTCGGCGACCTGGTGGGGCAGGTGTTCGCGATGTTCGTGCTGACCGTGGCGGCGGCGGAGGCGGCGATCGGGCTTGCGATCCTGGTGGTCTACTTCCGCATCCGCGGCACCATCGCCGTCGAAGACATCAATCTGTTGAAGGGCTGAGGCAGCGGATGTCCACCTTGGTCGTGTTTCTGCCGCTGCTCGGGGCGATCGTCGCCGGCGGTCTGGCGTTCACCACCGCCGACGACCGTGAGCGGCAGGCGCGGATCAATCTCGCGGCGCAGCTGATCACTTGCGGGGCCTTGTTGCTATCGATGGTCGCCGCGGTGATCGTGTTCATCGACGTCGTCGTCAGGGGCAACGCCGGCACCGTCGAGCTGTTCACCTGGATCGACTCCGGGGCGCTGGAGGTGTCGTGGGCGCTCAAGATCGACACCCTGACGGCGGTGATGATGCTGGTGGTCACCGTCGTCTCGACGATGGTCCACGTCTATTCCGTCGGCTACATGCACGGCGATCCGGGCATCCCGCGGTTCATGGCCTACCTCAGCCTGTTCACCTTCTTCATGCTGATGCTGGTCACCGCCGACAATCTGGTACAGCTCTACTTCGGCTGGGAAGGAGTCGGTCTCGCCTCCTACCTGCTCATCGGCTTCTGGTACAACAAGCCGGAGGCCAACGCGGCGGCGATCAAGGCGTTCGTCGTCAACCGGGTCGGCGACTTCGGGTTCGCCCTCGGCATTTTCGCGACCTTCGTGCTGTTCCAGTCGGTGCACCTCGACACCATCTTTGCCGCGGCCGGCGGCAAGGCGGATGCCACTCTCACCGTGTTCGGTGGCGAGTTCCACGCGCTCACCGTGGTCTGCCTCTTGCTGTTCGTCGGTGCGATGGGCAAGTCGGCGCAGCTCGGCCTGCACACCTGGCTGCCGGACGCGATGGAAGGCCCGACCCCGGTGTCGGCGTTGATCCATGCCGCGACGATGGTCACCGCCGGAGTGTTCATGGTCGCCCGTCTGTCGCCGCTGTTCGAGTATTCCGACGCCGCGCTCGCCGTCGTCACCATCGTCGGGGCGTCGACCGCCATCTTCGCGGCGACGGTAGGGTGCGTGCAGAACGACATCAAGCGGGTGATCGCCTACTCCACCTGCTCGCAGCTCGGCTACATGTTCTTCGCCTGCGGCGTCTCGGCATACTCGGCGGGGATCTTCCACCTGATGACGCACGCCTTCTTCAAGGCGCTGCTGTTTCTCGGCGCCGGCGCGGTGATCCACGCGATGTCCGGCGAACAGGACATGCGCAAGATGGGCGGCATCTGGAAGATGATCCCGGTCACCTACGTGCTGATGTGGATCGGCTCCCTGGCGCTGGCCGGCATCTGGCCGTTCGCCGGCTTCTTCTCCAAGGATGTCGTGCTCGAGGCCGCCTTCGCCGCCGAAACCGGCGTCGGTCGGTATGCGTTCTGGCTCGGCATCGCCGCGGCGTTCCTGACCGCGTTCTACTCGTGGCGGCTGTTGCTGATGACCTTTCACGGCAGCCCCCGCGCCGACGACAAGGTGATGGCGCACGTTCATGAATCGCCGAAAGTGATGATCCTGCCGCTGGTGGTGCTGGCGGCGGGGGCGATCTTCGCCGGCTACCTCGGTTACGAATGGTTCGTCGGCCACAGGACGACGGAGTTCTGGGGCGCGGCGATCCTGATCCTGCCCGAACATGCGGCACTCGAGAACGCCCATCACGTCCCCGGCTGGGTCAAGCTGCTGCCGCTGATCGTCGCGATCGCCGGGATCGCCGCCGCCTATGGGCTGTACGCCCTGGCGCCCGACCTGCCCCGCATGCTGGCGGCGCGGTTCCACGCCGTCTACGTGTTCCTGCTCAAAAAGTGGTATTTCGACGAACTCTACAACGCGGTCTTCGTCCGCCCTGCCTTCGTGCTCGGCCGCGGCCTCTGGAAGAGTGGAGACGGTGTCGTCATCGACGGGGTCGGTCCGGACGGGATCGCCGCCGCCACCGTCGACCTCGCCCGCCGGTTCTCGCGCCTGGAGACCGGTTACGTCTTCCATTACGCCTTCGCGATGCTGATCGGGGTGATGGCGCTGATCACCTGGTATCTGTTCCGGTCGGCGGGCTGAGGGCGCGACCATGAGCAGTCTGCCACTGTTGTCGCTGGTGACGTTCCTGCCGCTGGTCGGCGCCGCTTTCATCCTCATCGTGCGCGGCGAGCCCGATGTGGTGGCGCGCAACGCCCGCAACGTCGCGCTGCTGACCTCCGTCACCACGTTCCTGCTGTCGCTCGGGATCTGGTTCGGGTTCGACACCACGACGGCCGCGTTCCAGTTCCAGGAGCGGGTCGCCTGGATGCCCGACTTCGACATCGCCTATCACATGGGCGTCGATGGCATTTCGATGCTGTTCGTCCTGTTGACGACGGTGCTGACGCCGATCTGCGTGCTGGCGAGCTGGCAGAATATCACCGATCGGGTCAAGGAATACATGATCGCCTTCCTGGTGATGGAAACGATGATGGTCGGGATGTTCTGTGCCCTCGACCTGGTCGTGTTCTACATCTTTTTCGAGGGCGTGCTGATCCCGATGTTCCTGATCATCGGCGTCTGGGGCGGACCGCGGCGCGTGTATTCGGCGTTCAAGTTCTTTCTCTACACCCTCGCCGGGTCGGTGCTGATGCTGCTGGCGATGCTGACCATGTACTTCACGGCCGGCACCACCGACATCCCGACGCTGATGACATATGACTTCCCGGCCGATCTGCAGGTGTGGCTGTGGCTGGCGTTCCTCGCCTCGTTCGCGGTCAAAGTGCCGATGTGGCCGGTGCACACGTGGCTTCCCGACGCCCATGTCGAAGCGCCGACGGCGGGTTCGGTGATCCTCGCCGGGGTGTTGCTGAAGTTCGGCGGTTATGGCTTCCTGCGCTTCTCGCTGCCGATGTTTCCCGAGGCGTCGATCGCGTTCGCGCCGCTGATCTTCGCGCTCAGCGTCGTCGCCGTCATCTACACCTCGCTGGTGGCGCTCGCCCAGGAGGACATGAAGAAGCTGATCGCCTATTCGTCGGTGGCGCACATGGGGTTCGTCACCGTCGGCACCTTCACCCTGACGGCGCACGGTGTCCAGGGGGCGATCTACCAGATGCTGAGCCACGGGGTGGTTTCGGCGGCGCTGTTCCTGATCGTCGGCGTCGTCTACGACCGCATCCATTCGCGCGACATCACCGCCTATGGCGGTCTGGTCCACCGCATGCCGGCTTACGCGCTCGTGTTCATGGTGTTCATGCTCGCTTCCGTCGGCCTTCCCGGCACCGGCGGCTTCATCGGCGAGTTTTTGGTGTTGATGGGCGCCTTCCAGGTCAACACCTGGGTGGCGGCGCTGACCGCAACCGGGGTTATTCTCGGCGCGGTGTACATGCTGTACCTGTATCGACGGGTGATCTTCGGCGCGCTGACCAAGGACCATCTGAAGAAGATCACCGATCTCAGCCCGCGGGAGATGGCGGTCTTCGCGCCGCTGCTGGCGCTGGTGTTGTGGATGGGCGTGTATCCGGCTCCGTTCCTCGAGGTGATGCAGGTCTCGGTCGACAATCTTCTCGACCGGGTGCAAACGGCGCGCGCGGCCGTCGAGACCGCGTCGATGCTCCAACGGTAGTCGGCGGTTCGGGAGACCATTGCGACATGCCCCTGGCGGACGTACCGAACTTCATCCCAGCGATGCCGGAGATCTTCCTCGCCTTCTCCGCGATGGGGCTTTTGCTGGTGGGGGTGTTCCACAAGGACAGCGACGGGACAGCGGCGGTGCAGGCGACGCGGATGGTCTCGCGGCTCGGCGTGCTGGCGCTGGTGCTGACGTTGCTGCTGGTGACGATGATCGCCGTCCGCGGGCCGACACAGTCGTTCGGCGGGATGTTCGTGCTCGACGATTTCGCCCTGTTCTTCAAGGTCCTGGTGCTGATCGCCTCCGGCGTCTCGATCGTGATCGCCCAGGCCTATCTGGAGAACGAGCGCATCGCCCGCTTCGAGTATGCGGTGCTGATCCTGTTCGCGACCGTCGGGATGCTGATGATGATCTCGGCGAACGATCTGATCGCGCTCTACGTCGGGCTCGAGATGCAGAGCCTGGCGCTCTACGTGGTGGCGGCGTTCCAGCGCAACGACGTCCGCTCGGCGGAGGCGGGCCTTAAGTACTTCGTCCTCGGGGCGCTGGCCTCGGGGATGCTGCTCTACGGTTGCTCGCTCGTTTACGGCTTTTCCGGGACGACCGGCTTCGATGCGCTGGCCGCGACGTTCGAAGCCTATCATGGCGACAGGCCTCCGGTCGGCCTGATCGTCGGTATCGTCTTCATTCTCGCTGGACTGGCCTTCAAGGTCTCGGCGGTGCCGTTTCACATGTGGACGCCCGACGTCTACGAGGGCGCGCCGACCCCGGTGGTCGCCTTCTTTTCGGTGGCGCCAAAGCTGGCGGCGGTCGCCCTGCTGCTGCGGGTGATGATCGGGCCGTTCGGCGACCTGGTGGCACAGTGGCAGCAGATCGTCGTGTTCATCTCGATCGCGTCGATGGTGCTGGGGGCGTTCGCGGCGATCGGTCAGCAGAACATCAAGCGGCTGATGGCCTACAGCTCGATCGGCCATGTCGGCTACGCGTTGATCGGTCTCGCGGTCGGAACCGAGAGCGGCGTGCGGGGCGTCTTGATCTACATGACCATCTATCTGTTCATGAATCTCGGCGTCTTCACCTGCATCTTGTGCATGCGCCGCCGCGAACAGATGGCGGTCGGGATTTCCGATCTCGCCGGGTTGTCGAAGACCAACCCGCTGATGGCGCTGGCGCTGGCGGTGTTCATGTTCTCGATGGCCGGCATTCCGCCGCTCGCGGGCTTTTTCGGCAAGCTCTACATCTTCCTCGCCGCGGTCGAGGCGGGTCTGTTCGCTCTGGCGATCATCGGCCTGCTCGCCAGCGTCGTTGCCGCCTACTACTATCTCCGGATCGTCAAGATCATGTACTTCGACGAGGCCGGGGAACCGTTCGACCGCGGCATCGGGCGGGACCTTCGGGCGGTGATGCTGGCAACCGGCGTCGTGGTGGCGTTGTTCTTCCTGTTGCCGGGGCCGCTGCTGTCGGGAGCAGCGGCTGCGGCTGCGGCGTTGTTCGCCGGTTAGGACGACGGCCCGCATGGCCGGTCCGGCGATCTCCGATGTCTACCGGTTGGTCAGCCTCGACAGCGTCGATTCCACCAACCAGGAGATCAAGAGGCGGGCCGGCCAGGGGGCGGTCGAGGGCACCCTGGTGTGGGCGCGGGAGCAGACCGCTGGTCGCGGCCGGCGGGGGCGCGCCTGGACATCGCCACCCGGAAACCTGTACTGCTCGCTGTTGTTGCGGCCCGGCTACGCTGCGGCGAAGGCGTTGCAGGTCGGCTTCGTCACCGCCGTGGCGGTCGGCGACGCGGTCGCCGCGATGCTGCCGGACGATGCGGTCGTCACCTGCAAGTGGCCCAACGACGTGCTCGTCGGCGGCCGCAAGATCGCCGGCATCCTGATCGAGTCGTCGTCTGCAGGGATGGGGTCCCTCGACTGGCTGGCCATCGGCGTCGGCATCAACGTCGCGCTGCACCCGACCGGCGGGGAGGGCCAGTACCCGGCGACGTCGCTCGCTGCCGAAGGCAGCGCCGCCGGGGTCGGCGTCGAGGCCGTCCTGCAGGCCTATGGCGGATCCCTGCAACGCTGCATGACGTTGTGGCACGACCACGGATTCGCGGCGATCCGGGCGGCCTGGCTGCAGCGCGCCCATGGTCTGGGGCGGCCGATCACGGTCCGGCTCGAGGGCGAGAGCTTGCACGGCGTGTTTGCGGATCTCGACGAGAACGGTGCGCTGGTGCTGAGCCGGGACGGGCGCCGTCGGTTGATCACGTTCGGTGACGTGTTTCCGGCGTCCGCCGCGGCGAACGCCTAACGAGAAGGAGGGGAGAGGCCGTGTTGCTGGCGATCGACTGCGGGAACACCAACACCGTGTTTGCCGTTTTCGACGATGCCGGACGGATCAAGGGTGAGTGGCGGTCGTCCACCAACGTCAACCGAACCGCCGACGAGATCGGCGTCTGGCTGACCCAGCTGATGTCGCTCGACGGGATCGACCGCGCGCAGGTGGTCGCCGGCATCGTCGCGACCGTGGTGCCGGCGACGCTGTTCAGCCTGCGGACCCTGTGCCGCAAATACTTCGGGTGCCAGGCTTTGGTCGTCGGCGCGCCGGATGTCGATCTCGGGCTGAGGATCCTCGTCGACCGCCCGGAGGAGGTCGGTGCCGACCGTCTGGTCAACGCCGTCGCCGGGTACGACGAGTACGGCGGCCCGCTCATCATCGTCGACTTCGGGACCGCGACCACCTTCGACGTGATCGATGCCGAGGGCAGCTATATGGGCGGGGTGATCGCCCCGGGGGTCAATCTCTCCCTCGAGGCCCTCCACTCGGCTTCGGCGCAACTGCCGCGGGTCGCGATCGGCCGGCCCGAACGGGTGATCGGCAAGGGCACGGTGCAGGCGATGCGATCGGGGATCTTCTGGGGCTACGTCAGCATGGTCGAGGGGATGATCGAACGGATCCGTGCCGAATTCGGAAGCGATATGGGGGTGGTGGCCACCGGTGGCCTCGCGCCGCTGTTCAGCGAATGCACCGCCGTTCTCGACCATTCGGATCCCGATCTGACGCTCAAGGGGCTTCTCGCCATCCACAAGCGAAACATCGCCCGATGACCGAGCCCGCCGGGGCCGAATCGCTGGTCTTCGTGCCGCTGGGGGGCGCGGGCGAGATCGGCATGAACCTCAACCTCTACGGTTACGGAGAGGCCGGCTGCCGACGCTGGCTGATGATCGATCTCGGCATCGGGTTCGCCCGCGGCGAGCTGCCCGGAACCGATGTCCTGATGCCCGACCCGACGTTCATCGAGGAACGACGCGACCGCCTCGACGGCCTGCTGCTCACCCACGCCCACGAGGATCACCTCGGCGCCGTCGCCTACCTCTGGCCGCGGCTCCGGTGCCCGGTCTTTGCCACCCGGTTCACCCTGGCGGTCCTCCGCCGCAAGCTCGCCGAACAGCCGTTCGCGGGCGAAGTGCCGCTGGTCGAAGTACCGAGCGGCGGGCGGGTGGCGGTCGGCCCGTTCGCGCTCGAACTGGTGAGCCTGACCCATTCGATCCCGGACGCCAATGGCGTGATCGTCCGCACCGCGGCGGGAACATTGCTCCACACCGGCGACTGGAAGTTCGATCCGGAGCCGGTGGTCGGTCCGACCTCCGACCTCGAAGCCCTGCGGCGGCTGGGCGACGAGGGCGTGCTCGCAATGATCTGCGACTCGACCAACGTTTTCGAGCCGACGGCGTCCGGGGCCGAAGGGGCGCTGCGGCAGCCGCTCACCGATCTCATTGGCCGCTGCGGTGGCCTGGTGCTCGTGACCTGCTTCGCGACCAACGTCGCCCGCCTGAAGACCATGGCGCACGTCGCAGCGACCGCAGGCCGTGACGTGGTGCTGGTCGGTGCGTCGCTGCGGAGGGTCGCCGCGGCGGCTGGGGAATGCGGCTACTTCGACGACGTCCGGCCGTTCCTCGACGAAAGCGCCCTCGCCGATCTGCCGCGCGAGCGGACGCTGGTGATCTGCACCGGCAGCCAGGGAGAGCCCCGGGCGGCGCTGGCGCGGATCGCCGGCGGCGGCTATCCGCGGTGCAGGCTCGCGGCGGGCGACACGGTGGTGTTCTCATCCCGGGTGATCCCCGGCAACGAGGCCGCGATCGGCCGCCTGCACAACGCGCTGGTTCGCCTCGGCGTCAAGGTGGTCACCCGCCGCGAGGGGTTCGTCCATGTCTCCGGCCATCCGTCGCGCGACGAACTCGCCCGCATGTACGCGCTGGTGCGGCCTCGGATCGTCGTCCCGGTCCACGGCGAACTCCGGCACCTGCGCGAGCACGCCGATCTGGCCTTGGCGTGCGGGATCCCGGAGGCGAAGGTGGTCGAGAACGGCGACCTGCTGCACTTGGCGCCGGGACCTGCGACCGTCGACGGTTCGGTCGCGGTGGGCCGTCTCAGCAAGGAAGGCTACGACCTCGTTCCCGTCGACGGCGATCTGGTTCGCGAACGCCAGAGGGCCATATACAATGGTGTGGCGGTGATCACGGTGGTGCTCAACGGCCGGCGGCATGCGATCGACTCGCCGCAGTTGTCGACCATCGGGTTGGCGGAGGACGACGACCCGCGGGTCCGCGACCGGGTTGGTCAGGAGGTCTCGCGAGCGATTGACGAGATGCCGGAAAGAATCTACGGCGACGATGACGCGGTGCGCGAGGTGGTCAGGTTGGCGGTGCGGAGGGCATTCGGCGATCTGGTCGGCAAGAAGCCGTTGACCCGCGTCCATCTCGTCAGGATATGAGTGAACAGACGTCAGAGAAGGAGAGGAGTATGATCGGCGGGTTCGATCACCCCGCGATCGCGAAGCCGCCGTCAAGACCGATCGCGAGCTTCTCGGCTGGAACGCGTCAGCGCCGCACGACGAACCCGTGCACAGCGGTTCCGAGGTTTTGGTCGAGCGGGGACCGGCGTCCTGATCCGGAACGTCGTCGCGGACTCGGAAGCGGGCATGCGCCATGGGATGGGCGACAGGGATAGCCGTTTACGTGGTGATCTGGTGGGTGGTCATCTTCATGGTGCTGCCATGGGGAGTGAAGACCCTGGATGACGCCGACATCGCCAAGGGTCATGCCGCCAGCGCACCGAAGCGACCGCATCTGGCGCTCAAGATGGCCGCGACCACCGTGG
The DNA here is from genome assembly GCA_050329575.1 of Rhodospirillales bacterium. GTDB lineage: Bacteria > Pseudomonadota > Alphaproteobacteria > Rhodospirillales > Defluviicoccaceae > JAUXFS01. The sequence continues at coordinate 14,430 of JBHJOP010000128.1, read as the reverse complement.
TCGCCGCCGTCGCCTGGGTGATCGTCTACCTGATCGTCGATTCGGGCGTCGTCTCCTTCCGGGGGTGAGATGTCCTGGTACTGCGATGCGGCGCGCGGACATCCGGTTCACGGGCCGTACCACGATCACGAATACGGGTTCCCGCTGTCCGACGAGGCGGCGCTGTTCGAGCGCTTCAGCCTGGAGATCTTTCAGGCGGGTCTCTCCTGGCTGCTGGTGCTGAAGCGACGATCGGCATTGCAGGCGGCGTTCGACGGCTTCGATGTCGATCGCGTCGCCGGCTACGACGACACCGATGTCGGGCGCCTGCTCGCCGATCCCGGGATCATCCGCAACCGCTCGAAGGTGATGGCGATCATCGACAACGCGAGCCGGGTGCGTGCGGTGCGCAACAGCCACGGCAGCTTCGATGCCTGGATCGCGTCCCGCCATCCGCAGCGGCTGGAGGCCTGGGTAAAGATGTTTCGCGCGACATTCCGCTTCGCCGGCCCGGAGGTGGTTCGGGAGTTCCTGACCAGCATCGGCTATCTGCCGGGCGCACACCGGATCGATTGCCCGGTCCATGCCAGCATCGCCCTCCAGGAGCCGCCGTGGACGCGCACCGATCCCCGGTTTTACGAATGAAACGGGTGATTTTTCAATCAGTTAGGGGGGAGAAAAACGAACGGCAAGATCGTTTCCGATCTTGCCTGATGAAGGAGCGGCCATACGGCTGCCACATTTTTGTAGGGGCGCTTGTTGCGGTCACGCCCCGTTTCCAACTTCCCCCAAAACCCGGGCCAGTTATTGTCGCTTATTCGGGCACCTTGCAGACAATTTTTTTTCGATAATACTGACGGAAATCGCCGCCGTCACGCGTTTTTTTGGGCCTTGGGCCAGGGCGGACTTGGCAGCGAACCCGCGGCCAGAACGAACACCACCCGCGGAGCGACCTGTTCGGGGTATCCGAGCCCGCCGACCACGTTGTGAGCGAAGGAGGCGCTTGTGCCAAGGTCTTGCGCCGACCGAGGGGCCGTCGGGCGGCCTCGCTGTCCGCCGGCCGGTCGGGGTCGTTGATGTCTCGGCGGCCATCTCGTACAGTCTCGGCGGTCCGCGGTCCGAACTCCCGAAAAGGTCGATCTCCGATGCGCCTCTCCGGCTATTTCCTGCCGACCCTGAAAGAAAACCCGGCCGAGGCTCAGATCGCTTCGCACCGGCTGATGCTCCGCGCCGGAATGATCCGGCAGTCGAGTGCGGGGATCTACTCGTGGCTGCCGCTGGGGTTCCGGGTGCTGAAGAAGATCGAACAGATCGTCCGCGAAGAACAGAACGCCATCGGCTGTCACGAGATGCTGATGCCGACCATACAGCCGGCGGAACTGTGGCGGGAGAGCGGCCGCTACGACGCCTACGGCCCGGAGATGCTGCGCATCGGGGATCGTCATCAGCGCGACATGCTGTACGGCCCGACCAACGAAGAGCAGATCACCGAGATCTTTCGCACCGACGTCCGGAGCTATCGCCAGCTGCCGAAGCTTCTCTACCACATCCAATGGAAGTTTCGCGACGAGATCCGGCCGCGGTTCGGGGTGATGCGCGGGCGCGAGTTCCTGATGAAGGACGCCTATTCCTTCGATATCGACAAGACGGGCGCGCGACGCTCCTACAACAAGATGTTCGTGAGCTATCTGCGGACCTTCGAGCGGATGGGGCTGAAGGCAATTCCGATGCGGGCCGAGAGTGGTCCGATCGGCGGCGACATGAGCCACGAGTTCCTCGTCCTCGCGGACACCGGCGAGAGCGAGATCGCCTATCATCGCGATTTTCTCGCCATGAACTGGCAGGAGAGCGAGATCGATTTCGAAAGCGACCTGCAGCCGATCGTCGATCATTTCACGGCCAGGTATGCGGCGACCGACGCCGAGCGCGATCCCGAGCAGGAAAAGGCGCTCGGCGATGCGCTCGTCACCGGGCGGGGGATCGAAGTGGGCCATATCTTCTTCTTCGGGACCAAGTATTCGCAGCCGATGAGGGCCAGCGTCACCGGCCCCGACGGAGAACCGGCGTTCGTCGAGATGGGGTCGTATGGAATCGGCGTCTCGCGGCTGGCGGGAGCGATCGTCGAAGCCTTCCACGACAACGCCGGGATCGTCTGGCCCGACAGCGTCGCGCCGTTCAAGGTCGGGCTGATCAACCTCAAGGCCGACGATCCCAGGTGCGTCGAAGCCTGCGACGCGCTCTACGACAGGCTGAGGAGAGGTGGCGTCGACGTCCTCTATGACGATCGCAGCGAGCGGCCCGGCGTCAAGTTCGCCGAGATGGACCTCATCGGGCTGCCGTGGCAGCTGGTGGTCGGCCCGCGCGGCCTCGGGACCGGCATGCTCGAACTCAAGAACCGCAGGAGCGGCGAGAAGCAGGAGATCGGTGCGGAATCGGCGCTGTCGCGGCTGATCGGGTAGGGGGCGGCGCGATGTTCTCCGCCTTCGAATGGATGGTGGCGATGCGCTACCTGCGGGCGCGGCGGCGCGAGGGGTTCATTTCGGTGATCGCCTGGTTCTCCCTGCTGGGCATCGTCCTCGGGGTCGCCACCCTGATCATCGTGATGGCGGTGATGAATGGGTTTCGTCAAGAACTGCTGTCGCGGATCCTCGGCCTCAACGGCCATCTCAGCGTCTACGGACCCCCCGGCGGCCTCCAGGACTTCGACACCCTCGCCGATGCGGTCGCCGGCGTCGAGGGCGTGGTGGTGGTCAATCCGATGATCGAAGGCCAGGTGATGGTGACCGCCCATGGCGTCTCCCGCGGCGCGATCGTACGCGGCCTCAGGCCGGAGGACATCGGCCGCCGCCGGATCCTGGTCGACAACATCGCCGCCGGTTCTCTCGACGACTTCCGGGGCGACGACGCGGTGCTGATCGGCGCTCGCATGGCGGAACGCATGGGGCTCGGGATCGGCGATCCGGTCACCCTGATCTCGCCCAAGGGAACCGTCACCGCCTTCGGCACCGTGCCCCGCTTGCGGGCCTACCGGGTCGTCGCCACCTTCGACATCGGCATGTTCGAGTACGACTCGGCGTTCGTGTTCATGCCGCTCGACGCGGCGCAGGTCTACTTTCAGCTTCCCGATGCGGTCACCACTCTCGAGGTCTTCACCCGCAACCCCGACCTCGCGCCGCGACTGGTGGGGGCGGTGCGCGCCGCGGTCGGCCCTGTCGGCAACATTCAGGACTGGCAGCGGGCGAATGCGAGCTTCTTCACCGCCATCCAGGTGGAACGGAACGTGATGTTCCTGATCCTCACCCTGATCATCGTCGTCGCTGCGTTCAACATCGTCTCCAGCCTCATCATGCTCGTCAACGACAAGGGTCGAGACATCGCCATCCTGCGCACCATGGGCGCGACGCGCGGCATGGTGATGCGGATCTTCTTCCTGGCCGGTGCCAGCATCGGCACCATCGGCACCCTCGGCGGCTTTCTGCTCGGCTGGGGGTTCGCCGAGAACATCGAGGCCATACGGCAGCTGTTGCAGGGGCTGACCGGGACCGAGCTGTTCTCGGCCGAGATCTACTTCCTGTCGCAGCTGCCGGCCGACGTCGACGGGGTCGAGGTGGTTGCGATCGTGGCGATGGCGCTGGTGCTGACGTTCCTGGCGACGGTCTATCCGTCGTGGCGGGCGGCGCGCATCGAGCCGGCCGAAGCGCTGCGCTATGAATGAACCGGTGTTCCGGCTCGCCGGCATCGTCCGCAGCTATCCCCAGGGCCGGCGAACGCTGGAGGTGCTGCGCGGTGTCGCCCTCGACGTCCGTGAGGGCGAACTGGTCGCGCTGGTCGGGCCGTCGGGGTCGGGGAAGTCGACACTGCTCCACATCGCCGGCCTGCTCGAGAAGCCCGACGCCGGCGAGGTCTACGTCTGCGGACAGGCGTGCGGCGCGCTCGCCGACGACGCCCGCAGCCTGGTGCGTCGCCACAACATCGGCTTTGTCTACCAGTATCATCACCTGCTTCCCGAGTTCTCGGCGCTCGAGAACGTGGTCATTCCGCAGATCATCGCCGCCGCGAGGGGCAGCGACGCGCGGCAGCGCGCACGCGAGCTGCTGGAGAGGCTCGGCCTCGGCGACCGCGCGGACCACCGTCCGGGTCAGTTGTCGGGCGGGGAGCAGCAGCGGGTCGCGATCGCCCGGGCGCTCGCCAACGGCCCGAAGATCCTGCTCGCCGACGAACCGACCGGAAACCTCGATCCGCATACCGCCGACGACGTCTTCGCGCTGTTGCTGGCGATGGCGCGCGGCGCCGGGCTGGCCGGTATCGTCGCCACCCACAATCCGGCGCTGGCGGCGCAGATGGATCGGACGATCCGGCTCCACGAGGGCGTGCTGGTGGATGACCCGGGACGCCCCGGGCGCACTGTGCAAAACCCGGTTTAGCGGGGACAACTCGACCCGCCGAGCCGCGCGGCGGTGACTCGGCGGCGACGCTGTGGAATCATCTCCCCATGTCCCACGCCGATTTCGTCCACCTGCGGGTCCACACTGCGTATTCGCTTTCCGAAGGCGCGATCCGAATCAAGGACCTGGCGACGCTCTGCGGCCAGAACCGGATGCCGGCGGTGGCGATCACCGATACCAACAACCTGTTCGGGGGGCTGGAGTTCTCGGTCACCCTGGCGCAGGCTGGCATCCAGCCGATCATCGGCTGCCAACTGAGCGTCTCCGGCGACCTCGAGGGGAGCCGTCATGGTCCGGCGCTGAAACCGACGGCCCCGGCCGCCGATTCGGTCGTCGTCCTGGTTCAGAACGCGGAAGGGTACCGCAACTTGCTGAAGCTGCTCGCGATCGCCTACCGGGACGGCGATTCGCGCGACCAGCCGCAGGTTTCGCTGGCGGCGCTGAGCGACCACGGCGGCGGCCTGATCGCCCTGACCGGCGGGCCGAACGGCCCGGTCGGCCGGCCGCTGCTCGAAGGCCAGCAGTCGGCGGCCGAGGCCGTCCTCGTTCGTCTCGCCGCGGCCTTTCCCGGCCGCCTCTACGTCGAATTGATGCGCCACGGACTCGAGAGCGAAGCGATCGTCGAACCGGAGCTGCTTCGACTCGCGGATCGGTTCGCGTTGCCGATCGTCGCCACCAACGAGGCGTTCTTCTCCAACCCCGACATGTACGACGCCCACGACGCCCTGATCTGTATCGCCGAGGGGACCCATCTCGTTGATGCCGCGCGGCGGCGCCTGACCCCGGAGCACTACTTCAAGGGTGCCGCCGAAATGCGGGCGCTGTTCTCCGATCTGCCGGACGCGATCGACAACACGGTGCTGATCGCCCGCCGCTGTGCGTTCATGATCGAGCCGGTCAAACCGATCCTGCCGCCATGCGACTGCGGGCCGGGGAAGACCGAGGAGGGCGCGCTGCGGGCGGACGCGCGGGCGGGCCTGGAGGCCCGCCTCGAAGCCCAGGTGCTGCGGCCGGAGATGCCCGACGAAGAGCGACGGAGCCGTGCGCAACCCTATCGGGAGCGCCTTGACTACGAGCTCGGGGTCATCTGCGAGATGGGCTTTGCCGGCTATTTCCTGATCGTCGCCGAGTTCATCCGCTGGGCCAAGGAGCAGGGGATTCCGGTCGGGCCGGGGCGGGGCTCGGGGGCCGGATCGGTGGTCGCCTGGGCGCTGACCATCACCGATCTCGATCCGCTGCGGTTCGGACTGCTGTTCGAGCGGTTTCTCAACCCGGAACGGGTTTCGATGCCCGACTTCGACATCGACTTCTGCCAGGACCGGCGCGACGAGGTCATCCGGCATGTGCACGACACCTACGGCGGCGATCGTGTCGCCCAGATCATCACCTTCGGCAAATTGCAGGCGCGAGCGGTGCTGCGCGACGTCGGCCGGGTGCTGGGGATGCCCTACGGCTACGTCGACAAGATCTGCAAGCTGGTGCCGAACAACCCGGCCCAACCGGTGACCCTGCGCCAGGCGATGGAGATCGAGCCGCAGCTGCCCGCGATGGCGGCGCAGGACGATACCGTCGCCAGACTGATCGACATCGCCGGCCGGCTCGAGGGGCTCTACCGCCACGCCTCGACGCATGCCGCCGGTGTCGTCATCGGCGACCGATCCCTGGAGCAGCTCATTCCCCTCTACCGTGATCCCCGTTCGAGCATGCTGGTCACCGGGTTCAACATGAAGTGGGTGGAAGCGGCGGGCCTGGTCAAGTTCGACTTCCTCGGCCTCAAGACGCTCACCGTGCTTGCGCGGGCGGTGGCGTTGATCGAACGCGGCCAGGGAACGCGCATCGATCTCTCGAACCTTCCGCTCGACGATCCGAAGACCTTCGAGTTGCTGAGCCACGGCGAGACGGTCGGGGTATTCCAGTTGGAGAGTGCGGGCATGCGCGACGTCCTGCGCAAGCTGAAACCGGACACCTTCGAAGACATCATCGCCGTCGTCGCCCTCTACCGCCCGGGTCCGATGGACAACATCCCGAGCTACATCCGCCGCAAGCACGGGGAGGAATCGCCCGACTACCTGTATCCGACCCTGGAGCCCATTCTCCGCGAAACCCAGGGCATCATGATCTATCAGGAGCAGGTGATGCAGATCGCCCAGGAGCTGTCCGGGTATTCGCTGGGCAGCGCCGACATTCTGCGGCGAGCGATGGGCAAGAAGATCAAGGAGGAGATGGACAAGCAGCGCCAGAGCTTCGTCGACGGCGCGTGCGCGCGCGGCGTCCCGGAGGCGAAGGCGGCGCAGATCTTCGAACTGGTCAGCAAGTTCGCCGGCTACGGCTTCAACAAGTCTCACGCCGCGGCCTACGCTCTCGTCGCCTACCAAACCGCCTATCTGAAGGCCAACCACCCGGTGGAGTTCTTCGCAGCGTCGATGAGCCTCGATCTCAACAACAGCGACAAGCTCAACACCTTCCGCCAGGAATTGGGGAGACTTGGAACCCCGCTTTTGCGACCGGACATCAACACCTCGGAGGTCGACTTCTCGGTCGAGCGGGCGCCGGCCGAGCCGGCGGCGGAGGCCGCCATCCGTTTCGCGCTGGCGGCGGTCAAGAACGTCGGCGAGGGGGCGATGAGGGCGCTGGTCGCCGAGCGGCGGCAGAACGGCCCTTTCTCCGGGCTGGCCGACGTCGCACGGCGTCTCGATGCCCGCCAGATCAACAAGCGAGCGCTCGAGAGTCTCGCCCGCGCCGGAGCGTTCGACGGATTGAACCCCAACCGGCGGCAGGTGTTCGAGTCGGTGGAGACGCTGCTCAGGCATGCCAGTGCCGCCGCCGAGGAGCGCGCCAGTGCGCAGATCGGGCTGTTCGCGACCGAGTCGTCCGCAGCGGCGTCGCCGCTGCGCCTCGCCGACGTCGACGATTGGCAGCCGATGGAACGCCTCAAGGAGGAGTTCGAGGCGATCGGGTTCCATCTTTCGGCCCATCCGTTGGCGTCCTACGGAACGAAGCTGAAACGCCTCAACATCGCCCCCTGCGTGGAGATCCTGGCGCACGGCCGTCCGGGTCCGGTGGTGATGGCCGGGACGCTGATCGCCAAGCGCGAGCGGACGTCGGGAAAAGGCGGGCGCTATGCGTTCCTCCAGCTGTCGGATACCTCCGGCCTGTTCGAGGTGACGGTGTTCGCGGAACTCCTCGCCGCCCACCGCGATCTGCTCGAGGTGGGGAGGTCGCTGATGATCCGCGCCAACGTTCAGGTCGATGGGGATGCGGTCCGAATCACCGCGCAGGCGCTCGAACCGCTCGATCAGGTGGCCGAACGGCTGTCCGCCACGCTTGCCGTCACCATCGACTCGCCGCAACCGTTGCCGGCGATCAGGGATGCCCTGAATGGCCGGGATCGCGGACGCGATCAGGTGAAGATCGTCTCCTGGCTCGACGCCGGCACGGAAGTCGAGATCGGCATTCCCGGTCGCTATGCGGTCGGACCGGCGGTGGCGCTCCGGCTGCGTGGCATTCCGGGGGTTCGCGACGTGCGCGAGGTCTGATTCGGGCGGGCCGGGCGCGGGTTGCACCTTGCAATCCGGCAAGCGGAAGGGTATGTCATCGGCTCAATCTCGCACGCGGGAATGCGGCTGCCGTCGACGTGTCGATGGAGGTGTCGCTCCGGTGTCCGGCGGCAGGCCGGACTGACCCGCGGAGGCCGAACCGGAAAAGGAGCAAGAGCGATGGCACTTCCGACGTTCACGATGCGTCAGCTGCTGGAGGCGGGCGTCCACTTCGGGCACAGCACCCGGCGCTGGAACCCGAAGATGGAGCCCTTCCTGTTCGGCGTCCGCAACGGCACCCACATCATCGATCTCGAGCAGACGGTGCCGATGCTGCATCAGGCCCTGGTCGCGGTGCGCGACGTCGTGTCTGGTGGCGGCCGGGTGCTGTTCGTGGGCACCAAGCGACAGGCAGCCGATCGGATCGCCGAGGCGGCGAAACGCTGTGGCCAGTACTACGTCAATCACCGTTGGCTCGGCGGCATGATGACGAACTGGAAGACCATCTCCAACTCGATCAAGCGGCTGCGCGATCTCGACGCGCGCCTCGCCGAGGACAATGTCGGCCTGACCAAGAAGGAAACGCTGCAGCTGACCCGCGAGCGCGACAAGCTCGAACGCGCCCTCGGCGGAATCAAGGAGATGGGCGGGCTGCCGGACGTTCTGTTCGTCATCGACACCAACAAGGAAGGTATCGCCGTCGCCGAAGCCAACAAACTGAACATTCCCGTTGTCGCGGTGGTCGATTCCAACAGCGATCCGAAGGGGGTCAATTACCCGATCCCGGGTAACGACGACGCCCTGCGGGCGATCAGCCTCTATTGCGATCTCGTCGTCGACGCCGTCCTCGATGGGATCCAGCAGGAAATGAGCGCCTCCGGTGCCGATCTCGGCGCCGTCGAGGAGCCGCTGGAGGCGATCCCCGAAGCGGACGCGGACGGCGGCGGCTCGATCGTCCCGGATCCGGAGCCGCTGTCGGAGGGATCCGACGGCCCGTCGGTCGGGGACGCCGACCGGGACGAGCCGCATGCCGAACCGGGTTCCGACGGTCCCGGCCGTGCCGACGGGACGGTCTGAGCTTCGACGACAGCGAACCGCGGGCGCCGCTCTTCCCAGACAACCCAGACCGCCAGACAACCCAGACCGAGTGAGGACCGACATGGCTGAAGTCACCGCGACCCTCGTCAAGGAACTGCGGGAGAGGACCGGCGCCGGCATGATGGACTGCAAGAGGGCGTTGATCGAATCGGCCGGCGACATCGAGGCCGCGTCCGATTGGCTGCGCAAGAAGGGCTTGTCGGCGGCGGCCAAGAAGGCGGGGCGGACCGCCTCCGAAGGGCTGGTCGGCGTGTGCATCGAAGGCCACCGGGGGGCGGTCGTTGAGGTCAACGCCGAGACGGACTTCGTCGCCCGCAACGAGCAGTTTCGCGAGTTCGTCCGCACGGTGGCCCGATTGGCGCTCCATCATGGCGACGACGTCGAGGCCCTGAAGGCGTTGCCGTTTCCCGGGACCGGCCGCACGGTGGCGGAACAGCTGACCCACATGATCGCAACCATCGGCGAGAACATGAACCTTCGTCGAGCCGCCGTACGAGCGGTCGACAACGGCTTCGTCGGATCGTACGTTCACAACGCCCAGGCGCCGGGGCTCGGCAAGATCGCCGTCCTCGTCGGGCTGGAGAGCGGGGGAACCGTCGGTGCCCTGGAGGCGCTTGGCAAGCAGCTCGCCATGCACGTTGCCGCGGCCAACCCGCAGGCGGTCTCCCGCGACGATGTCGGGGCGGATGTGCTCGAGCGCGAGCGGGCGATTCTCATCGAACAGGCCCGCGCGGCGGGAAAGGCCGAGGCGATCGTCGAAAAGATGGTGCAAGGCCGGCTCAGCAAATTCTACGAGGAGATCTGCCTTCTCGATCAGACGTTCGTCGTCGACGGCGAAACCAAGGTCGCCGAGATCGTCGAGGCCGCCGCGCAGGACGCCGGAGCGCCGATCCGCGTTCGCGGGTTCGTTCGTTTCGCCTTGGGAGAGGGGATCGAGAAGAAAGGGCAGGACTTTGCGGCAGAGGTCGCGAAAGCCGTCGGCGGCTAGCATGCGAGGCGTGTCCGAGGGGGCGCCACCGTCCCGCCGGTTCGACGTTGCCGGCCGCGATGCGGCGCCGCTCGCCGAACACGCCCGATGATGGTTCCGGCGCTCCGGTTCGGACGTGTCCTCCTCAAGCTGTCGGGGGAGGCCTTGATGGGCGAGAAGGGCTACGGCCTCGACGCGACGGTGGTCGAGCGCATTGCCAGCGAGATCAAGCTCGTCCACGAAATGGGCATCCAGATCTGCGTGGTGATCGGCGGCGGCAACATTTTCCGCGGCGTATCGGCCGCGGCGTCGAGCATCGAACGGACAACCGCCGACTACATCGGCATGCTCGCCACGGTGATGAACGCACTGGCGATGCAGAGCATCCTCGAGCGGATCGGCCTCGACACTCGGGTGCAGTCCGCGATCCCGATGGCTTCGGTCTCGGAACCTTACATTCGCCGCAGAGCCATCAGACACATGGAGAAGGGGCGGATCGTGATCTTCGCCGCCGGCACCGGCAATCCGTTCTTCACCACCGATACCGCGGCGGCGCTGCGGGCGGTCGAAATGGGGTGTGAGGCCCTGTTGAAGGGAACCCAGGTCGATGGAGTCTACAGCGCGGATCCGAAACACGATCCGAACGCCGCGAGGTTCGAGTCGCTCTCCTATCATGATGTCCTGTCGCGCGACCTGAAGGTCATGGACACCTCGGCGATCGCCCTGGCGCGCGACAACAAGCTGCCGATCCTGGTCTTTTCCATCCGCACTCCCGGGGCGTTCTCCGAGGTCGTCGTCGGCAGGGGACTATTCACCGTCATCAGCTAGGGAGGACGAGCCGTGGCAACAACCGACTTCGAGGCGACCAGGAAGGAGATTGCCCGGCGCATGCAGGGCGCCGTCGAGGTTCTGCAGAAGGAACTGGCGGGATTGCGCACCGGCCGTGCCTCGCTGGGCCTCCTCGAGCCGGTGATGGTCGACGCCTACGGCAGCCAGATGCCGATCACCCAGCTCGCGACGCTCGGCATTCCCGAGGCGCGGATGCTGACGGTACAGGTCTGGGACCGCGGCATGGTCAAGGCGGTGGAGAAGGCGATCATGGAGTCCGGTCTCGGTCTCAACCCGGCGGTCGACGGGCAGCTGTTGCGGATCCCGATCCCGCCCCTGACGGCGGAGCGCCGGGCGGAGTTGACCAAGGTCGCGGGCCGCTACGCGGAGGAGGCGCGCGTCTCCGTTCGCAACGTCCGCCGTCATGCCATGGACGATCTCAAGCGACAGGAAAAGGACGGCGAGATCTCGCAGGACGAACACCGAGATTTCGGTCGTGTCATCCAGGAGCTGACCGACACGCACATCAAGAAGCTGGACGAGGTGCTCGCCAAGAAGGAAGCGGAGATCATGCAGGTCTGACATGATGGAAGCGGTTCCCCTCCACCGCGATCCCGCTCCGTTGCCGGCGCACGTCGCCATCATCATGGACGGCAACGGCCGTTGGGCGCGGGCGCGCGGTCTGCCGCGCACCGCCGGCCACCGGCAGGGTGCCGAGGCGGTGCGGACGGCGGCGGAGACCGCGATGCGGCTCGGGATCCGCTACCTCACCCTGTTCGGGTTTTCGTCCGAGAACTGGAAGCGACCGAGTGCCGAGATCAGCGATCTGATGGGGTTGCTGCGGTACTATCTGCGCAACGAACTCGACTATCTCGACAGTCACGGCGTGCGATTGCGGGTGATCGGTGATCGCGACCGACTGGCGCGCGATATCGTCGAGCTCATCGAGGACGCCGAGCGCCGGACGAGCGGCCACGCGGCGCTGACCCTGATCGTCGCGCTCAGCTACGGCGGACGGGCGGAAATCGCGGATGCGGCACGACGCCTGGCGGAGAAGGCCGCGGCGGGATTGCTGGATCCCGCCGACATCGACGAAACCCTTCTGAGTGCGTCCCTCTATACGGCCGACATTCCCGACCCCGACCTGCTGATCCGAACGAGCGGAGAGAAACGCATCAGCAACTTCTTGCTGTGGCAGTTGGCCTACGCCGAGCTCGTTTTCGTCGATACGCCGTGGCCCGATTTCTCCGCGGAGGATTTCACCAGTGCGCTCAGGGAGTACGGCCGGCGTGAACGGCGCTACGGCGCTGCCGGTGCCTGATCGCGGCGTGCTTCGTCACGCGTTGACGACGCGCGCGCTGTCGGCGTTGGTCCTGGCGGTGCCGGTGCTTGCCGCGGTCCACGTCGGCAGGCCGGTGTTCGAGCTGATCGTCGCTGCCGCGGCGGCGGCGATGGTCAGGGAATGGTGCCGAATGTGCGCCGGCGACGCTCCCGGTTGGTCGGCCGTCGCCGTTGGCGCCACCGTGCTCGTTGCCATCGCCGCGTGCGGCCTCGGCCGCCCCGACGGGGCGCTGGCCGCGCTCGCGGCGGGCGCGGTGCTGATCGGACTCGCCTCGCGCGGTCATTCGTGGCTCGTCGCCGGCGTTTTCTATGTGGGGCTGCCGTGCGTGGCGATCATCTGGCTGCGGGGCGACCCGGTCGGCGGACGGGAGACGCTGTTCTGGCTCCTGGGTCTGGTGTGGGCATCGGACATCGGCGCCTACGCCTTCGGACGGCTGATCGGTGGTCCGAAGCTGGCGGTGGCGGTGAGCCCGAACAAGACCTGGGCGGGCCTGATCGGTGCCGTCGCCTGTGCGGCCCTCGTCGGCGTCGCCACGGCCGTCATTCTGGGCGCGGAGCATGTCTGGCGGTTGGCGGCGGTGAGCGCTATCCTCGGCGGCGCGGCCCAGGTCGGCGATCTCCTCGAATCCGGGATCAAGCGCCGCTTCGAAGTCAAGGACTCCGGAACCCTGATCCCCGGCCACGGCGGATTGCTCGACCGGGTCGATGCATTGATCGTCGTCGTCGTCATCGCGGCATTGATCACCTTGGCCGCTGAAGGCAGTATGCTGACATGGTTGTGACCGCCACCCTGCCGCGTTCCGAAGGCCAGCGCCGCAGCGTCACCATTCTCGGATCCACCGGATCGGTGGGCCGGAACACAGTGGACCTGATCTCGCGTCAGCCGGGGGCGTACGCGGTGGAGGCGCTGACCGGCAATCGCAACGTCGCGTTGCTCGCCGAGCAGGCCCGCCGGCTGCGGCCGAATCTCGCCGTGGTCGCCGAACCCGACGCCTATCTGCCGCTCAAGCAGGCCCTCGAGGGAACCGGTGTCGAGGTCGCGGCGGGACCGCAGGCACTCGTCGAGGCGGCGAGCTATCCGGCCGACTGGGTGATGGCGGCGATCGTCGGAGCGGCCGGCCTCGAGCCGACGCTGGCGGCCGTCCGACGCGGGGTGATCGTCGGACTCGCCAACAAGGAGTGCCTGGTCTGCGCCGGCGAGTTGATGGTGGGAGAGATCCGCCGCTGCGGCGCAACGGTGGTGCCCGTGGATTCCGAGCACAGCGCCATCTACCAGGTGTTCGATTTCGACAACGCCGACAAGGTGGAATCGATCATCCTCACCGCCTCCGGCGGCCCGTTCCGGACCATGGACTTCGCAACCATGGCAACCGTCACGCCCGCCCAGGCGGTCGCCCATCCCAACTGGAGCATGGGGGCGAAGATCTCGGTCGATTCGGCGACGATGATGAACAAGGGGCTGGAGCTGATCGAGGCCTACCACCTGTTTCCGGTGGGCGTCGAGCAGATCGACATCGTCGTCCATCCGCAGTCGATCATCCACAGCATGGTCGCCTACGTCGACGGCTCGGTGCTGGCGCAGATGGGGTCGCCGGACATGCGGACGCCGATCGCCTACGCCCTCGGGTGGCCACAGCGCATCGCCGCCCCGGCGCCGCGCCTGGACTTGGCCAAGATCGGCAGCCTCACGTTCGAGGCCCCCGACGAAGGGCGTTTCCCCGCGATCCGGCTGGCGCGCCGCGCCTTGCAAAGCGGCGGGGCGATGCCCACCATCATGAATGCAGCCAACGAGGTCGCGGTGCACAGTTTCCTCGGCGGGCGAATCGGGTTCCTCGACATCGCTCGCGTCGTCGAGGAAACCCTGGACGGCATGCCGAATCGGCGGCTCGACAGCCTTGCAGACGTCACCGAGGTGGACGCGACGGCGCGCGAGAACGCCGGGCGCGTGATCGCGAACATCGCCGGCCGGTGATCGCCGGGCTGAACGAACCGCGAAGGGTAGACCATGGAAGTGCTGGCGTACGTCTGGGACTGGATCATCCCGTTTCTGGTGGTGTTGACCATTCTGGTCTTCGTCCACGAGATGGGCCACTACTGGGTCGCCCGCCGCAACGGCGTGCGTGTCGAGACGTTCTCGATCGGCTTCGGCCCGGAGTTGTACGGATGGACCGATCGTCACGACACGCGGTGGAAGATTAGCGCGATCCCGCTCGGCGGCTACGTCAAGATGTTCGGC
>JBHJOP010000111.1:0-35350 GCA_050329575.1 Rhodospirillales bacterium | reverse complement strand
CGCGCAGGATCGGCGCCACCAACGCCGGCGGCGCGATGCGGCCGGGCAGGCGGATCGGCGCGAACGACGTCGGCGCCACCCGGCCGCGTCCCGCGGCGGCCGATGCGCCGTCGCGGCCGGCGGCGGCGATGCGCCGTTCGGCTAGATCGACCTTGTCGATCATCCGCCGGTAGGCCTGCTCGGCGGTCTCCCCGAAGGTGAAGATGCCGTGCTTGAGCAGGATCAGCCCGTCGACGTCGGGTCGGGCCCGGTACACCTCCATCGCCTTCTTGGCGAGCGCGAACCCCGGCATGATGTAGGGCACGTAGCCCATGCTGTCGCCGTAGACCTCCCGGCACAGGGCCTCGCCGTCCGGCTGATCGGTCAGCGCCAGCACCGCGTTGGAATGGGTGTGGTCGATGAACTTGTGCGGCAGGAAGGCGTGCAGCAAAGTCTCCACCGACGGGTTGGGGGACGTCGAATCGAGCAGGTTGCCGCGCTGCGCGTTGACCATGTCCTCGTCGCCCAGCGCCTCCAGGCGGGCGAGGCGGAGCAGCGGTTCGAGCCGGACCGCCGGCAGCCCCGGCGGCTCGATGGTCGCCATGTCCCAGCCCGAGCCCTTGACGCACAGCACCACGACCGGACCGCCGGTGATCTCGGTCATCGTCGTCTTCACCGAGGTGTTGCCGCCGCCGTGGATCACCAGTCGCGGCTCGGCGCCGAGCAGCCGGGTCGTGTAGGTGCGGAGCGCCAAGTCGCGGTTGACCCCGCCTCGCGCCCAGCGTTCGACCGCCGCCTCGGCGTCGCGGTCCGACCACCGATCGTCCATGCCGTGTCCCTTCCCCTTCGCGGGTCCGTCCAGCCATCCCGCGTCCGCCCTCGTTATAGGCGCTCCCGCCTGCGCCCCCAAGCCCTTCCGCACCGCCGGGATCGGTTCCCGGCGGCGCGGCGGACCGGTGATCGGACGCACGGGGCGCGCCGCCGCCGGCGAACAGTCAGTGGGCGGCCCGGCGCCCGGGACCGCCGCCCGCCATGGCGCCGGCCCGCGCGACGAAGGCGCGGTTGACCGGACTGTGCGGCTTCAGCGCCAGCCGCTCGGCGGCGAGCGCCGCGGCGAGGTCGTCGAGACCGCCCCGCACCGCCGCCTCGGTCAGTGTCCAGTCGATGATGTCGCGCTGGGCGTGGCTGCCGCCGAAGGCGTTGGCGATCAGGCGGGCGGGATGCAGCCGCTCGGCGGCACCCCGGTGGTCGCCGCGCCAGAACGCGGCGAACCCCTCGATCAGCGGCAGCGCGATGCTCCGCGCCCAGTCGGCGGCCTCGCTCTCGCCGCCATCGCCGCCGCGGCAGACGGCGAGGATCCGCTCCACGTCCCGGTCGCGGCCGGCGCCGAGATAGGCCATCACCGCATGCCAATCGTTGAACGGATAGCTGCGGCCGTCGGCATGGCGATCCCAGGCGGCCGCCAGTTCCGTCCAGCGGTCACCGACGTCGTGGCCGCCGAGGTGCAACCGCCACAGCATCGCCGAGGCGTCGATCAGATCGAGCACCACGGCGCTGCGCGCCCCGCGGATCGGCCCGTCGTAGAGCGCCAGCACCTCGTCGACCTGCCCGAGGTCGAGATGGAACAGCGCCCGGTGCCACCAGTTGTGGACCTTGAAGGAATTGTCGTCGCCGGCCCAGTGCGGCTCGCGGGCGATCATCCAGCCGATGCCGTCCTCGGCGCGGCCCTGCATCTCCATGACGTGGGCGACGGCGTGGTGTGCCCACGAGTCGCCGGGCTCGCCGTCGAGGGCGCGACGGCCGGTCTCCTCGGCGCGGCCGTAGTCGCCCGTCTCCTCCAGCCCGAAGGCGTACAGGCCGAGCACCACCGAATGGCCCGGCAGGTCGGCCGACCAGTGCGGCAGCACCCGCGCGATGCGGTCGCGGAGGTTGCGCGCGCTGGCGCGGAAGAAGTCCATCAGGTGCCCGGACTGCAGCGCCACCAGGTCGCGGGGGTAGCGGGCGTTGTGGCGGTCGAGCGCCACCGCCGCCGCCGTCCACCGGCCGGCGACCACGTGGGCGAGGGCCGTCGCGTGGGACGCCTCCCGCTCGCCGAGCGGCATGGTGGCCAGCCGGCCCACGATCGCCGCCGCCGCCGACGTCAACTCCGGCTCGGTCGCCACCGCCAGCAGGTGCGCCTTCAGCACGTGCGCCATGGCGAACTCGGGGGCGACGGCGATCGCCTCGTCGACGAGCGCGACCGGGTCGCCCCGATAGAGGTTGAAGGCCTCGACCGCACGGTCGAACCGCTCCGCGGCCTCGCGCGTGGCGCCTGCCAGCGCGTTCCCTTGCCTGTCCTTGATCATCTCCGTTGCCTCCATGTTGCGATCGGGCCTGTTGCGATCGGGCGCGGATCCCGGCGCGTTTCGGCACGTTCCGGGGCCGCGTGTTCGGGAGTAAGGTAGGCTCTCGGGGCGAGGACGAAAATGCTTGCGGCGCCGGATGGGTTGACCGATCCGCCGCCCGCGCACGGGAGCAGACGCCATGGATGCCGTCCTTGACATGCTGCGGGCGATGCGGCTGAGCGGCGGCCTGTTTCTCGACGCCGAGTTCACCGCCCCCTGGTGCGTCACCGCCCATGTGGGGCCCGAGGACTGCCGACCGTTCGCGCCCGTACCGCGCCACATCATCGCCTATCACTACGTCGCCGCCGGCCGGCTGCTGCTCGCCGTCGACGGCCAGCCACCGGTCGCGGTCGCGGGCGGCGAGATCGTCGTGCTGCCGCGCAACGATCCGCATGTCATCGGCAGCGCCGTCGGCCTCCGTCCGGTCAGCGCCGATCATCTCATCCGGCCCGCCCCGGGTGGGGGGCTGGCGCGCATCGTTCACGGCGGCGGCGGCGAACGGACCCATGTCCTCTGCGGCTTCCTCGGCGACGACCGGCCGCCCAACGCCGTCGTCGCGATGCTGCCGCGCGTGCTCACCCTCGCCGTCGCCGACGGCGCCTCGGCGAGCTGGATCGAGAGTTCGCTGCGGTTCGCCGCCGACCAGCTCGCCGCCGGTCGGGTGAGCTCGCCCGCGATCGTCGGCAAGCTCGCCGAGCTTCTGTTCATGGAGGCGGTGCGTCGCTACCTCGCCACCCGCCCCGCGGCGCCGGACGGCTGGGCGGCGGCGCTCGGCGATCCGCAGGTCGGCCGGGCGCTGGCGTTGATGCACGGCGGGATGGCGCGGCGCTGGACCACCGAGGACCTGGCGCAGGCGGTCGGGCTGTCGCGCTCCGCATTCGCCGAGCGCTTCGCCCGCGCCGTCGGCGAACCGCCGATGCACTACCTCGCCCGCCAGCGGCTGGAGGAAGCGTCGCTGATGCTGCGCGACACCGGGGACTCGCTCGCCCGCATCGCCTACGCGGTCGGCTACGAGTCCGAGGCCGCCTTCAATCGCGCCTTCCGCCGCGCCTACGGTGTTCCGCCCGCCGCCTGGCGCCGGCGGCATGCCGCCGGCGGCGGCGCCGTGGAGGAGAGACCGCCCGAGGGTGGCGGCGACCGTTGACGCACGGCCCCCGCGCCCCATCTCAGGGCCATCCGCAGCACAGGCATCGCACCGCTCTCGTGGCCGCCTCCCCCGTCGTCGTCTGGTTCAGGCAGGACCTCCGGCTTGCCGACAATCCGGCCCTCGCCGCCGCCGTCGACGGCGAGCGCGCCGTGGTCGCGGTGTACGTCCTCGACGACGAGACGCCGGGGCGCTGGCGGACGGGCGGGGCGGCGCGCTGGTGGCTGCACCACGGCCTCGCCGCGCTGGCCGCCGATCTCGGGCGGCTGGGGGCGCCGCTGGTGCTGCGCCGCGGCCGCGCCGCCGACCAGATCGAGGCACTGGCGGCGGAGGTCGGCGCCGCCGCCGTGCACTGGAACGGCCAGCCGGAGCCGCACTGGCGCGCCACCGACACCGAGCTCGAGCGAAGGTTGGCGGCACGCGGCGTCGCGCCGCGGGCCTTCACCGCCGCGACGCTGTTCGAACCGGCGACGATCGTCAACCTTCAGGGCACGCCGTTCCGCGTCTTCACGCCGTTCTGGAAGGCCTGCCTCGCCGCCGCGCCGCCCGGCCCGCCGCTGCCGGCACCGCGACGGCTGCGCACCGTCTCGCCGCCGCCGGACGGCGACTCGCTCGCCGACTGGGCGTTGCTGCCGACGCGCCCCGACTGGGCGGGCGGACTCCGCGACACCTGGCGACCGGGCGAGGCCGGCGCGCGCGCGCGCCTGCGGACGTTCGTCGACGACCACCTCGCCGGCTACGGCCGCCTGCGCGACCGGCCGGAGCCGGGAGCGACCTCCCGGCTGTCGCCGCATCTGCATTTCGGGGAGGTCTCGGCGCGCCAGGTGTGGCACGTCGTGCAGCACCGGATGGCAGCCGATCCGTCCGCGGCCCACGGCGGCGCGGCCTTCCTTCGCGAACTCGGCTGGCGGGAGTTCTGCACCCATCTCCTCCACGACCACCCCGACCTCGCCGAGGCGCCGCTGCAGCCGCGCTTCGCCCGTTTCCCGTGGAAGGACGACGGCACCGCGCTGCGCGCGTGGCAGCGGGGCTCGACCGGCTACCCGATCGTCGATGCCGGGATGCGCCAGCTCTGGCACACCGGCTGGATGCACAACCGGGTGCGGATGATCGTGGCCTCGTTCCTGGTCAAGCACCTGCTGCTGCCGTGGCAGTGGGGCGAGGCGTGGTTCTGGGACACCCTCGTCGACGCCGATCTCGCCAACAACGCCGGCGGCTGGCAATGGGTCGCCGGCTGCGGCGCCGACGCCGCGCCCTATTTCCGCATCTTCAATCCCATCCTGCAGGGCGAGAAGTTCGATCCGGATGGCGCCTACGTGCGGCGCTGGGTGCCGGAACTCGCCCGCGTCCCCGCCCGCTGGATCCACCGCCCCTGGCAGGCGCCGCCGCTCGAACTGGCGGCGGCGGGCGTGCGGCTCGGCGCCGGCTATCCGTCGCCGATCGTCGATCACGGCGAGGCGCGGGCGCGCGCGCTCGCCGCCCTCGCCTCCGTCAGCGGCGCCGCTTGAGGCGGCCGTGGTTGCCGTCACGGGGCTCCGGAACATCTTGCGTCCCACCGGCCGAGCGTGTTTGCTGCGGGCCACGGTGAGCGGCCGTCCCTGGACGGGGTGGCCGATCGGAAAGGATCGACAGGCGATGTTGCGATGGAGCGACAACGGGCCGGGCCGTGTGGTGCGGGCCGTCGCCCCGGTGCTGGTGTTCGTGGCCGGAATGCTGTTCGCCGGCACCGCCGCCGCGGTGGGACCGCCGGCGGCGGCGCCGGACGACCCGGCCGCGGTCGACGGCGCGGAGACCGAGCTTCCCGCCTATGAGCCCGGCGAGCCGCTCGATGGCGACCTGCTCGGCGAGCTGATCGAGCACTACACCTGGACCCGGGACACCCTGCTCGACATCGCCCGCGCCGATCGTCTCGGCCTGCCGGAGCTGCTGGCCGCCAATCCCGGCGTCGACCGCTGGCTGCCGGGAACGGCGCAGCGGCTGATCCTGCCGACCCGCTACATCCTGCCCGATGCACCCCGCGCCGGCATCGTCGTCAACACCGCGGAGTTGCGGCTCTACTACTTCCACAAGGACGGCTGGATCGAATCGTTCCCGATCGGGGTCGGCCGGGATGCGTTCACGACCCCGCTCGGCACCACCCGTGTGGTTCGCAAGCAGGCCGATCCGGTCTGGTATCCGACCGAGAACACCCGCAAGGACCGGCCGGACCTGCCGGCGATGGTGCCCGCCGGTCCCGACAATCCACTCGGCGAGTTCGCCCTCTACCTCGGCTGGCCGACCTACCTGATCCATGGCACCGACCAGCCGTGGGGGGTCGGCCGGCGGGTCAGTCGCGGCTGCGTCCGCCTCTATCCGGAGGACATCTCCTGGCTGTTCGAGCAGGTGCCGACGGGAACGCCGGTCACCGTCGTCCACCAGCCGGTCAAGCTCGGCCGTGACGGCGAGGGCGCGCTCTACCTCGAGGTCCACCCGTCCCTGATCCAGATCGACGAACTGGAGGAGACGGGCTTCGCCACCCCGGATCCGTTGCCCGACATGACCGACGACATCCTGTTCGCCGCCGGCGACGACATCCCGCGCCTCGATTGGGCGGCGATCGACCGCGCGATGCAGGACCGGACCGGCCTGCCGGTTCGCATCCTCCGCTAGGATCGAAGCGCCGCCGCTCAGTCGGCGGGCTCGTCATAAGGATTTTTTTCCTTGACGGGGCGCCCTCGCCGGCCTAAGCTGAGCCACGTCCGGGCCGTCGCCCGGGGCCATGGGGCCGCATGACCGGTGACCGGGGCTTCGCGCGCAGATTGTGGCCGTTTTCGCCAACGTCTTGAAGCAACAGGGAT
This sequence comes from Rhodospirillales bacterium, assembly GCA_050329575.1. Classification (GTDB taxonomy): domain Bacteria; phylum Pseudomonadota; class Alphaproteobacteria; order Rhodospirillales; family Defluviicoccaceae; genus JAUXFS01. The sequence goes on along the minus strand of JBHJOP010000111.1, from coordinate 29,006 downwards.
TGCGAATACCCCCAGACTCCGAAGTGTGACGCGGCATCGGCAAAAATATCATTTTGAATCAGAGATATATAGAACATCATGACGACTTTTGACGATTTGTACCAGAAGTTGCAATTCAATGGAATCAACGACTTCCGTGAAATCACTGACGATAAATGACGATGAATGACGATGCCGACGGTGCGTTGCTCCCGGGTTTCGTTTTCGATCAATGTCTTGACCGCCACGGGACAGCAACGAATGTCGTCAGAACCCGTCTTCGCGTCGTCATCGGATCGTCAGACCGTCGTCGTTTCCGCGGTTGCGCTCAGCGCTCGGGGTTGATCAGGTTCTGGATGTAGGGACGGTCGCGGGGGCCGATGTAGCCGTCGGGAAAGGTCAGAAGGCTGAGTGTCGCCTTTCGGCAGTGGCGCAGCGCCGGATCATCGAGGATGCTGCGGTAGTCGAGGCGCACCGCGCGCTCGGGAATGTCGGCGACGAAGGCATCGTACTCGAGCGGCGCGAAATAGGATTCCAGCGTCACCGCCAGCCGCTCGCCGGTCGGCAGCCGGATGTTCTCCAGCACCGGCATGTCGAAGAACGTCACCTGGAAGTCCAACCGGCGCGGCTGACCGACGCCGTCGGCCGCGTCTTCACCGTCGGCGAGCATCAGGCTCAGCGACACCCGTCCGTCGTCGAGGTCGTTGATCAGGATGGTGCCGAACGGATAGACCCGCGGATCGTCGATGTCGCCGCTTTCGCCGGCCGCCGGCCCGGTCCCGCACGCGCCGTTGGTGATCCCCAGCCTCTGGACGCGGGCGCCCTCGAGGCCGGCGAGCGCGCTGACCTCCCGCACCCCGTTGCCGAGCGCCGCGCGCCGCAGCTGCCAGCGCAGCCCGAACGCCCGCCGTTCGGCGGCGCCGGCGCCACCGGCGCCACGGTCGCCCGACCACACGATGTCGGTCAGTCGCCGGTCGAGGTCCTCGAACAGCGGCCGGATGTCGATGTTCTCGAAGTTGCGGACCAGCAGGTCGAGGAACAGGATGCGCTGCTCGAGGGCGGCGAAGTCCGGTCCGTCATCCTCGTGCGGGCCGGCGGCCACCACCATCGCCGGTTCGGCGCCCGGTCCCGGCGAGGCGGTGGTGGCGGTGCCGGCAGCGCCGGCGGTGGTCAGCCGGCCGCGGAAGTAGGCCTCGAACAGGGTCTTGAACATCTCGGTGCGCAGTTCGCTGTCGGACCGCTCACGCTGGGCGAGCAGGTCGGTGTAGAACTGGGTTTCGGTGCTGAGGCGGTTGCGTTCCGCCTGCTGGTGATTGAACCAGCCGCCCATCAGCGCGACCACGATGGCGACGACGATGGTGCCGCTCGCCTGCAGCTTGTCCCACAGATCCTTGGGCTTGCGGCCCGCCCCGTTATTGCCGGTGGCGTCGGCGTTGCCGCTGGCGGGGGCGGTTCGACCGGCCATCGGCGCCCGCCTCCCCGCCCTCCCCCGCCGACATCGAGCCGGTTGATCCCCGGCACGACGGTGACGGTGCGTTCCTGTCCGGCCGCCCGCAGCCGGTAGTCGCCGGGCGGAATGTCGCGGAAGCGATAGCCGCCCTGGCCGGTGGTCCGTGCCGCCGCCACGGGACCGCGATCGGTGAGCAGTTCGACCGTCGTCCCGACCTGCGGCCGGCCCTGGAGGGTGACCACCCCGAACAGATCCGCCGCCGCCGCCGCGCCCGGCTGGTGCGCCGCGATCGCCCCTAGCACGGCGCCGGCGACCGCCAGCCGCCGCAGGGTCCGCGACCAACCCGATCCCGAACCGGCCATCGCATTCTCCCGGTCGTTAAAGACCCGGCAACTCTAGCAGAGCCATCCTTCCGCAGGCCAGAGGCGACTCCGGCGCGGCCGCCCGCAACATCGCCGTGGCCAAATCGGCGCCCGAATGGTACCAAGGGCCGGCGAGAACGGCGGCGGGGGCGGCGAAACCGCGGCGATCGCGCAGAGACAGGGATCGAGCGAACCGTGGATCAGCAATCGGACGTCATCGACAGGGAGGGGGCGCTCGCCACGGTGCGGCCGCTCAACGGCAACGAGGCGATCGCCGAGGGCGCCTGGGAGGCCGGCGTGCGCGTCGCCGCCGCCTACCCCGGCACGCCGTCGACCGAGATCCTCGAGACCCTCGCCACCTATCCCGCCGGGGACCTCCACGCCCAATGGTCGACCAACGAGAAGGTGGCGCTGGATGTCGCGATCGGTGCCTCGTTCGCCGGCGTCCGGGCGCTGGCGGCGATGAAGCACGTCGGCCTCAACGTCGCCGCCGACGCGCTGATGTCGCAGACCTACATCGGCGTCAACGGCGGCCTGGTGCTGGTCGTCTGCGACGATCCGGGGATTCACAGCTCCCAGAACGAGCAGGACACCCGGCTGTTCTGCCGCCTCGCCCAGGTCCCGTGCCTGGAGCCGGCGGACGCGCAGGAGGCGCTCGACTTCACCCGGCTCGCCTTCGAGCTCAGCGAGCGCTTCGACACCCCGGTGGTGATCCGCGGCACCACCCGGCTGTCGCACACCCGCAGCCCGGTCGTCGTCGGCCCGCGCCGCGAGCCGGTGCGGCGCGGCTTCCTCGAGAACGCCGCGAAGAACGTGATGATTCCGAACCACGCGCGGGCTCGCCATCCGTTGCTGATCGAGCGCGAGAGCAAGCTCGGCGCCTGGTTCGACGCCGCCGACATCACGTGCGAGGAGGGGGGCGAAGGCGGCATCGGGGTGATCACCGCCGGCACCGCCTACGCCTACGTCAAGGAGGTGCTGCCGGCGGCGAGCATCCTCAAGCTGGCGGCGTCCTATCCGCTCCCCCGACAGCGGATCGCCGCGTTCGCGGCCGGCGTCGAGCGCCTGTTCGTGGTCGAGGAGCTGGAGCCGGTGATCGAGACCGAGATCCGGGCCATGGGGTTCGCCGTCGAGGGCAAGTCGTTGTTTCCGCGGGTCGGCGAGCTGTCGCCGGAGCTGGTGCGCCAGGGCTTCGAGCAGGCGGGGATCCTGTCGCCGGCGGCGAAGATCGAGCCGTGGCGGATCACCCCGACGGTGCGGCCGCCGGTGCTCTGCCCGGGCTGCCCGCACACCACCAGCTACATGGCGCTGAGGGCATTGGACGCCCGGGTCGCCGGCGACATCGGCTGCTACACCCTCGCCACCATCGAGCCGCTGCGCTCCATCGATACCTGCGTCTCGATGGGCTCCAGCATCGCCAACGCCGTCGGCATGGCCAAGGCGGGCTACGACGAGAAGCCGATCGTCGCCACCATCGGCGATTCCACCTTCCTGCATTCCGGGATCCCGCCCCTGATCGACGCCGTCTACAACAAGGCCGACATCACCGTGATCATCCTCGACAACCACGTCACCGCGATGACCGGCGGCCAGGACCACCCGGGGACCGGCCGCACCCTGCGCGGCGAGGCGACCCACCGGGTCGACTACGAACGGCTGGTCAAGGCGATCGGCGTCAAGTGGGTGCGCCGCGTCGACTCCTACGACGTGCCGGGGATGTACCAGGCGTTCCGCGAGGCGGTCGCCTTCAAGGGGGTCGCGGTGGTGATCTCCGACCGGCCGTGCGTGCTCGATCCGGTGCGCATCAAGGGGCCGGCATTCCAGGTCCGCCTGGAGGGGTGCACCGGCTGCCAGATGTGCATGAACCTGGGCTGCCCGTCGATCACCTGGGCCGACGAGATGATCGACGGCCACCACAAGGTCAAGATCGACGCCACCACCTGTATCGGCTGCACCCTGTGCGTCCAGATCTGTCCCAGCGACTGCATCCGGCCGGCGGTGTCATGACGTGGTCGCGATCGACCGGGACGGCCCCGCGATGAACGTCATCGGCAAGCCCGCGGCGCCGACCAACGTGCTGATCGTCGGGGTCGGCGGCCAGGGCGTGATCATGATCTCCAGGGTGCTCGCCCGGCTCTGCCAGGCGAAGGGCTTCCAGGTCAAGCAGAGCGAAGTCCACGGCATGGCCAAGCGCGGCGGCGGCGTGTTCAGTCACGTCCGCTTCGGCCACCAGGTGTGGTCGCCGACCATCCCCGCCGGCGAGACCGACATCCTGGTCGCTCTCGAATGGGCGGAGGGCTTGCGCTGGCTCAACCACCTCAAGCGGGACCGCGGCACCTTCATCGCCGACACCCAGCAGATCGTGCCGCCGATCGCCTGCCGCAACCGCTCCCCGGGGGCGCGCAAGGCCTATCCGCCGGAAACCCCGGCCGAGATCATCGGAATGGTCGGCAGCGGCTTCGCCCTCGACGCCACCCGGATGGCGACCGAGATCGGCGATGCGCGGGCCGCCAACACCGTCCTGCTCGGCGCGTTGTCGACGGCGCTGCCGTTCGCGGTCGAGGACTGGCTGGAGGCCCTCGAGGACTTCGTGCCGCCGAGCACCATCGGCATCAACCGGCAGGCGTTTCTCGCCGGCCGCGCGTGGGTGACCACCGCCGACCGGTCGCTGCCGCCGGCACCGTCGGAGCCGGTCGCCGCCTTCCCGGTCGGGAGCGCCGGGCGCTTCCCGCGCAACTGGCTGGAGATCACCGAGACCTGGTGCAAGGGCTGCGACATCTGCGTCAAGATGTGCCCGGAGCGCTGTCTGAAGCTCGGCGTCGGCGGGACCGTCGAACTGAGGGACCCCGCCGCGTGCACCGGCTGCCGGCTGTGCGAGTGGCTGTGTCCCGACTTCGCGATCAAGGTCCACCGGGAATCGACAGAGGACGTCGGCGCCTGAGATGATCCCGGTTCCCGGCCCCCAGAACCTGCAGGGTAACCACGCCTGCGCGCTGGCGGCGATCGCCGCCGGCTGCCGCTTCTATGCCGGCTATCCGATCACGCCGTCGTCCGAGATCGCCGAGCGGATGGCCGCGGAGCTGCCGAGGGTCGGCGGCGTGTTCATCCAGATGGAGGACGAGATCGCCTCGATGGGGGCCGTGCTCGGCGCCTCGCTGGGCGGCGTGAAGGCGATGACCGCGACCAGCGGTCCCGGCTTCTCGCTGAAGCAGGAGAACCTCGGCTACGGCGCCATGGTCGAGATCCCGTGCGTGGTGGTCGACGTCATGCGCGGCGGCCCCAGCACCGGCATGCCCACCCGTCCGGCGCAGGGCGACGTCATGCAGGCGCGCTGGGGCACCCACGGCGACCATCCGATCGTGGTGCTGGCGCCGGCCTCGGTGATGGAGATCTACGCGCAGACGATCCGCGCCTTCAACCTCGCCGAGGCGCTGCGCACTCCGGTGGTGCTGCTCTACGACGAGACCATCGGCCACCTGACGGAGACGGTGGAGGTTCCCGATCCCGCCTCGCTCACCCTCGTCGAGCGCAAGTGGGCCGACGGGAGCGGTGGACGCGCCCTGCCGTTCCGCCACACCGACGACCGGGTGCCGCCGATGCCGCGCCCCGGGGACGGCCACCGCTGCCACATGACCGGCCTCACCCACGGCGAGGACGGCTTCCCGACCCAGGACCCGGCCGACGTCGCGCGGATGATCGGCCGCCTGCTCGGCAAGTTCGACCATCACCGCGATCTGATCGATGCCTACCAGGCAATGGCCTGCGACGATGCCGAGGTGCTGGTGGTGGCGTTCGGAATCACCGCGCGGGCGGCGCAGCGGGCGGTCAAGGCCGCGCGCGGCCGCGGCGTCAGGGCCGGGCTGTTCCGTCCGATCACCCTGTGGCCGTTCCCGGAACGGCCGTTCCTGGACATCGCCGCCTCCGCGCGGGCGATCGTCGTCGCCGAAATGAACGCCGGCCAGCTCAGCCTGGAGATCGAGCGACTGTGCGGCCGCGACGCCCGGATCGCCCGGATCAACCGCTTCGACGGCGAGCCGATCGCACCCCGCGAGGTGCTCGCCAGGATCGACGAGATGGCACCGGCATGACCCCCCCCGAGGCGCTCCCCTTCGACATCCGCGACTATCTCCGTCAGGAGCTGATGCCCCACTTCCTGTGCCCCGGCTGCGGCCACGGCATCGCGCTCCGGGCGCTGCTATGGGCGATCCACGAACTCGCCATCGCAAAGGACGAGCTCGCGGTGGTCTCCGGCATCGGCTGCTCCGGGCGGGTCGGCGGCTACATCGACACCAACACCTTCCACACCACCCACGGCCGGCCGCTGGCGTTCGCGACCGGGCTGAAGCTGGCCCGCCCCGACCTCACCGTCGTCGTCATCACCGGCGACGGCGACTGCCTGGCGATCGGCGGCAACCACTTCATCCACGCCTGCCGCCGCAACCTCGACATCACCTGCGTGATGCTCAACAACGAGGTCTACGGCATGACCGGCGGCCAGGCCTCGCCGACCACCACCGACAGCCGGCTGACGACCACCACGCCGCTCGGCAACACCGAGCCGCACTTCGACGCCTGCGCCCTCGCCGCGGCCGCCGGCGCCGGACTGGTCGGCCGCGAGGTGACCCTGCAGACCCCGGCACTCAAGAACCTGCTCAAGGAGGCCATCACCCACAAGGGGTTCTCGTTCGTCGAGGTGATCTCGGACTGCACCGAGGTTCTCGGCCGCAAGAACGATCTCGGCTCGTCGCCGGAGATGATCCTCCGCCAGAAGAGCGGCATGCGCCCCGACACCTACGGCAACGTCGTCGACCAGCCGTTCCGGCCGAACCGGTTCGTGACCGGGGTGCTCGCCCGGACCGATCGCGTCGAGTATGCGGACAACTACCGCCGGACGGTGGTCGCCGCGCAGCGGAGCGCCTCCCGGGACCGGACCGATGGGTGACGACGTCGAGATCCGGTTGAGCGGTGCCGGCGGCCAGGGGCTTTTGCTCTCCGCCCACATCCTCTCCCACGCCGTGGTCCTCGAAGGCCGCCAGGTGGCGCAGTCACAGAGCTACGAGCCGACCTCGCGAGGAGGGGTCAGCCGCGCCGACCTGATCGTCTCCGACGCCCCCGTCGACTATCCGCTGGCGACCGCCCTCGACTGTCTCCTGGTGCTCGATCAGATCGCGGCCGGGATCTCCGATGGGCTGATCAAGTCGGGGGCGACGGTCCTCGTCGACGCCGCCCGCGTGCCCGATCCGCCGGCGGGCGACTTCGCCCTCCACCGGCTGCCGTTCACCGACACCGCCAGGGCGATCGGCAACGAGCGCATCGCCAACATCATCGCTCTCGGGGCGCTCGCCGGACTGAGCGGCCTCTGCGCGCGGGCCACCCTCGAGCGGGCGATTCGCGCGGAGACGCCGATCCGGTTCCTGGACCTCAACCTGCAGGCCGTGGAGCGCGGCTATCGGATGGTCGCCGCCGATCGCCCGGCTTGGGCGGCCGGCTGATCGCCGGCTTCTTCTTCACCCCTTCCTTGCCGTCCGGCCCGTCGTAGTCGGACAGGCCGGCGCTGAGCGCGTAGCAGGCGAGGCGCACCGCTTTCGGCACCTCCACCTTCTCGCCGTCGCGTTCGCCCTTCTCGTAGTACTGGATGATCCGTCGCTTGAGGCCGAGCGCCTGCGCCGCCTCCTTCTGCGACAGCCCCAGCGACCGCCGCCATCGCTTGAAATCACTCGGCTGCACGCGTCACTCCGATCGCACCCCGCCCTGGTGGGGGTTTCGACTCCGAACGTACCCCGGATGTGGCAGGAGAGGCAACAACGACGCACGCGGTGCGCATTTCTGTTGACATCGGCGCACATCGTGCATAAACTATTGGTTGTAGGGGATGCGGATAAGCGAGGAGGAGGTTTGTCATGCTGAGTGAAATGATCCTTGCCCGCGCCTACCTGCGGACGGGTCGCGTCGATCTCGCTCGATCCGCGGAGTTCGATTGCGCGTGGCATGCGCTGTTCCGGCGGATCGGCGCGATCATGGCCGGTGCGCAGCGGAGCGTGCGCGGCTGGCTGCGCTAGCGCGGCGGTGCCGGCGCCCCGATCGGCGATGCGCTCGCCGACAGGCCGAGGAACCGCTCGGGGAGGAGCCGCTCGGGGAGGAATCGCTCGCGGCGGCTCATTCCAGGATGACGTGAGGGACGAAGCGGGCGGCGTCCGAGGTGATCGGCGAGCGGTCCTCGCGGACACAGAGGCCGGCGGCGCGGCTGGCGACCAGCCAGCATCCGACCATCGGATGGTTGCCGTCGAACTCGGGGAGCGGGTGCAGCGCCTGGACCACGAACCCCTCGGCCCCGTAGGGACCGGGCGTGGCGAGGGCGGCAGCGCCGTCGCGGACGATTTCGACGTTGCCGCCTTCCCGTGACAGCAGCGGCTTGCGAACGTAGCTGGAGCCGAGCGCCGCGACCCGCGGATCGTCGGCGAAATAGGCGGGCAGCAGGTTCGGGTGCCCCTCGAACATCTCCCACAGCAGCGCCAGCAGCCCCTTGTTGGCGAGGACGGCCTTCCAGATCGGCTCGATGAACCGCACCCCGCTGGCCGGAACGTGACGGCCGAACGCCTCGGCCATCATCCACTCCCAGGGATAGAGCTTGAACAGCGTCTCGATCACCTGGTCCTCGAGATCGGTGAAGCGGCCGGCGCCGTCGATGCCGATGTCCTCGACGAACACGAACCGGGTCTCCAGCCCGGCCTGCCGGGCGCAATCCTCGAGATAGTCGACCGTGCCCCGATCCTCGTCGCTGCCGCGCGCACAGGCGAGATGCAGCGTCCCGGTGATGCCGAACCGCGCCAGGGCGTCGACCAGCCGTTCGTGCACGCTGTTGAACTGATCGCAGCCGGGCGGGATCAGCCCCTGCGCCATCGCCTGTTCCAGCCACGTCCACTGGAAGATCGCCGTCTCGTAGAGCGCGGTGGGGGTGTCGGCGTTGTATTCGAGCAGCTTGGCGGGGCCGTGACCGTCGAAGGAGAAGTCGATCCGACCGTAGAGGTTGCGATCGCGGCGGCGCCAGCTCGTGGCGACGGCGTCCCAGAACGCCTCCGGAATGGCGAGGCGGCGAAGGATCGCCTCGTCGCCCGCCGCGCGCTCGACCACCGCGAAGCACATCTCTTCGAGATCCTCCACCGGCGCCTCGAGAGCGGTCTCGATCTCGTCGAGGGTGAAGCGATAGCAGGCGCTCTCGTCCCAGTACGGCGCATCGTCGATGGTGTGAAAGCGGAAGCCGTGCTCGGCCGCCGTCTGTCGCCAGCCGTCGCGCGGGGTGACGGCGATCCGCTGCATCGGGGCCGGCGGCTAGCTGCGAGCGGAGCCGTAGGTTCCGGCGCCGGCGCCGAACCCGCCGCGCGCCACCGTGTAGGCCTTGGCGGTCGGCGGCACCGTCGCCGCGCGAGCCACCCTGGTCGCCCCGGTGGTGGCCCCGGCGCTCCTGTTGTCGGCGGTCCGAAAGGCGCTCGGATCGGCGGCGGTCCGATACAGCGGCTGGGGGGCGGCGCCGCTGCCGCGGCCGAGCATGCTGCCCATCATGTAACCCATCATCAGCGGCATGAACACCGACCCGCCGCTGTCCGTCTGGTAGGGCGCGGTCTCGCACTGCCCGGCGCCGAAATCGGCCTCGCAGTCGGCCTTGGAGGCGTACTTCGGCGCCACGGAGGCATGCTGGCCGGACGCCACACCGTAGGCCTCCTCGCAGGCGGCCCGACTGGCGCCCGGCTGATCGACGCATTGTTCGACGTCACGGAACAGGTAGGCGTCCACCTGCGGCTCGTCGCAGGCGGTCAGCACGATCGAGCTCGCCCCCATCATCACCAGCGCGATCGACCTCGAGCGTTTCATGGCGTTCTCCCTCTCGACGGCGACGATGGGCGGCGGCCCCGGCCGCACACCCCGAGTATGGACGGCGAGCGGCGCGGTGGGAAGCGGGAACCGTCGATCCGGCGCTCTCGCCCTCAGGCGAGATAGACCCGCTCCAGGGCGCTGCGCGACACGTTGCCCGACCGGTCCTCCGCCTCGATGTAGTAGCGGACGTCGCCGGCGCCGACCGGCAGTCGTGCGGTCAGATAGTGGGCGACCACCGCGGCACCGGTCTGCGACGGATAGGGGCCGTGGTCGTCCATCGCCAGCGTCCGCTCGCCGCCGGCGGTGCGCAGCACCAGGTCCACCCGTGCCAGGCCGGCGAGGTCGTGGACGAAGGTGTGCACCACCCCCTCGCGGGAAGCGTCCAGCAGGCAGCCCTGTCCCCACTTCTTGCCGCCCGGGTTCTCCGGGGTCACCCAGGGCGCGAAGATCGTCGGACCGGTCCTGTCTCTGCCCTTGGCGGCGAGGGCGTCGACCGCGTCCCTGATCCGGCCGTAGCCGAGGTTGGCGGCGTTGGTCACCTGCCGGTCCCAGACGTGCTGGCCGGTCCAGTACCAATAGCAGCTCGTCTCGGCGGTCAGCATCAGTCGGGTCGCGTGCTCCAGCGCCGGGTGGTCGGGTTCGGCGTCCTCCAGCGCATGCACCATGTTCTGGAACGCGGTCAGCACCGCCCACGAGTTGAGATCGGGCGAATAGGGCTCGTTGTAGCGGCTGAACCACTTCATGAACTGCGGATCGCCGTTGTCGGCGCCGCTCCACGATCCCGGCTCGATGTGCGCCGTCCGGTCGGGATCGGGCGGAAAGCGTTCGAGGTAGTCGCGGATGGTGGTCAGCTCGAAGCGCGGATCCTGGTTGAGCCATTCCACCATCCGGCCGGTGTTGTGGTGGTAGTAGCTGTCGGCACCGCCGCCGTGATTGTCGCCGTCGGAGTGCAGCAGGAAGAACGGCGGATGCTCCGGATCGAAGCCGCCGGTGGCGACGAGACGATCGTAGACCTGGCCCAGCACATCCCCGTACTGGAGCGCCCCGAAGCCGCCGCGCGCGTCCTCGTTGCCGATGTAGCGTTCGGCCGGCACCGCGATCAGCTTGTGGACGTTGCCGTGGGGATCCTCGTAGGCGACGTACTCCGGCTTCAGCAGCGACGGCGAGATCTTCGATCCGGCCCAGATGTTGTGGAGTTGCAGCCAGTCGTCGACCGGCGGGTTGACCTGATCGGCCGGGTTCGGCGGCAGCATGCCCTCGTTGGGGCCGGCGTAGGGATAGTCCCTGCAGGCCCGGAAGCGATGGATCGAATCGTAGATCACCGCCTTGATGCCGGCCTCGATCAGCGCCGGAATCATGCGGACATGAAAGGCGGTCTCCGGCGGGAACAGGATCGTCGACGCCTCGACGCCGAAGGCCTCCTTGACGATCCGCCGGTGCCATTCGATCTGCTTGACGATGTCGCGCTCCGGGATCAGCGCCATCAGCGGGTGGTGGAAGCCGAACGCGGTGAAGTCGATGCGAGGGTTGCCGAGCACGGTGGCCTCGCCGGCGGTGGCGTGCAGCGACCGGCTCCAGCCGGCGAAGCGGCCGCCGCACAAGCCTTCGCGGCCGCACCGGTCGAGCTGTTCGATCAAGGAGCCGCTCCAGCTGGTCGACAGCCCGCCGTGGGGCAGGCCGCCCGAGACGTACTGGCGCACCGCGGCCGGCACGAAATCGGTGTAGTTGCCGCCGCGCGAGCCGAAGATGCCGTCCTTCTCGCCGTCCCAGTAGGCGGGATCGGTGGCGTCGTAGTAGGGCTGATGCATGTGCTTGTGGATGCCGAAGTAGAGCTTGACCTCGGCACCGGACACCACCTCGGCCCGGGGCGCCGGTCGGGTCGCGGCGGTCAGCCGCACGGTGCGGAATTCCTTGATCCAGTCGCCGCCCTCGGCGCGGCCGATGTCGGCCTTGCGGCAGCCCTCGACCTGGACGGTCACCTCGCCCGGCCCGGTCAGGCCGGCGGGGATCTCGGCCACGTACTCGGCCGCCGCCTCCAGGGCGGGAACGGCGCGGATGGCCTCGCCGTTGATCAGGTGCTGGCGGCCGGCGGCGTGGACGATCACCTGCGGGAACGGGATCTCGCCGTCGGCGCCGAAGGCGATCTCGAACCTCGGGTTCCTGCCCGACGCCTCGCAGACGAGACCGGCGGGCACGTCGATGCGCACGAACCGGGAAAACGCGGTCATCGCCAACCTCCTCGAACGCTCATGAAATCAACAGGTTCGCTCGGGACGACGGCCCCGGACGGCCCCGAAACAACGCACGCTTCGCGCCCTCGCGCAATCCACTTTTTAGTTGCAGCGGATGCAGAGGGTTCGTCCCAGGATAGATCCCGGCGTCCGTCCCCCATGCGCGTGTGCCGCCACCGGGTCCTTGCGACGATCGCGGCGCCGCGGCAATCCGGAGAAGGACGCACGAAGAACGACGCACGCTGGACAGAACTACGGAAAACCCGTACTCTTTAACCATGGTGGGCTCGGTGTTCGAGTGGGACGAGAACAAGGCGCACCACAAGGCTCGCAAACACGGTGTCGGCTTCGTCGCGGCCCTCGCCGTGTTCGAAGATCCACGCAGGATCGAACGCGTCGACGATCGCCGGGACTACGGCGAGGACCGCATCCAGGTCGTCGGGACAAGCGCCGGGCGTGTCCTGTTCGTGGTCTCCACCAGACGCGGAGATGTGATCCGACTGATTTGTACCGACGCTCACTGATAGTGACCCATTGTGATCGCGTTTCCAGCCCGCTCGGCAGGAGCGGATGCGAAGGCGATGCGAACCCATCGGCAAGCGTCCGCGACGCCCCGAACGGGTTGGAAACACGACCCGCAGGGTGCCCTGTCGGGTCTTCCGGACGGCGTCCTGCGCCGCTCGTGATGCTCCAGCATCACCTCGCGACCCATTCCTGGCCGGAAGGCCCGACAGGGCGTCACAATGGGTCACTATCAGTGAGCGTTGGTACTGGGCCCGGAGGGCCAACCGAGATGAACGAAAAGCGTATGAAGCGGTTCGCTTATGATCCCGCGCACCCGCCCCGTGACGACACCGACTGGGCGCGCATCGACGCGATGACGGAACAGGAGATCGACGCCGCCGCCCGGACCGATCCGGACGCGCCGCCGCTCACCGCGGAGGAACGGGCCGAACTGCGCCCCGTGATCGACGCCAAGACGGTGCGCGAGGCGACGGGCCTGACCCAGGAGGAGTTCGCCCGGACCTTCGCCCTCCCGCTGGGGACGCTGCGCGATTGGGAGCAGCATCGAACCCGACCGGACCGGGCGGCCGAGAACTATCTCCGCGTCATCGCCACCGATCCGCAAGCGGCAAGGCGTGCCGTCCGCCGCCGAACCGACAACGCCGGCGTGTCGGCGGCATGACCGGGCGTCGGTTCGACGACACCGTCCAGGGACGGGTCCGCAGCGACCCGGCGTTCCGGGAAGCGCCGCTGCGGGAAGGCGTGCAGTGCCTGCTCGCCGGCGGAGTCGATGCCGGCAAGCCGATCCTGCGCGACGACATCAACGCGACGAACGGCTTCGAAACCCTCGGACGGGCCGTCGGCACCCCGCCGAAGAGCCGGATGCGCATGTTCGGCCCCCGCGGCACCCCCGGCCCGCACCCTCCTCGCCGTCATCGCCCACCTCCAGCGCCCCTCCGGCATCGACCTCGGGGTCGAGGCGCGGCGGTGAGGGGGGTGGCATGATGCAGGCGTCGTCGGACCAACAAGCGCTCGGGGCAAAGGATCACGGTAGGGGGGCAAAGGGTACGCACCCCATAGGCGCGACTTCGTCAACGGGCTGTTAGCCTAATTTAACGTGTCTGTCAGATTTGACATTTAGGGCAGGCCAAAGAGCTGGGTTGACGACGTACCTTGTCGAAGCGCCCCACTTTCTGATCCGCACACGAAGTATTTCAATATTGTATTTGACATCAAATATGTATACCGGGGCCTCTAATCCCTTCTGCACACCCAAGACGCCATAATAAAGAAAGAAGGAAATAACTTTATTTACATCGTCATCCGCAAGACCAAAAAGCTTGATGAGGGTACTGATCTCCTCGTGGTTAAATTCCGACTCTTCTTCGGAAAATTCGTAAATCAGATTCTTCGCTTTGTAAAAAACGTCCGAAAGTTCTCTGTCGACCTCGGTAACCACGTCCTGTGAGTAAGTCTCAAGCCCCCTTTTTATATCCTCAACGCCAATTTTTTCGTGACCCAGATTTATTGCAAAACCAAGGCTGTATCGAAAAATCTTGAGCAGATTACGTGGCCTCATGAGGCTGCGCTCGATCATGTGCTCAATTGAAGTATCGCCACGGTAATGTGAGGCTGCAATTCGGGGCCAAATCATTGACAAGCTGATGGTCTGATCCTCACCCAATGAATGTGCGATGCGCCGCTTCAATAGTTCTGCGAGCAGATCTTTGTCAGACCAATCGAGCGATGCGCGCATTTCTTTTCCGTAGTCCGCCGAACCTTGTGTGAGTAACGCGTACACATCGTCCCGAATAAATACAACAGAATGGAAGTCAATATCCTTCTTTCTCAAATCTCGTTCGAGCTTGCGGCTCGCATTTATCAGACAGCGGAGCACGAATATGTCAGTCTCGCTGACGCCCTCAACGCTCCATCCTTTGTCGATGTTGTCAAATAAAAGCCATACTTCGCGTTTGAAGCAAAGATAATCACAAAGATAATAGAATAGTGCTTTAATATCATGTTTGTAGAGAATTTCAGTGATTTGATCTGTAGTTATATTTACTTCGCTCTCACCGGGAAATCGCGACCGGTAATCATCCGTGAGAACTCTGGATAGGGCCAAAAGACGTTCAGAGAAATCGCCCTCGCCTACCAAGTCTGCGGTTCCATAGATGTCCTTTAGGCGTTGATATTTTCCGGTAAGCCTATGGTCTCTAGTATGTAACTGCCGATCTTTTTCGAGCACTTTGTAAGTTATTTCCAATAATAATAAATATTCCCAGAATGCTGTTATCAAATGCTGTTGAGAGCCCGCAGTGAGAAAGTCCAAAACACGCTCTTTTAGCTTGACTAGTTGGTAGCCTTCTGGCTTGAGGTCGACCACAATGTTCTGGCGATTCGCTCTCTTTGCGTTTCTCAATTGTACAAATAGAGCGGTCTTTCCTGAACCTTTGCGCCCCACAACAAGATTGACTTCACCCCGCAGAGTGCGCTGGAAATCATCTGTAGCAAGATAGTAATCTGAGAGGGTGCTCATTTCGTTTTCTGCAGACGGATCGCCAATTCTAAGAGTGGTTAGAATGCTTTGTTGGGCTTCGACGGTCGGTTCATCACGCTGCGTGTATGCGGTTATATCCAGAGAAAAGTCCTGAACGATATCGCGGATGTCGTCTGGGAGACTGTATTTCTTCGTAAGATCTAGTACATCCATCGGCGGGCTATAGTCAGCTTGATGGATAATGAGAGTGGGGATGTCGAGTGCGACGGAAAGTCCCGCCACGAACATCGCGCGAATGTTATGTTCGTGTTGACCGACTGCGTCGTCTTGGAGAAGAGGACTGATGACCCCGGCGGACTGGGTTACATGCCGGATCGCATCCATCGCGGAAAGTCGAACGTCCTCACTTGGACTGAAACTTCGATACATCCAACGAGCCTTCTTCACGCGAGAAACCAGTAAACCGAATGCTTCGCTGCGCTTGGGCGGCTCGATGATATACACCGGGGAATTGTGATTGATCCGGAGGCTAAATAAGAGGGGTTTGAAGTCCTCTCTCGCCGTCAGCCTTTGTGCGAGCTCGTCTGAGTTTGAATACTCCTCGTAACCCAGAGTGTCAAAAATACCTACCTTCGCGGCGAGATCCCTGTCTCCGTCGATGGCACTGTTTCGAAATAAAAGGCAGCGTTTTCCCTTTCCAATTGCATATCCTATCTCAAAAGAAACATTCTCATTAAGAAACGTAATGTCTGCTGCAACATAGAGACTGGAGGAGATTTTCTCGAATATCGGTGTCGTAATCTGGATGCCGGTGACATCATTTGCTTGCCATGGAGTGAGAACGGCTTTGCTGCTTAGCCGATTTTGCTTTTCGATCGCAGTGTTGATCGTTTGAACAAGCTCGTCTGACCTTGCGGGATATGCGAAGAATGCGCTCTGCTGGTCAATCATGCTGTCTAACCCAAAAATTGGGTCCAAGAGTTACGGATGATGTCGTTTGATGGGCAAAAACACAAGGCGAGTTAGAGAAGCCAACTGGTATTCCGATCGTGACCTCCTTGTTCACACTCTGTGCGGTAATGGTGCCACATCGCGGCAAAGCGAATGGCTCCTCCTGGCTATCTGCGTCGGAACGCCTCCCCTCCAGGGAGGTCGGCGATCTACGCCGGCGGACGGACGCGAGAGACTATCACTGATGCCGGCTCGGGTCGGCAACGGGTCACATGCACTGGATTTGCGGGCCCCGCGCCGCAGTCGCAACCGACGGCATGGCGAACCGGAGATTCCGCCGGAGAAGAGCGAAACGCTCCCCTGGGTCTGCCGTCGCAACGCCATCCTCGGCGCGCTGCCGTTTTCCGGCGCGTTCGCGGGCGGGTGTTCTCGGGCGATCTCCACCCGGCGCCGCGAGGTCGGCTCGGCTCGGCGCCGATACAAGGAATTTTTTCCTTTACTTCGCACCAACAATCGCCTATCCTCGGGAAAAAAGCTCTTCGACATCGTGGACGGGGTGACCGCGACCGCGACCGCGCGTCGGGCGGAGAAGCGCGTCGCGGTGCGGGGTGGCGCGGCGGAGGGCGGGGGCGCGGCGAGGCTCCCAAGGACGCGCCGGAACGGCGAGGATGCTGACTTCTATGTAGCGGGAAAATGCTTTTGTTTCAAAGCGCTCCGCGGAATCGATGTGTACTTTTGTGTACACGCTTGGACAACCGGTTTCGTGGAAAATCAAGGACTTGACCGGAACAAATGTGTACTTTTGTGTCCTTTCGCGTACAAGATCGTTCGGTGCCCACGGGTTTCGTTTTGAATCGACGCCTTAAGCGCCACGGGGGCGCAACGAACGTCGTCGAAACGGCCCGCCGAGGACACGAAACGTCATCATGTCCGGCCCGCGGCGGGCGGGACGGCCCGCGGCCGGGAACGGTCGTTCCGGAGGCGCGCCGGCGGTGGGTGCCGGCGGCGGTGCGGGCTCAGAAGCGGTAGTTGACGACGACGCCGCCGAAGAACTGGTGGGTCCGCGCCTCTTCGTCGGCCACGGAACGCCGGTGAGGATCGCCGATCAGGCGGGTGTAGCCGAGGCTGGTTTCCAGCCGCCAGCGGTCGGCGAAGTCGTAGTCGAGGCCGACCCCCAATCCGACATCCCTGAACCCGGATTCGCCGTCCGGCGCGTCGAGGCCGCCGCGAGACCCGCCCCCCGCCAAGCCGGTCGCGGCGTCGCTGGCGAAGCCCGACGACAGCCGTGCCGAGAACTGCCACGCCTCGGTGACCGGCGCGGCGTAGGCGGCACCGACCTCGAACCTCGTCCCGCCGTCGGGGCCGCGTTGCATCCCCTGCAGGTCGACACCGATCGTCGCACCCGGCAGCGTCCCGTCGTTGAACACCATGCCGGCGAAACCGCCCACGAGGGGGGGACGCGCCGCGGCGCCGGCCGCCGGCAGGGAGATCAGCGGGCCGGCCTGGAACGTCACGCTCGGCACCAGATCGCTTCGCAACTCCAGCCCCGGCGCGACCGTCCGCCGTTCGCCCGTCGCCGGGCGCCAACCGGACCCCGCCGACGTCGCAGGCGTCCCGTGGGGCAGCGCCCCGCCGGACACGCCCAGCGAGAGGCCGCCGCCGATGCCGACCTCGTTGGACCCCGCCGCCGCGACGCCGCCGCCGCCGAACACGACCGCGAACGCGACGAAGAGTCCCGTCGCCGCGCCGGCGGCATTTCCGGCGGCATTTCGGGCGCCGCGATCATTCCCCACGCCGGCGACGATGCCACGCACGTTCCTGTCCGCTCCGCTTCGCCGCCCTCGGTCGAGCGGCTCTCCACACTGACAACCGGCACCCCGATCCGGTTGTTTCCCTCCATCTTCAACATAGCAGAACGCTCGCAAGAACGCGACGGGAGATTGCAACCGAAAGCGCACGGCCGCCGCGATCGACGGCACGAGAGGGGCCGGGTTCAAGACGACGCGGCGGGTCGGTCGGTCGGCCCCGGGACACACCGGTAGGCCGCGTACGCGATGTCGAACAGGTAGACCTGGTCGGTGCCGCGCGCGGCCGGAACCTTGCCGACCCGCCCGCAGATCTCGGCCGGCAGACGCTCGGCGGTGTCCGCCGCGGTCAGCACCGGAACCGAGCGGACATAGAAGGACTGATCCTCGAACGAGACGACCTGCGGCCCGCGGAACGCTTCCGCACAGCCGCCGGTCGCCAACAGGACCGCTATCAGCATCAATCGCCGCATGGCCGCACCTTAAACACCGCCGCCGCGGGGAGCAAGGCCCTCGGTCGAAGCGGTCGGGAGAGGAAGCACGGCATCCCTCAGGTCGCCGCCGCGAGCGCCCTGTCGAGATACTCCTCGACCGCGCTCGCGACCTCGGGGATGTGGCCGGAAAACAGGTGGTCGGCACCGACGATCTTGCGATAGTCGATGCTGATGCCCTTCTGGTGGTTCAGCTTGTTGGCGAGCTTGGCGACCGCCGCCGCCGGCACCAGCTCGTCTTCGGTGCCGTGAACGATCAGGCCCGACGACGGACACGGGGCGAGGAAAGAAAAGTCCAGCGAGTTGGCCGGCGGGGCCACCGACACGAAGCCGCCGATCTCCGGCCGGCGCATCATCAACTGCATGCCGATCCAGGCGCCGAACGAATAGCCGCCGATCCAGCAGCGCGAGGCGTTCGGGTTGATGCTCTGCAGCCAGTCCAGCGCCGAGGCGGCGTCGCTGAGTTCGCCCTGGCCGTTGTCGTAGCGCCCCTGCGAGCGACCGACCCCGCGGAAGTTGAAGCGCAGCACCGAGAAGCCACGGCGCTGGAACGCCTGGAACATGACGAACACGATGCGGTTGTTCATCGTGCCGCCATGCAGCGGATGGGGGTGCAACGTCAAAGCGATCGGGGCGCCCGGACGCTTCGAATGATGGTAGCGACCCTCGAGGCGACCCTCGGTGCCGCTAAAGATGACTTCCGGCATTGGCTCCCGACCGCATCCTGGCCAGCCGTCCCTCTTCCCGCACAGAGCCCTTAGCACATCTGTGGCGATCCGCCGTCGGCCTGAGAGAATCTCGCTGGATATTCTTGATCAATTTACTCGGACATCATATATTCCGCTCGACAGCGCTTGGCTAGGATGTGCCGCACCCTGAGAGTCGTCGGCTGGTTAGAACTCGCGAAAGGCCATACAAAATATAGTCGCGCATGCGGTTTTCAAGGAGATTGAGGAAGACATGGCTTTCGAGCGTATCAGGGAAGACATCCAGGCGTTCATGGCGCGCGATCCGGCGGCGCGCTCGCATGTCGAGATCATGCTGTGCTACCCGGGGCTCCACGCGATCCTCGTGCACCGGCTCGCCCACGCCGCGTGGAAGCGCGGCTTCCGCCTGTTCGGCCGGCTGGTGTCCCACATCGGCCGGTTTCTGACCGGAATCGAAATCCACCCCGGTGCGACCCTCGGCCGGCGGCTGGTGATCGACCACGGCTACGGCCTCGTCATCGGCGAGACCTCGGAGATCGGCGACGACGTGACCCTTTATCAGGGGGTCACCCTCGGCGGCATCGCCCCTGCGGTCGATTCCCGCTCCCAGGCCGAGGTCAAGCGCCATCCGACCCTGATGAACGACGTCATCGTCGGCGCGGGGGCGCAGATCCTCGGCCCGATCACCATCGGTGCGGGCGCCCGCGTCGGCGCCAACGCCGTGGTGTCGAAGGACGTGCCCGCCGGGGTCACGGCGGTCGGCATCCCGGCCCATGTCGTGATGCCGAGGGATCGGACGGCGATGGGACAGTTCGTCGCCTACGGCACGCCGCTGGAAGGGTGCCCGGACCCGGTCCTGGCCAGTATCGAGGGCCTGCGCGCGCAGGTGGCGGCCCTGCTCGGGCGGACCGAGGACCTGGAGGATCGTCTTCGCGACGTCGAGGCCGACGGCTGCGAGGACGCGAAGCGCACGGGAACGTGAGAAGACGATCGGCGATCGCGGGCATCGGCCGCGTGTCGCAGAGCGTGTCGCAGAGAGAGAGTGAGGAGAGGCACCGACGCGGTCGGGAGAGAACCAGTAGATAAGGAGAACGGCAGTGAAACTGAGCACCAAGGGGCGTTACGCCGTCATGGCGATGGCCGACCTCGCCCACCACAGCAACGGCAAGCCGGTGGCGCTCGCCGACATCGCCGAACGGCAGGAGATCTCGCTCTCCTACCTCGAGCAGTTGTTCGGCGGGCTGCGCCGCGGCGGTCTCGTCAACAGCGTGCGCGGTCCCGGCGGCGGATACCTGATGGCCCGCAGCACGGACGAGATGAGAATCGCCGACATCATCCTCGCCGTCGACGAGCCGATCAAGGCGACCCGCTGCACGCCGGGATCGCCCACCGGGTGTCACACCAGCCGGGGCCGGTGCCTCACCCATGACCTCTGGGAGGAACTGGGCAACCAGATCTACCTCTATCTCAGCTCGATCACCCTCGGCGACGTTTGCGAGCGCCGGGTGCTGGGAACCAGTCGGTTGCTCTTCAGCCACGGGCGGCCCGAGCTGACGGCCGCGGCGGGGCGCTAGCGCGCCGCCCGCCCCGATCGGAACACCGGCCCCATGGCGCACGCCGTCTACATCGATCACAACGCCACCACGCCGGTGCGGCCGCAGGCGGCCGCGGCGGTGATGGCCGCGCTGGCGTCGACCGGCAATCCGTCGTCGGTGCACCGTCACGGACGCCTGGTGCGACGGCTGGTGGAGGACGCGCGCGAGCGGGTCGCCGCCCTGGTCGGGGCCGCACCGGAGGCGGTCGTGTTCACCAGCGGCGGCACCGAGGCCAACGCGCTGGCGCTGCGGAGCACCGGCCGTCCGCGCGTGCTGGTGTCCGCGGTCGAGCACGCCTCTGTCCGCGATGCGGTCGAAACCGCCGAGGTCCTCCCCGTCGACGGCGATGGCGTCGTCGATCTCGAAGCGCTGGCGGCGATGCTGGCCTCGACGGCGGTGCCGGCGCTGGTGTCGGTGATGCTGGCCAACAACGAGACCGGCGTCCTGCAGCCGGTCGCAGCGGTGGCGGCGGTGGCACGGCGCTTCGGCGCGCTCGTCCACTGCGACGCGGTGCAGGCGGCGGGAAAGGTGGCCGTCGATGTCCGGCACCTCGGCGTCCACCTGCTGGCGCTGTCGGCCCACAAGATCGGCGGTCCGGCGGGGGTCGGCGCGCTGATCGTCGAGGACGGGGTGGCGCTGGCACCGCAGCGCCGTGGCGGCGGTCAGGAGCGAGGACGGCGGCCGGGAACGGAGAACGTGTCCGGCATCGCCGGGTTCGGGGCCGCCGCGGAAGCGGCCACGGCGGCCGCCGACGGCGCTCGGCTGGCCCGGCTTCGCGATCGATGGGAACGAGGCGCGCGCGAGCTGGCCCCCGCGGCGGCGATCTTCGGTGAGGGAGCCGCCCGGCTGCCCAACACCAGTTGCGTCGCCATGCCCGGGGTCGCCGCCGAGACCCAGGTGATGGCGCTCGATCTCGCCGGCATCTCGGTCAGTGCCGGCGCCGCCTGCTCGTCGGGCAAGGTGGTGGCGAGCGCCGTGCTGCGCGCCATGAACGTGGACGAAACGCTCGCCGCGTCGGCGCTGCGGGTGAGCTTCGGCTGGACCAGCGTCGAGGACGACGTCGATCGCCTGCTCGAGGCGTGGGGTGGGATCTACACCCGCCTCGGATGCGATGCGCGCGCACGGGCACCGGCGGCTTGACGAGGGGCCGACAGGCAAATCAAGACGGCAGGAAGGTAGGACAATGAACGACTTCACAGGACTGGCGACCACCGACCGGCGACCCCCGAACGCCCAGGCACCGGTGTATCTCGACTATCAGGCGACGACCCCGACCGATCGCCGCGTCGTCGAGGCGATGCTG
This sequence comes from Rhodospirillales bacterium, assembly GCA_050329575.1. Lineage (GTDB taxonomy): Bacteria > Pseudomonadota > Alphaproteobacteria > Rhodospirillales > Defluviicoccaceae > JAUXFS01. Next base: position 7,256 of record JBHJOP010000111.1, on the reverse strand, counting down.
CCCTACTTCACCGACGTGTTCGGCAACCCGCACTCGCGCAGCCATGCCTACGGTTGGCAGGCCGAAGAGGCCGTGGAACGCGCCCGCGAGCAGATCGCGCACCTGATCGGCGCCAATGCCAAGGAGATCATCTTCACCTCCGGCGCCACCGAATCCAACAACCTCGCGCTGAAAGGCGTCGCCCGGTTCTACAAGGACCGCAAGAACCACATCGTGACCTGCGTGACCGAACACAAATGCGTGCTCGACAGCTGTCGCCACCTCGAGCTGGAGGGGTTCGAGGTGAGCTACCTGCCGGTCGAGGCCAACGGCCTGATCGATCTCGAGCGGTTGCGGGCGGCGATCACCGACAAGACGGTGATGGTGTCGATCATGGCCGTCCACAACGAGATCGGCGTCATCCAGCCGCTCGCCGAGATCGGCGCGCTCTGCCGCGCCCGCAAGGTGTTCTTCCACACCGACGCCGCCCAGGCGGTCGGCAAGATCCCGCTCGACGTCGAGGCCATGAACATCGACCTGATGAGCATTTCCGGCCACAAGATCTACGGACCGAAGGGAATAGGCGCCCTCTACGTGCGCCGGCGGCCACGAGTGCGGCTGGAGGCGCTGATCAGTGGCGGCGGCCAGGAGCGGGGCATGCGCTCCGGCACCCTGCCGGCGCCGCTGTGCGTCGGGCTGGGGGAAGCATGCCGCATCGCCGAAGTCGAGATGGGGGCGGAAGCCGAGCGCCTGCACCGGCTCCGCGACCGCTTCTACAAGGGCATCATGGACCAGCTGCCGGACGTCTATCTCAACGGCGATCTGGAGAACCGGATTCCCGGCAACCTCAATCTGAGTTTCGCCTACGTCGAAGGCGAGGGGCTGATGATGGGCATCAAGGACCTGGCGGTCTCGTCGGGGTCGGCGTGCACCTCGGCATCGCTGGAGCCGTCCTACGTGCTGCGTGCCCTCGGCGTCGATGTCGAGCTCGCGCACACCAGCCTCAGGATCGGCTTCGGGCGCTACACCACCGAAGAAGAAGTGGACTATGCGGTCGAGCGGATCGTCGGCGAGGTTGATCGGCTTCGCCAGATGAGCCCGCTGTGGGAGATGGCCCAGGAAGGAATCGATCTGAAATCCATCGAATGGGCGGCGCATTGACCGCGCCTTCCCGATCGAGCCAACGGACGAACAGAGGAGCAAGAACATGGCCTACAGCAACAAGGTGGTCGACCACTACGAGAACCCCCGCAACGTCGGCGCCTTCGACAAGAGCGACGATGCCGTCGGCACCGGGCTGGTCGGAGCGCCGGCCTGCGGCGACGTGATGAAGCTGCAGATCAAGGTCGGCGACGACGGCATCATCCACGACGCCAAGTTCAAGACCTTCGGTTGCGGCTCGGCGATCGCGTCGAGTTCGCTCGTCACCGAGTGGGTGAAGGGCAAGTCGCTCGACGAGGCGGCGACGATCCGGAACACCCAGATCGCCGAGCACCTGGCGTTGCCGCCGGTCAAGATCCATTGTTCGGTGCTCGCCGAGGATGCTATCAAGGCGGCGGTCGCCGACTATCGAACCAAGCATGGCGTGGGCAAGAAAGCGGCTGCGGAATAGCCGTCCGCCGGCCGCATCCCGTCGACCGGAAGAGGAGAACGACGACCCATGGCGCCGCTTGCGCAACCGATCACCGTGACGCCCACCGCCGTCGATCGCGTCAGGGCGCTGCTCGCCGGGCGCGGCAAGCCGGCGGTCGGCGTCCGCGTCGGCATCCGGACCAAGGGCTGCTCGGGCCTGTCCTACACCCTCGAGTTCGCCGACGAGAAGGCACCGTTCGACGAGGTGGTGGAGGCGGACGGCGTCACCATCCTGATCGACCCCAAGGCCACGATGTTCATCCTCGGCACCGAGATGGACTACGTGGAAGGCAAGCTCGAATCCGGGTTCGTGTTCCGCAATCCCAACGAGAAGGGACGCTGCGGCTGCGGCGAGTCGTTCCACGTCTGATCGGGTTCGCCCCACCGCCGCCGACCGGGCGCCTCCCGCCGTCCCCGCCGCGATGCGGGGACGGCCAGAGGGGGATCGACCCCAACAAGGACCGAAGCGACGACCGACATGCGACAGCAATCGGATCTCCGATCGGACGAGACGGCCGACACCGGTCGTGCCGCCAGTTGCTGGTCCTGCCGCGGACCGGTCGACGGGACGGCGCTGTTCTGCCCGATCTGTGGCGCCGTCCAGCCGCCCGGCCGCGCCGATCACTTCGCCCGCCTCGCCCTCGCCGTCGGTTTCGACATCGACGTCGCGACGCTGGATCGGCGCTACTTCGACGGCCAGCGCCTGCTCCATCCCGACCGCTTCGCAACCCGCAGCCCCCGCGAGCGCGCGCTGTCGCAGCGCCAGGCGGTCTGCCTCAACGAGGCCTACGAGACGCTGAAGGATCCGTTGCGGCGGGCCGACTACCTGGTCCACCTCAAGGGAGCGGGCGTGCTCCAGGAGGGCTGCAATCTGGTCAACGACCAGGAGCTGTTGAACGAGGCGATGGAGCTGCGCCAGGCGTTGGCGGAGGCGGAGACCGCCGCCGAGGTGGCCGTCCTGGCGCGGCAAGCGGCCCACGACGTCGACGTCTGCGTGCGCGCCCTGTCGGCGGCCTTCGCCGACGACGATCTCGAGGCGGCCTGTCGGCTGACCACCCGCCTCAAGTACCTGCGCAAGCTGGTCGACGAATGTCGCCTGCGGCGCGGCCGCCTGGCCGACGGGGAGTAGGCGCGGTGCAGGTGCTGCAGATCCACGAGCCGGGCGAAACCCCACGGCCGCACGACGCCGAGGCGTCGCGGGCGATCGGCATCGATCTCGGCACCACCAACTCGGTGGTCGCGGTCAGCGCCGACGGCACCGTCGAGGTGCTGCGCGACGACACCGGAAAAGCCCTGGTGCCGTCGGTGGTCGCCTACGCGCCGGACGGATCGGCGATCGTCGGCGATCTCGCCCGACGGCTGATGCTCGACCGGCCGGAGGCGGTGGTCGGTTCGGTGAAGCGGCTGATGGGCCGCGGCATCGAGGACATCAAGGCGCTCGGCGGCACCCTGCCCTACGACGTCGCGGCGCCTGCCGACGGCGCCTCGGCGATGGTGCGGCTGTCGGTGGCCGGTCACCGCCTGACGCCGGTCGAAATCTCGGCCGAGATCCTCAAGGCGCTGAAAGGCCGGGCCGAGGAGCACCTCGGGCGCCCGGTGACCCGCGCCGTGGTGACGGTGCCGGCCTACTTCGACGACGCCGCCCGCACCGCCACCAAGGACGCGGCCCGCCTCGCCGGTCTCGAGGTGCTGCGGCTGGTCAACGAGCCGACCGCCGCCGCCCTCGCCTACGGCCTCGACGAGGGCGCGGAAGGGATCTACGCGATCTACGATCTCGGCGGCGGCACCTTCGACATTTCGCTGTTGCGCCTGCAGAAAGGCGTGTTCCAGGTGCTGGCGACAGGCGGCGACTCGGCGCTCGGCGGCGACGACTTCGACCACGCGGTGGCCGAACATTTCCTCGCCGAGCGGGGCGCCCGCCTCGGCGAGGCGACCCTGTCGAGCTCCGAGGTCAAGCTGGCGCTGGTCTCGGCCCGCCTCGCCAAGGAGTGCCTGAGCCGCCAGGAGGCCGGCGAATGGGCGATCGAGGTCGACGGCAAGGCGTCCCTGCATGCGCTCGACCGCGAGGGGCTGGAGGCGCTGATCGCCCCACTGGTCGATCGCACCCTGCGGGTCTGTCGCGGCGTCCTCGACGACGCCGGCCTCGATGCCGCGGCGGTCGACGGCGTGGTGCTGGTCGGCGGCTCGACAAGGGTGCCGCTGGTCCGCCGCCGGGTCGCCGGGTTGTTCGGCCGCGAGCCGCTCGCCCACATCGACCCCGACCTGGTGGTCGCCGTCGGCGCCGCCCTGCAGGCGGAGGCGTTGACCGTCGGCTCCGACACGCTGCTGCTCGACGTCACCCCGCTCAGCCTCGGCATCGAAACCATGGGCGGCCTCGTCGAGAAGATCATTCCCCGCAACACGCCGATCCCGGTCGCCCGCGCCCAGGAGTTCACCACCTACCAGGACGGCCAGTCGGCGATGGCGATCCACGTGTTGCAGGGCGAGCGGGAACTCGCCGACCAGTGTCGCTCGCTCGCCCGCTTCGAGCTGCACGGCATCCCGCCGATGACCGCCGGGGCCGCCCGCATCCAGGTGAGCTTCACGGTCGACGCCGACGGCCTGCTCACCGTCTCGGCCCGAGAGCAAGTCACCGGCGTCGAACAACGCATTGCGGTCAAGCCGTCCTACGGCCTCGGCGAGGACGAGATGGCGAAGATGCTTTACGACAGCATGGCCCACGCCGCCGAGGACATGACACGGCGCATCCTCACCGAGGCCCGGGTCGAGGCGAGGCGCGTGCTGGGTGCGGTGGCATCGGCGCTGACCGCCGACGGCGACCTGCTCGTGGCCGGCGAGGAGGCGTCGATCCGGGAGGCAATGGCGGCGCTCGACCGCGCCGTCGCCGGCGACGACCGCGACGCCATCACCGCCGTCGTCGAAGCCCTGGACAACGCCACCCTCGGTTTCGCCGAACGGCGCATGGACCGCGGTATCCGAGCTGCCCTGCGCGGCCACGACGTGCGGGAATTCGAGGACGCCGGTTCGGGACCCGACCGACCCGCAACCCGATGACGCCAGGAGAACACGCAGAGATGCCGAAAATGACGTTCGTGTCCGCCGACGGAAAAACCCGGAAGGAGGTGGATGCCCCGCTGGGGCTGTCGGTTCTGGAGATCGCGCACCGCAACGGCATCGATCTCGAGGGCGCTTGCGAGGGCTCGCTCGCCTGCTCGACCTGCCACGTCATCGTCGACCCCGCGTGGTACGACGAGCTCGACCAGCCCAGCGAGGAGGAGGAAGACATGCTCGATCTCGCCTTCGGCCTCACCCACACCTCGCGCCTCGGCTGCCAGATCAAGATCACCGAGGAGCTCGATGGGCTGACCGTCACCCTGCCGGCAGCCACCCGCAACATGATGGTCGACCGCTGAGCGGCGGCGACGGGATCCCCCGTTCTCAACCAAGGAGACCGACCATGGGCCTGCGCTGGACCGACGTGCAGGATGTCGCCATCGCCCTCGAAGAGGCGCATCCGGACGTCGACGTCGTCAACCTGCGGTTCACCGATCTGTGGCGGTGGGTGCAGCAGCTCCCCGGCTTCGACGACGACCCGCAGAAGTCCAACGAGAAGATCCTGGAGGCGATCCAGATGGCCTGGCTCGACGAGCGCGAGTGACCGCCGTCGGCGAGGAGCCGCTGTTCGACCGGCTGCGTTCGGCGTGTGCCGGCGAGTGGCGGGCGTATGTCGGCCACGCCTTCGTCCGCGGCCTCGCCGACGGCAGCCTGCCGGCCGCCTGTTTCCGCCACTATCTCGTCCAGGACTACCTGTTCCTGATCCATTTCGCGCGCGCCTTCGGCCTCGCCGCGTTCAAGGCCGATCGCCTGGACGACATCCGCGCCGCCGCCGGTGGCCTCGCGGCCATCGTCGACCGGGAAATGGGGCTGCACATCGCCTATTGCGCCGAGTGGGGCCTCGACGAGGCGGGGCTGGCGGCGGCGCCGGAAGCCGACGCGACCATGGCCTACACCCGCTACGTGCTGGAGCGAGGGCTCGCCGGCGACCTGCTCGATCTGCAGGTGGCGCTGGCACCTTGCATCATCGGCTATGCCGAGATCGGGCGCACGCTCGCCGACAGCCCGGCGACGGTGATCGACGACAACCCGCATCGGGCGTGGATCGAGATGTACGCGTCCGACGACTACCAGGAGGTCGCGGCGGCGCACGGGCGCCAGATGGACCGGCTGATGGCCCGCCGCGGCGGGCCCGGCCGCTTCGAGACCCTCGCCACCATCTTTCGCGAGGCCACCCGCCTGGAGACGGCGTTCTGGGAGATGGGCCTCCACCCGCCGGCGTCTTGAGCGCCGCCGTCCGGGCCCCATATTGCCGGCCATGAACTCCCTCGGTTTCGACAAGCCCGCCGGCGCCACCCGCGTCGTCGTCGCCATGTCCGGCGGCGTCGACAGCGCGGTGACGGCGGCCGTGCTCTGCGACCAGGGCTACGACGTCGTCGGCGTCACCCTGCAGCTCTACGACCACGGCCGCGCGGTCGGCCGGCCGGGAAGCTGCTGCGCCGGCCAGGACATCCACGACGCCCGCCGGATCGCCGACCGGCTCGGCATTCCGCACTACGTGCTCGACTACGAACACCGCTTCCGCGATCAGGTGATCGAGGCGTTTGCCGATGCCTATGTCGCCGGCGAGACGCCGATCCCGTGCGTGCTCTGCAACCAGACGGTCAAGTTCAGCGACCTTCTAGCGACCGCACAGGACCTCGGCGCCGACGCTTTGGCCACCGGCCACTATGTTCGCCGCGCGGACGGCGCTGCCGGCCCGGAGCTGCACCGCGGTGTCGATCCGGGCCGCGACCAAAGCTACTTCCTGTTCGCCACCACCCGCGCCCAGCTCGCGTTCCTGCGTTTTCCGCTGGGGAGCCTCGCCAAGGACGAGACCCGGGCGCTCGCCCGACGGTTCGGGCTGCCGGTGGCGGCGAAGCCGGACAGCCAGGACATCTGCTTCGTGCCGGCCGGCGGCTACACCGGCGTCGTCGAGCGCTTGCGCCCCGGCGCGTTCGAGCCGGGCGACATCGTCGACCAGGACGGCCGCATCCTCGGTCGCCACGCCGGCATCGCCCGGTTCACGGTCGGCCAGCGCCGCGGCCTCGGCATCGCCGCCGACCGGCCGCTGTACGTGATCGGGCTCGAGCCGGCCAGCGCGCGGGTGGTGGTCGGGCCCCACGAAGCGCTGCTCCGCGATCGGCTGACCCTCCGCGAGGTCAACTGGCTCGGCGACCGCCCGCTGCCCGGGGACGGCCTCGCCGTGCGCGCCAGGCTGCGCTCGACCCAGACGCCCGTCCCCGCCAGCATCCGTCCCCGCAACGGCACCGGCGCCGAAGTGGTCCTCGATGCGCCTCTGGCCGGCGTCGCCCCCGGCCAGGCCTGCGTTTTCTACGATGGCGACCGGGTGCTTGGTGGCGGCTGGATCTGCCGCGACACCTCCTCCTCGTTCCACTCGGCCGGCGGGCCGTGAACCGCGGCGTGAAACCAGGGCCGCGGTTCAGATGAACCCGAGCCTGCGGGGGCGCCCGAGTTCGACCACGGCGCCGACGGCGAAGCCGACGCCGATCAGCCATAACGGCGTCACGGCGGCGATCGCGACCCCGCCG
>JBHJOP010000060.1:0-18746 GCA_050329575.1 Rhodospirillales bacterium | reverse complement strand
CCGGAGATGGTGAAGAACGGCACATTGGCCTCGCCGGCGATGGCGCGGGCGAGCAGCGTCTTGCCGGTGCCGGGAGGGCCGACGAGCAGACACCCCTTCGGGATCTTGCCGCCGAGCCGCTGGAACTTCTGCGGATCCTTGAGAAACTCGACGATCTCCTGCAGCTCCTGCTTCGCCTCGTCGATGCCGGCGACGTCCTCGAAGGTGACCCGGCCCGTCTTCTCGGTCAGCAACCGCGCCCGCGATTTCCCGAAGCCCATCGCCTTTCCGCCGCCGGATTGCATCTGGCGCATGAAGAAGATCCAGACGCCAATCAGCAGCAACATCGGGAACCAGGAGATCAGCACGCTCCACAGCGTCGGCGTCCCCTCGTCGGAGGGCTGCGCCGTGATCCGCACGTTGTGTGCCTTCAGCGTCGGGATCAGGTTGGCATCGTTGGGCACATAGGTCGCGAGCGGCCGGCCGTCCCGGTACACGCCGGTCACCTGGTGCCCCTTGATGACCACCTCCCGAATCTCGCCGCTCTCGATCTGCGCGACGAAATCGGAGTAGGCGAGCATCTGGTGCGTCCCGCGCGGCGACGAGCCCTGGAACAGATTGAACAGGGCGAACACCAGGAGACCGATGACCACCCACAGCATGAGATTCTTACTGATGTTCACGTCCGTCGCCCGTTGTTGTTCCGAGGACCCGGAACGCCGTCACCAGAACACCGCGCGACCGAGTCCCGTGTGCAACCCGGCACAGACCCGGCTCCCGGGAACGCGGTTCCGATGACGACACCCATACATAGTACGTCAGCCGCCGCAAGCAAGGAAGTGTCCTCCACCCGACGCTGGTGTTGGCGGCCGAAAAACGGCGTGTGCGAACGAACCGTCACCGGGGTTGCTCCCCGGCCGCCGATAGCCGAGGTGCGCGACGTCGAGAATACCCTCGCGGTCGGCGAGCGCCGGCAGCACCACCCCCGCCTCGCGCGGCATCGGCCGGCGGCGTACCCCCGACGGCGCCCTCGTCACCTCGTGCCAGCCGGCCGTACCGAGTGGAACCAGGCGGAGTTCCGTGGCCCTTTTTCCGGTGGCGGTGGGGGTGGCGGTGGCGGTCGCCGCGACCTCGACGGCGAACCGGCGATCCCACGTCGTCACCGTCCCCGGCTCGACGGCGACCGGCACCGGCAGGCCGCGCTCTTCCCGACAAACGAGGAGACCGCCATCGCGACGACGGAGGAAGAGGCAGCCCGCCAGCGTGCCCGCGGTCGCCGACCGCTCGACGATCAATCGCGCGAACGATCGCTCGAGCTTTTCCGCCGCCGGCTCGTACGCCCTGCCGCCGACACAGGCGAGAATGCGTGCCAGGGCCCGCAGTCCGATCTCGCCCGGGGCGGCGGCGAGAACACGATCGTCAAGCAACCCGTAGCCGGCGGGATGCAATCGCGCGCAACGCGACAGAAGCGCCGCGGCCGCATGCTCCAGCGCCATTCGGGCCCGTCCCATGCGCACCGCGACCGCCGCCAACGACTCCTCGGTCACGCCCGCCACCGCGAGGCCGGGAAGGGCGTTCCGCACCAGGGTCCGCTGATAGATCGGGTCGCGATTGGACGGATCCTCGATCCATGGCTGGTTCCGCGCCACGAGCACCGCCCGAAGCCGCCCCGGCGGCACGGCGAGCAACGGTCGCAACAGCCGCGCGGTCGCCGTTTCGCGGATCGCCGCCATCGCCGCCAAACCGGCGACACCGCTGCCCCGCCGCAGCCGCATCAGCACCGTTTCCGCCTGATCGCGGCGGTGGTGACCGAGCAGCAGATGGAGCACGCCAGCCTCGCCGCACCACGTTTCGAGCAGTCGATAGCGGGCGTCTCGGGCCGCCGCCTGGATGCCGTGCGACGGCTTCGGTCCGGTCCAGCGCAGAACGCGATGCGCAATGGCGCGTCGGGCCATCCATGCGGCAACGGTGCGCGCTTCCTCGGCCGAGTCCGGTCTTAGTCCATGGTCGACGGTGATCGCCGTCACCCGTCCGCCGCGCGACCGCGCCCAATCCGCAGCGAGCAGGCAGAGCGCCATGCTGTCCGCACCGCCGGAGAGCGCGACCGCCACGTGGGGAGACGCCTCGAACGGCCCGACGGCCGCCATGACCGCGTCGAACTCCGCGGCTTCGAGGGGGTCTCGGAGGCCAGTCACGAGCCCGTCGCGCTACCGACACCCGATCCGTTGTCGCTCCTTGTCGGTCCTCTCGCGCACCGTGGCGGGCGCATCGGGAAGGGACTTTCGGAGCTCGCCGTAGGTGGCGCAGGCCTCCTTGTTCTTGCCGAGCGCGGCCAGCGACATGCCGAGCTTCAACAGGACGTCCGGGGCCTTGGCGCCGGTCTTGTTTCGCTGGTAACCGTCAAGGAAGGTCTCGGCAGCGCGGGCGTAGTCGCCTCGCACGTAATACGTCTCGCCCAGCCAGTAGCGGGCGTTCTCGGCCAGCGGATCGTCGGGATGGGCGTCGAGAAACGCCTTGAAAACCGCTTCGGCCTCGTCGTAGTCGGACTTGCGCATCAGACCGAAGGCATAGGCGTATTGCTCGCGTGGCGTTCCCCGCGGCAAGACGTCGCCCGCCGCTGCCGGCGCCTCGGCGGGAGGCGGCGCGACGACCGGGGGAGGGCTCCCCTCCTGGCGCGGCCCGAGTTCGGTCCTCGGTAGTCTGCCGAGCACCATCGGCGCGCCGGGGTCTCCTGTTCGCGGGTCCACGAACGGTGGCGGGGACGGCATCCCCGCATCGGGTCCTGCAGGCCCTGGGGCGCCGGTCGCACCCGGCTCCGCGGCGCCGAGCCGGGCCAAGCGGTAGTCCACGTCCGCGACCAACTTGTCGAGCCGCTCGCTGAGCTGACGCAGGCGGAAGTTGGTTTCTTCGATCCGCCCCGTGGTTGCGCGCAGCTCCCGTTCCAAATCCGCGAGCCGGACCTCCAGCCGTGCAACGGCCGAGCCGGTGCTGTCGGCGGTCTGCCCCCGGGCCTCGCCGCCAGCAACCACAACGACAGCCGCGAGAACCGCAGCCACCGGAACGCCGCCGAGCGTGAACGGAAACGCGAATCGAACGCTCATCCGCCTTCCCTTGCCCGAACCGACTGTCCTTGCCCCGCGATCACCATCCCGGCGCCGGTCATCGCTGCCGCCGTCAACTGCCGGCGAGAGTGCCCGATACGACCGTCACCGCCCGCCGATTCCTTGCCCAGGCGGACTCGTTGGAGCCGATCACTGCGGGTCGCTCCTCTCCGTAGGACACGGTGCGGATCCGCCGCGCATCGACCCCGAGCGCCACCAGGTAGTTCTTGACCGACGTCGCCCGCCGCTCGCCGAGAGCGAGATTGTACTCGCGGGTCCCGCGTTCGTCGGCATGCCCTTCGATGACCACCGTGATCGGCGGGTTTCTGACCAGCAGAGCGGCCTGGTTCTCGAGAACGACCCGCGCGTCACCGGTCAAGTCGTACTCGTCGAATCCGAAGAAGACGCGATCGCCGATCGTGACCATCTCCTGTTCCGCCTGGGCGGGGCTCAGCACCGCGGTATCGATTCGCGGATCGGTCACCACCACCGCATCCCGGGGAACCATCGCCCCGGCACCGGCGGCAGTCCCGGTCTCGTCGGGGGTACTCTCGCAGGCGACGACGAACATCGTCGCCACGAACAGGACGGCCGCAGTGAAGCGCATATGGCTCTCCTTCAAAGAGGTACGATGATCCAAGCAACCTTCGTTCACGGGTGGCGCCTGCAACGTGATCGTCCCGCGGACGACCCTCCGCCACCTCGGCCGCCGCCCCTCGCTGAGACGGCGCAGCGCCGACGATCCTGGAAAACCATAAGCCGCGCCTTCTAAGGTTGCAAGGGAGACCAAGCCGGATCCGAAGCGTCCAGGGGGGTCGGGATCTCGCGCTCGTTGCGCCCCGTCAGGTCGATCGTGAACAGCCGCGACCGACCGCCGCCGCCGTCCGAACGGACCGGCTCGCGGCGAAAGTACATCAACACCCGCCCGTTCGGGGCCCACGTCGGGGCCTCGACGTGAAAGCCCTGGGTCAACAGGCGCTCGCCGCTCCCGTCCGGCCGCATCACGCCGATGAAGAATTTGCCGCCGTGGATCTTGGTGAACGCCAGGAGATCACCGCGCGGCGACCAGACCGGTGTCGCATACCGGCCCTCGCCATGACTGATCCGCCGGACGTTGCTGCCGTCGGCATCCATGACATAAAGCTGCTGACTGCCGCCACGGTCGGAATTGAAGGCGATCTGCCGGCCGTCGGGGGAATAGCTGGGCGAGGTGTCGATGGCGGTGCTGGTCGTCAACCGCCTCGCCGCGCGGGTTCGCAGATCGACGATGTAGATGTCCGAGTTGCCGTCCCGCGCCATGCTGAGGATCAGTCGCTCGCCGTCGGGTGAAAAGCGCGGCGAGAAGCTCATCCCGGGAAAATTCCCGATCACTTCCTGACGGCCGGTATCGGTGTTGCGGACATGCACGCGCGGCACGCCGCCCGCATAGGACAGGTAGGTGACTTCCTGCAGCGTCGGTGAGAACCTCGGCGTCAACACCAGGGCCTCGCCGTCGGTCAGAAAGCGGTGGTTCTCGCCGTCCTGATCCATGATCGCCAGCCGCTTGACGCGACGGTCGTGGGGACCCGATTCGGCAACGTAGACAACGCGGGTGTCGAAGTAGCCGCTTTCTCCGGTCATTCGCTTGAAGATGGCGTCGCTGATGATGTGGGCGATGCGTCGCCAGTTGGCCGGCGCGGTGAAATACGCGAGCCCGGCCATCTGCTGCTCCGCGAAAACGTCCCAGAGGCGGAACTCGACGCGTACCCGACCGTCTCCCAGCATCTGCACCCGCCCGTGGACCAGCGCCTGGGCGCCGATCACCCGCCAGTCCCCGAATCGAGGTAGCGTCTCCATCGAGAGTTGGGCCTGCACGAACGCCCTCGGGTCGACCGGATGGAACAGGCCGGAGCGCGCGAGATTGCCCGAAACGACCGACGCGATGTCGCCGCCGAGGCGCGTTGCCTCCCCACGGTCACCGTCGAAGGGGACAACCGCGACCGGCAGCGGCTGAACGATCCCGCGATTGATGTCGATCCGCAGTTCGCCGGCCGCCGGCAGCGCCAGGAGAACCAAAAGACACCAAGTCGCGACGACTGCACAGGCCCGCGCCCGCGGCCCCGCCGCAACCGCTCTCATGATCCGAACATCTCCCTGGGATTGAAGACAAGGGTCATCGTTTTCCATTGCATGTACTTCTCTCTCGGCAATGTGAACGGATGACACTGCGGGTTCAAGATGGCGCGCAGGGCGCTCTCCGCGGCCGCCCTGTAGAACGGGTCGGTCCGCATCCGTGCTGGATCGGTGACCACGGCCGAACGTGGTGTTCCGTCGAGGTTCATGTCCACCTGGATCGCCACGATCAGGTCGGCGGCGTCGCGGGCGCCGGCCGGCAGGTTCCAGCATCGTTCGATCTGCCGGCGGACCGCCTCGATCTCACTGATGGTCATCGGCATGGTTTCGTCGTAGGTCTGTGTCGATCGCCCGAGCGCTTTGGCGACCTGGGTGTCCAGACTGGTCGGCTTTCGCTCATCGACCGCCTGCTCGGTGGCCTTGTCCGGGACCTTGGTGGGGGCCTTGGTCTGCTCCCGTTTGAGCTGCTCGACCGTTTTCAGGACCGACTCGAACGCGCTCTCCGTCGGCGGCTCCGGCTTTGACGGCGGCTTCGGGGCGGGCTTGGGCTCCACGCGCGGCTCGACCTTTGCCGCCTGCGGCGGTGGTTCGGACTTCGCCGCTGGTGCCGGCTTCGGTTTCGGAGCGACCGCCTTCGCCACCTCCGGCGGCGGCTGCGGCCGCGGGGCGGGAGGTTCCGGACGGCTCGGCGGGGCGGGCGGCGGCGCCCGCTCGGCGGCTGGCTCCGGCATCGGTCGGGCCGGGGGTGTGGCAACCGGCCTTGCCGGCGGAACGTTGGTTCGCTCCGCCACCGCGACCAGGTCGACGGTCATCGGCGACTCCGGCGGCGCGACGTCCAGCCGCGACGCCGGCAGCCCGACGTAGGCCGCGCCGAACACGACCAGATGCAACAGCAGCGAAAGGACCAGGGGCCGCCGCATGATCGGGATCAGGACTCCCTCTTCTTCCCGTCGGCTCCCCCGCCTCCGAGCGGCGCGGGGTCGAAGGGTTCGGTGAGCAGCGCCACCTTGACGAACCCGCCGGCGTGGATGGCGCTCATCACTTCCATCACCCGTCCATAGGGGATGGCCCGATCGCCGCGGACGAAAATGCGCAGATCGGGTTTGCTGCCGGCGATCGCCCTCAGCCGTGGCACCAGCGCGTCGATCTCCACCTCGGTGTCCTGCAGGAACACCCGACCGCGCGCGTCGATGCTGACCGCCAGCGGTTCGTCCTCACCTTTGATCTCAGCCGCTGCGGTCTTCGGGAGGTCGACCTGGACGCCGACCGTGAGCAGCGGCGCGGTGACCATGAAGATGACCAGCAGCACCAGCATCACGTCGACCATCGGCGTCACGTTGATGTCGCTCATCGGCCGGCTCCGCCGGCGTCGGATGGAGCGTCCACGGGTCGCCCCCGCCATCGGCACCGCCATGGTCAGCGCCTCTCTTCCATCTGTCGCGACAGGATGGCGAGGAACTCGCCTGCGAAGCTGTCGATGCGGCCGGCGTAGCGATCCAACTCCTTCGACAGTTTGTTGTAGGCGAGCACCGCGGGAATCGCCGCCAGCAGTCCGAGCGCGGTCGCGAACAGCGCCTCGGCGATTCCCGGCGCGACCACCGCGAGGCTGGTGTTCTTGGTCGCGCCGATCGCCTGGAAGCTGTTCATGATGCCCCAGACGGTTCCGAACAGGCCGATGAACGGCGCCGTCGAACCGGTCGAAGCGAGAAAGGTCATGTACCGTTCGGTCCGATCCAGTTCCCGGCTGGCGGTAACCTGCATCACTCGGTCGATGCGCTCCTCCAGTCCCAGCATTGGCGGACTGTCCTCACCTTGGCGGCGGGAGACCGACCGGCGCCACTCGCGCATCGCGGCGACGAACACCGCCGACATCGGGTCGCGAGGCTGGGGGCCGATCCGGTCGTAGAGATCGTCGATGGCGCCCCCGGACCAGAACGCGGATTCGAAACGGTCGGCACGGATGTTCAACTGGCGCAGGTTGTAGCTCTTCTCGAAGATGATCGCCCAGCACCAGATCGAGGCGGCAAGAAGCAGGATGATGACGGCCTTGACGATCCAGTCCGCCTGCAGGAAAAGCGCCCAAACCGAAAAGTCGTGAGGGGCGACCGAACCGGCCAGTGCCGCCGCGTCGATGACGTTGTTCTCCATCTAAGTCGACCGATTGCTCCTGTTGAGGTGAGTGGCGAGACGGGCCCGCAGAGCCGCGGGGATGCGAGCGGGACGACCCGTCAGCGTCATGCAGACGAGCTTGAGCCCGATGCGGACCAAGTCCGTGCCGTCGCGCCGGACGCGCTGATCGAGGGTTAGCGACACGCCGCGCACCTCGGCGAGCCGGGTGACCACCTGCAAGGGGTCGTCGAGGCGCGCCGGCGCGAGGTAGTCGGCGCTGCAGTGGCGGACGGCGAAGACAACCCCGTCCGTGGCCATCAGGCCGGGATGATCGACGCCGAGCATCCGCATCATCTCCGTTCGCGCCCGCTCCGCGAACCTGAGGTAGTTGGCGTAATAGACCAGACCAGCGGCATCGGTGTCCTCGTAGTACACGCGGATCGGAAGCAGGTGCGCATCGCCGTCGAAGGCGCCGGCCGGGGGGTCACTCGCCGGTGCCATCATCGTCGATCAGGTCCAGTTGCCGCACCAGCGCACCGCCCGGCAGCCCGAGATGGCGGTAGGCCCGATCGGCCAGCGCTCGGCCGCGCGGGGTCCGGAGGATGAACCCCTGCTGCAGAAGGTACGGCTCGACCACCTCCTCGAGCGTGTCACGCTGCTCCGAGAGCGCCGCCGCCAGGGTTTCGACCCCCACCGGTCCACCGCGGTAGTGGTCGGCGATGCAGCGCAGGTAGCGCCGATCCATGGCGTCGAGGCCCTGGCCGTCGACCTCCAGGCGATTGAGGGCGCCATCGGCGGTCGCCGCGTCGATCGGCGAGGTCTCGGCGACCGCCGCGAAATCACGCACCCGGCGCAGCAGCCGCACCGCCACCCGCGGCGTTCCTCTCGACCGCCGGGCGATCTCGGCGCCACCGCCGTCGGTGAGCGCCGTTCCGAGCACCGCGGCGCCGCGGCGGACAATCTGTTGCAGCTCCTCGGTCTCGTAGAACTGCAGTCTCAGCGGAATGCCGAACCGCTCGCGCAGCGGCGTGGTGATCAGCCCGGCGCGGGTGGTCGCCCCGATCAACGTGAACGGTGGCAGGTCGATGCGGATCGAGCGCGCCGCAGGCCCCTCGCCGATCATCAGATCGAGCTTGAAATCCTCCATAGCCGGGTAGAGGACCTCCTCGACAGTCGGCGGCAGACGGTGGATCTCGTCGATGAAGAGGACGTCGCGCACCTGAAGGTTGGTGAGAATCGCCGCGAGGTCGCCGGGCCGGCCGATCACCGGGCCGGAGGTGGCGCGAAACCCAACCCCCAGCTCGCGGGCGACGATCTGCGCCAGGGTGGTTTTGCCGAGACCGGGCGGCCCGTGCAGCAGCACGTGATCGAGGGCCTCGCTTCGCCGTGCCGCGGCAGCGATGAACACGCGCAGGTTCTCGCACACCGGCCGCTGGCCGACGAAGGCATCGAGGGTCGCCGGCCGCAGCCCGATCTCGGCGGCGTCGTCCGTCGTTCGGGCCGGGTCCACGACGCGCACCGTGTCGGTCTCACCGCCGATCGCCCCCTCGTCGGTCACGGCCGCGCCTCCCCGGGAGTCAGCTCGGCCAGCCCGCCCCGGATCAGTTCCTCGATCTGCGCCCCGGTGCCCAGCCTTGCCTGGGCGTGGGCGACCGCCAACAGCGCCTCCGAGGGCCTGAAGCCGAGATTGACCAGCGCCGAGACGGCATCGCCGACGTCGCCACCCGGCCCTGCGGCGCCGAAGGACGGCACCGCCGGCCGCTGGGTAACGGCGGCGATGTCCACCTTGTCGCGAAGCTCGCCGATCACCCGGCCGGCGAGCTTCGCTCCGACCCCGGCGGCGCGAGTGATCGCCCCGCGGTCCCCGGCGGCGATCGCCCGCGCGAGATCGTCCGGCGACAGCGCGGTGAGGATGGAGAGGGCCGCCTTGGCGCCGATCCCCTGCACGGTGGTCAGCAGCCGAAACCATTGCCGTTCCGCGGCCTCGCCGAAGCCGTAGAGGGTGATGGCGTCGTCGCGCACCGCGGTCTCGACCCGCAGGCTGACGATCTGGCCGCCAGCCAGCCGGGACAGCGTCCGGCCCGAGCAGAACACCAGGTAACCGACCCCGCCGACGTCGATCACCGCCCAGCCGTCGCCGGTCGAATCGACCACCCCGCTGAGCTTGGCGATCACCGCGTCGCCCTCGCGATCCGGGATGCCGTCGACCGATGGTGGGCGTGACAGATGGCGACCGCCAGCGCGTCGGCGGCGTCCGTCGACGCGATCCCGGCGCCGGGCAGCAGCACCCGCACCATCATCTGGACCTGCTCCTTGGCGGCGTGACCACTGCCGACAACCGACTTCTTGACCAGGTTAGGGAGGTACTCGGCCACCTGCAGCCCGGCACGAGCGGGTACCATCAGGACGATTCCCCGCGCCTGCCCGAGACGAAGTGTCGACACCGCGTTGCGATTGACGAAGGTCTCCTCCACCGCCGCCTCGGCCGGACGGTAGCGATCGATGACCTCGCTCAGTCCGTCGGCGAGCTGCACCAGCCGCTCGGACAGCGACCGGGTCCGGTCAGTCGTGACGACGCCGGCGGCGACGTGGCTCAGCCGCCCGTGCTCGGCCTCGATCACCCCCCATCCGGTCGTGCTCAGCCCCGGGTCCAGTCCGATCACTCTCATCTCGTTCTTCCGTCGCCAACGGCGGCGCACCGGCCGGGTCCGCGGCCATCAAACCCCGCCCCGCCCGGCCGTCAGGCGCTCAGCCGTTCCATGACGTCCTCTGCGACGTCGAAGTTGGCCGCCACCCGCTGCACGTCGTCGTTGTCTTCGAGGGCGTCGAGCAGCTTGAACAGGCTGACGGCGCGGTCCTCGTCGACGCTGACGGTGACGTTGGGGCGCCAGTCGAGTCGGGCGGCATCTACCGGCCCGAACCGTCGCTCGAGCGCGTCGCGGATGGAACTGAGGTCGTCCGGGACACAGCTGATCTCATGACCGTCGCCATCCGAGCTCACGTCCGTAGCGCCGGCATCGAGGGCCGCCTCGAACATGTCCTCGGCGCCCGCGGCATCGGGCGGATAGTGGATGATACCGATGCGATCGAACATGAAGCTGACACTGCCGGTCTCACCGAGACTGCCGCCGTGCTTGCCGAAGGCGGCGCGAACCTCGCTTGCGGTGCGGTTGCGGTTGTCCGTCAGGGCCTCGACGATCAACGCCACGCCTCCGGGTCCATAGCCCTCGTAGCGGATCTCCTCGTACTGTGCTTCGCCCTCTGCGCCGGCCCCGCGCCGGATCGCGCGCTCGATCGTGTCCTTGGGCATATTGGCGGCCCGGGCGGCGGCGACCGCCAGACGCAATCGCGGATTGGCATCGGGATCGGGCAATCCGGACTTCGCCGCGACCGTCAGCTCCCGGATGAGCTTGGTGAACGCCTTGGCGCGCTTGGCATCCTGCGCACCCTTGCGATACATGATGTTCTTGAACTGCGAATGACCAGCCATTTGTTTCTGCTTCGGCTTGCCGGGAAGATCGCGTGCGCGACCTGCTTCTCGTGTACCACATCTTGTGGAGGAAAGGGAGTCCGCTCGAACCCGCCGCGGCGCTGCCCCTGCTTCGCACGCTAATATGGCCCGAATCGGGCCGCAAGGGAGGGTCGCCGCCGCTACAGCGGCCACTGTGGCGCCAGACAGCCGCCGGTCCGCAACGGGGCGACCCGGCGGGCCAACCCGGTGGCGTCATCGGTCTCGACGAACACCGCGCAAAGAGTCGCCTCGCCGGTCGCCGGTTCGAGGCGGCCGGTCGGCAGCTTCGAGGTAAACCGCGCCGTGGCGCTCCGCTTGTCCATGCCGATCACCGAATCGTAGTCCCCGCACATGCCGACGTCGGTCATGTAGGCGGTGCCTGCGGGCAGGATCCGGGCATCGGCGGTGGGCACGTGGCTGTGCGTCCCGACCGCCATCGATACCCGCCCGTCGAGGACGTGCCCCAGCGCCATCTTTTCGCTGGTCGCCTCGGCGTGAATATCGGCGATGATGCCGTGCACCGAGACGCCGAGCCGATGGTTGCGCAACGCTTTTTCCGCCGCCGCGAACGGATCGTCGAGCGGGTCCATGAACAGCCGGCCCATCACCTGGAGGACCATGACCCGCCGCCCGTCGACGGTGGCGTACACGTGGGCACCCGATCCCGGCGTTCCCTCCGGATAGTTCAGGGGCCGCAGCAGACGATGGTCGGCGCCGATGTAGCCGATGATCTCGCGGCGATCCCAGACGTGGTTGCCGGTGGTGATCGCGTCGACGCCTGCCCCGTAGAACTCACGGCAGATCTCTTCGGTGATGCCGAAGCCGTGGGCCGCGTTCTCGCCGTTGACGACCACGAAGTCGAGATCCAGCCGCCGTCGCAGATCGGGAACATGGGCGAGGATCGCCGTTCGCCCTGCCTTGCCGACGACGTCGCCGCAGACCAGAATCCTCATGCGCCCGCTCGCAGCAGCGCCTGCTCCGTGAGGATGTAATCCAGCGGCTGGTCGTCGCCGTCGCGCGGCACCTTCTCGACCATCTGTGCGGCGAAACCGACACCGACCGCGGTCAGCGGACCGCACGCGCGGAGGGCGGCCAGCGTCCGATCGTAGAAGCCCCCACCCTGACCCAGCCGGTAACCCTCGCCATCGAAAGCCAGCAGCGGCACGAGCACCACTTCGGGAACGACCTCGGGCGCATAGACCACCGGCTGGGAGGTGCCACGCAGCCCGACATCGAGAGGATCGAGCGGCCGCCAGCGCCGGAACGAGAGCGGCGCGTCGGACGCGACCACCACCGGCAGCGCGCACACCACCCCGCGTTCGTCGAGCCGCGCGAGCAGTGGCCGGATGTCCAGCTCGGTCACGATCGGCCAGTACCCCGCGACCACCGAGCCCGCCGTGATCCCGAGCCTCTCCGTCGCCGCCAGCAGATGCCCGATCACCGCGCGCGCCGCGTCCGGGCCCTCCTTCTGATCGACGACCAGCCTGAGAGCCCGCATCCGCTTGCGCAACCGCTTCTTCTCGTCGTCGATCGTCGTCACCGCTGGTTCGCCGACGGTCGAACAGAGGCGTCGGCGTGTCGGAGATGGCGGGACGGCGCCGCGCCGACCGTTGGTTGTGTGATCCTCTCTGGCCTGCAGATGCAGGTGGGCGCCATGTTCCGGACCCGCGGGTCCGCAAGGGACAGCTCCCATGAGATCACTGTTGGCCCGAGGGATGGTATGACCTGACGAACCGTGCAGCCGCCGCCCCTCACACAATCTAGGACCGAACGAGGCGTTCGGCAACGCGTTCGATGCGTCGCGCGAGGCCGTCGATCTCCGCCCCCAATCGCTCGTCGCCGGCCTCCGCGAGAGCGTCGACGGCGGCCTCGAAAGGCGGCGGCACCGCCGCCGATCCCCGGCGGGCCTCGACCACCTCGTCGGCGAGGAGCAGACTGGCCATCAACAGCAGCCGCGCCTCACCGACCTGGCCGACCGCCGCGACCACCTCGCCGATCCGGTCGTCGACGTGCATCGCGAGCCTTCGCAGGTGATCTTCCTGGCCGTCGTCACAGCCGAGGTCGTAATGGCGTCCGTTGACGACGACCGAGACCCGTGCCATGCGCGTCACCCGCCGAGAACGCCCCGCAGGCGGGCGATGGTCACATCCAACTGCTCGGCGGCGACCGCCTGGGTCTGGCGCAGCCGGGCGCTCTCGCTCAGCGCCGCCGCCAGCGCCGCCTCCGGATCCAACCCGGAATCCGTGGCGCGGCCGTCGACCGCCCGCTCCAGCCGGTCGACGGCTGCCACCAGGCGACCCAGTGCTTGCTCCAGGCCGGCCGACGTCTTCAACGGGGGATCGCTCACCGGCACACCGTGTTCGCTCGTTTCGCCTCAGCGAGGATAGGCAGCGCCCGGCAAGGCCGTCAACCACCGTCAAAGCGGGCAAAAAGCCGTTGACGGGCGCACCTATTCGGACGATTGTGCCGCAGGGTCAGACTAAAGACGCCTCCCCGGGCCGACAAGGGTCAGTACGCGGCGCCCCGAACGATCGTCGGTGGGCCGCAATCATGGGTTCAAGCTGCGGCGTCACAGCATTTCCAAGGAGGGTAACGAATGACGGTTCGCGTTGGCATTAACGGCTTTGGCCGGATCGGACGGCTCGTGCTCAGAGCAGCCGCGGAGGCCGGCCGCAACGATGTCGAGTTCGTGGCAGTCAACGACCTCGGTCCCGTCGCCACCAATGCTCATCTGCTGAAGTACGACTCCGTGCACGGGACCTTCCCCGGCCAGATCGCTTGCGACGAAAAGAGCATGACGGTCAACGGCCATAAGGTCCAGGTGTTCGCCGAGCGCGACCCGACCAAGCTGCCTTGGGGCGATCTCGGCATCGACGTGGTCATGGAATGCACCGGCATCTTCACGGACCGCAAGAAAGCGGCCATCCACCTGGAATCGGGGGCTCCGAAGGTCCTGGTGTCCGCGCCGTCCAGCGGTGCCGACGCCACCATCGTCTTCGGCGTCAACCACGGCGCCCTCACCAAGGACCACAAGGTGGTCTCCAACGCGTCCTGCACCACCAACTGCCTCGCGCCGCCGGTCTCCGTGCTCAGCAAGGCGATCGGCGTCGAGCGGGGATACATGACCACCATCCATGCCTACACCGGCGACCAGCCGGTGCTGGACACCCTGCACAAGGACCTGCGCCGGGCACGCGGTGCCGCCCTGTCGATGGTTCCGACCAGCACCGGAGCCGCCAAAGCGGTCGGCCTCGTGCTGCCAGAACTGGCTGGTAAGCTCGACGGTTCGGCGATCCGGGTTCCGACCCCGAACGTCTCGGTCGTCGACCTCAAGTTCGTCGCCAGGAAGTCGACCAGCAAGGATGAGGTCAACGCGCTCATCAAGGAGGCGGCGAACGGTCACCTCAAGGGCATCCTCGGCTACAACGAGGAGCCGCTCGTCTCCATCGACTTCAA
This sequence comes from Rhodospirillales bacterium, assembly GCA_050329575.1. Taxonomy (GTDB): domain Bacteria; phylum Pseudomonadota; class Alphaproteobacteria; order Rhodospirillales; family Defluviicoccaceae; genus JAUXFS01. The sequence goes on along the minus strand of JBHJOP010000060.1, from coordinate 4,478 downwards.
CCACGATGGACGCAGCTCGATTTTCGATGCCACCCAGACGCAAGTCATCGATGGCACGCTGGTCCGCATCCTCGCCTGGTACGACAACGAATGGGGCTTCTCCAATCGGATGTGCGACACGGCGAACGTCTGGGCCTCCGTCTGAGTTCGGCTCCGGGGCACGAAACGCGGGCGGGGCGCTGAAGCCCCGCCCGGATTTCCCCCGCCCGCGGCCGCCGATTGCGACCGCATGACGGGGCGTCGTGTGATCATCGTCCATCATCTTGAGCATGCCCGCTTGGCGCTCGCGGCGGCGGACGCGTGTCGGACCCCGGTGACGCTCCGCAGCGCCCCCGCCGCCGCCGCCTATCTTGGCGCGCTGGTCTTCCGCGAGATGATCGCCGAGGCACGGGCCGAGTTTCCGGACGTTGACGCCATCGCCGTCCTCGATTGCGGCCGCCATGCCGGCTTCGCGCTGGCCGCACTGCGGGCCGGCATCGAGCGCGTGCGGGTCGATCTGCCGGCGACGACGCGCGCCAAGCTCGCCGATCTCGCCGCCCAGATGGGGGCCACCCTGGACGACGACGATGCCCCCGTGTTCGACCCGCTCGCCTGCGAGAACCCTGCCGAAGGGTGTCGAACATGGCTGTCCACCGCCTGAAAACCACCGTGCGGAGGGTCGATCGGCGAGTTGCCATCACGCGCGGGGAGGTGTACTGAACATCTCCACAGCTGCCAATATCCTTCCAGCCAGGGAGAGCGAGACATGAAGGTGACTCAGAAGGTCAAGAAGATCTTGGCCAACTACGAGAGCGACAATCCGGGAACGAAAGCCAATCTGGCGCGCATCCTCTGCACCGGCAAGCTGGCCGGAACCGGCAAGATGGTCATCCTGCCGGTCGATCAGGGGTTCGAGCACGGTCCGGTCCGCAGCTTCGCGCCCAACCCGGACGGCTACGATCCGGCTTATCACATCCAGATCGCCATTGATGCTGGCCTCAACGCCTACGCGACGCCGCTCGGCATGGTCGAAGCGGTTGCCGACGAGTATGCGGGGCAGATCCCCATCATCCTCAAGGTCAACAGCTCCAACACCCTCGCCCGCAGCAAGGAAGCGCCGAGCCAGGCGATCACCGCCTCGGTCGACGACGCGGTGCGTCTCGGATGTGCGGCGATCGGCTTCACCATCTACCCGGGCTCGGACGATGCCTTCGACATGATGGAAGAGATCCGGGAGATGTCCAAGGAGGCCAAGGCCAAGGGCATCGCCACCGTCATCTGGTCCTACCCGCGCGGCGGCAACCTCTCGAAGACGGGGGAACTCGCCGTCGACATTGGCGCCTACGCCTGTCACATGGCGGCGCTGCTCGGCGCCCACGTCATCAAGATCAAGCTGCCTTCCGCCGATATCGAGCAGGAAGAGGCCCGCAAGGTCTACGAGTCCGAGCGCATCGACATTTCCACCCAAGCGGCCCGCGTCGCCCACTGCATGCAGGCAGCCTTCGGCGGGCGTCGGCTGGTCGTGTTCTCGGGCGGCGCCAAGAAGGGAGCGGACAGCGTGTATCAGGATGCCCGCGACATCCTCGCCGGCGGCGGCAACGGCTCGATCATCGGCCGCAACACCTTCCAGCGGCCGCGCCAGGAAGCCCTCGACATGCTCGGCCGGATCATCGCCATCTACCTCGGCAAGGAGGAGGCGGCCGGCGTCGCGCGGGCCGCGGAGTGAACCTCGTCACCACTTGCCGGCTCTATCTGATCACGCCGCCGCGCTTCGACGCGGCGGCGTTTTCTTTGCCGTTGGCGGAGGCTCTCGATGCCGGCGACGTCGCCTGCGTGCAGCTGCGCCTGAAGGAGGTCGATGACGACGCGGTGCGGCGGGCGTGCGCGATCCTGCGGCCGGTGGTGCACGCCCGCGACGTCGCGCTGGTGCTCAACGACCGTCCCGACCTCGCGGCAGAGACCGGCTGCGACGGCGTGCACATCGGACAGGACGATGCGCCGTATGCCGAGGCGCGGCGGATGGTCGGCGACGACGCCATCGTCGGCGTCACCTGTCACGCCTCCCGCCACCTGGCGATGGTCGCCGCCGAACAGGGGGCCGACTACGTCGCCTTCGGAGCGTTCTTTCCGACCGTGACCAAGCAGCCGAAGGCACAGGCCGCACCCGAGATCCTCGCCTGGTGGAGCGAGACGACGACCGTCCCCTGCGTCGCCATCGGCGGCATCACTGTCGACACCTGCCGGCCGCTGGTCGAAGCGGGCGCCGATTTCCTGGCGGTCTCCGCCGGGGTCTGGGAGTATCCGGACGGACCGGCCGCCGCGGTCGCGGCGTTCGAGGCGGAAATCCGCCGAGCCGGTCGGCGGCCTGGCGCCCCATTGCCCCGATCGCGGTGAACTGCTAGCTTCCCCGCCGATTTTCCCAGTCCCTCTCGAAAAGCGGAACGCTGCATGAAGATCAACGGCAATGCCGTCCGTCCCGGCATGATCATCGACCATCAGGGACGCCTGTGGCGGGCGGTCAAGATCCAGCACACCCAGCCCGGCAAAGGCGGCGCCTACCTGCAGGTGGAACTCAAGGCCATCCGCGACGGGACCAAGCTCAACGAGCGCTTCCGCTCGTCGGAGACGGTGGAGCGGGTGCGGCTCGACCAGAAGCCGTTCCAGTACCTCTACAGCGATGGCGACACCTACACCTTCATGGACTCCGAGACCTACGAGCAGATCACGGTCGGTGTCGAACTGATTGGCGAGGATCGGGTGCCGATGCTGCAGGAAAACATGGATGTCACCATCGAATTCCACGAGGAGATGCCGATCGGCGTCCAGCTGCCCGACACCGTCGTTCTCGAAGTGGTCGAGGCGGACGCGGTCGTCAAAGGACAGACCGCATCGTCATCCTACAAGCCGGCGGTTCTGGCCAACGGCATGAAGGTGCTGGTGCCGCCGCATATCGAGGCGGGCACCCGCATCGTCGTCAGCACCGCCGACGGCTCGTACGTGGAACGAGCCAAGGGCTGAGAGCGATCGAGCGGTCCGGTCCGATGGCTCTCCGTTCGGCGCTCCTCAACGTGATGATCGCCGCCGTCCAGAAGGCGGCGCGCGGACTCGTCCGTGACCTCGGTGAGCTGGAACATCTGCAGGTCTCCAAGAAGGGACCTGCCGACTTCGTCAGCAAGGCCGACCGACGCGCCGAGGCGGTGCTGCGACGCGAGTTGATGAAGGCACGGCCGGCGTTCGGGTTGCTGATGGAGGAGAGCGGCGCCGTCGCCGGAACCGATACCTCGAACCGGTGGATCGTCGACCCGCTGGACGGAACCACCAACTTCCTCCACGGCATTCCGCACTTCTCGATCTCGATCGCCGTCGAGCGGGACGGTGATCCGTTCGCCGGGGTCGTCTATTCGCCGGTCCACGACGAGATGTTCGTTGCCGAGAAGGGATCCGGGGCCTTCGTCAACGGCCGTCGGCTGCGGGTGTCCGCCCGCAGGCAGATCGACGAGGCCCTGTTCGCCACCGGGATCCCGTTCAAGGGGCTCGACGACCATCGACTGTTCCTCCGCCAGTTGGAAGGGGTGATGGCGGTCTCCGCCGGCGTGCGCCGATTCGGGTCCGCCGCCCTCGATCTCGCCTATGTCGCCGCCGGGCGCTACGACGGCTACTGGGAGAACGGCCTCCATCCCTGGGACATCGCCGCCGGGGTCGTCCTGGTCCGCGAGGCGGGCGGATTCGTCTCCGATCTCGCCGGGCGCAACCGGATGATGGCCGGCGGCGGCATTCTCGCCGCCAACAGCGAGCTTTACGCGCCGCTGCTGCGTCTAATAGAGGAAGCCGGGCACCAACAATTGACTCCGAGAACCGAAAAGGTAAACGAACCGTAAAGAATTCGATCTTGAGGGTGATTGCTGCCGCGCGCAAAGAGGTTGTCCCATCGCTTTGCATTGCTTATCCTATCGTCCATGACTTGGCTTGGCCTCGCGAGCGGGAGCGCGTCCGCTGCTTCGTGGTGGCGCCGTGTGGGGGTCGATCCCACGCTGACGCCGATCATCGCCCTCGCCCTCGCCGGCATCGCCGTGCTCCCGGTCGGCGCACAGCCTGTTGGCGATCCGCGCGGCAGCGTCATCGTCGACCTCACGGTCCTCGACGATGACGGCCCTGGCCAGGGACCGGGAACGGCGGGGCGCAGCCCCGGGTTGGTGATGCCGGGAGGCCGACCGCCGGTCTCCCGCCTCCACGCGCCGGCCCCCGCGCCTCATCTGGCGCCGGGTCTCGCGCCGGCCCGGGAACCCGCCATCACCCTGAAGGCACCGGCGGCGCCGCTCGCCCCGACGACCTTCGCGCCCGCACGGCCCGAGATGCGGGAGGTGACCACCCCACGCTCGCTGACCGTCGAGGTCACGCGGGCGCCGCGGCCGCTCGCCGCGCCGTCGCGGACCGCCCCGCTCGTGGCCCCGATGACCTCGCCGGGCGAACCGACGGGCGCGCCGGCGGCGCTGCCGCCT
>JBHJOP010000002.1:0-17638 GCA_050329575.1 Rhodospirillales bacterium | reverse complement strand
GCTGACCGCCGCGCTCGGCGACGGCGACGACGACCGGCTGCGGCTGGCGTTCGACCGGTGGGCGGAGGCGCCGCGGGCATTCGGACCGCTGCCGGGCGTCGACCGCCGGTGGCATGCCGGGGAGCCGCGCGGGCGGGGCATGGCGGCGACGGCCTGGCCGCCCGCGGCCGAGGGGCTGATCGGGTCGCTGCGGCTGGGCGACGGAACGTGGCTCAACTTCGGCATCCCGCTTCCGCCGCTGCCGCCCGTCTGGGAGACCCGGATCTTCGCGCTGATCCTGGCGACGACCCTGATCGCGCTGGCGATATCGGTGTGGGCGGTGCGGCGGGCGAGCGCGCCGTTGTCGCTGCTGGCGGCGGCGGCGGAGCGGCTCGGCCTCGACATGAACGCGCCGCCGCTGACCGAGACGGGACCGCGGGAGGTCCGGCAGGCGGCGCACGCCTTCAACACCATGCAGCGGCGGTTGCAGCGGTTCGTCGGCGATCGCACCCAGATGCTGGCCGCCATCTCCCATGATCTCCGCACGCCGATCACGCGGCTGAAGCTGCGCGCCGAACTGGTCGACGACCCCGAGCAGCAGCGGAAGATGCGGGCCGACCTCGACGAAATGGAGGCGATGATCGCCGCGACCCTGGCGTTCGCCCGCGAGGAGTTCGCCGACGAGGCGCGCACGCCGCTCGATCTCGCGGTCCTGTTGCAGACGGTGTGCGACGAGGCCGTCGACGCCGGTGGCGTCGCCGCCTACGCGGGGCCGTCGCGGTTCGCGTTCGATGGCCGGCCGACGGCGCTGCGGCGGGCGTTCGCCAACCTGATCGACAACGCGATCAAGTATGGCGGGGGGGCCGTCGTGACGCTGGCCGCGGCGACCGCGACGGTGACGGTGACCGTCGACGACCACGGACCCGGTCTTCCGGAGGCCGAACGCGACCGCGTGTTCGATCCGTTCTACCGTGTCGAGCCGTCGCGCAGCCGCGAGACGGGCGGCGTCGGGCTGGGGCTCGCCGTCGTCCGCTCGGTGGTCCGCGGCCATGGCGGCGAGGTCGGCCTCGCCAATCGCCCGGAGGGCGGCCTGCGCGCCACCGTGGTGATGCCGCGGAGCGACGGCGAACCGGAACCCCGGCCGGCGGAGCCGGTCGCGGGGCGATCGCCTCCCTGAGGGCCCGCCACCGCCCGAGAGCCTGCCACCGCCCGAGAGAAAGATTGCGGGATCGCCGGCCGATTTTGCGGTATGCTGTGGCAAAAGGGGGGAAAGAGGTGGGCGGGAGGATGGCAGCCAGGGCCGCAGGCCCCCATGTGGGTGACGCCGACCGGGGGCACGGGCGGGCGTTTGCGATTTCTTCGTCACAGCCGTGTCATGTTCGCGGACCCGAGTCCCCGCCGGGATCGGCCGGGTGGGCGCGGGCGAGGTGACGACGGCACTTGAAAACCGGGATGTCCCGGTGTACAACGGTTGCAAAAACGGCGCTCGTGTAACTTATGAGTGCAGTCGCGGGCCGGCGAAGCGATGCGGATAACCAGTCCCAAGCAAAGGATCGAAGGCGCCCCGAGCAGTCCCGGCCGGGCGACGGTCGCCGATCCGCCGGCGGCGTCGCTGCGGGCCGGTCCGCTGCAGGCGCGGCATCCGACGACGTTCTCGGAGAGCATCGTCGCCGGGCTGGTCGGTCTGATGGACGCCCTGGTGGTGATCCTCGTCGGCGCCGTCTACTACTGGTACTACGTCGGCTGGACGCCCGCCGATTACCCGCTCTACGCGGCGGCGATGGCGGTCGACGTGACGATGACGATCGCCGCCTTCCACTACGCCCGCCTCTACGACTTCGACACCATCGTCGCGTGGCCGAGCCGCATGCGGATGGTGGTGCTGTGCAGCGGCCTGGTGTTCCTGCTGCTGGTCGCCCTCGCGTTTTCATTGAAAATTTCAGGGCAGTTTTCGCGAATCTGGTTCTTCTCGACGTTCGTCAGTTCCGCCTTCCTGATCTGCGCCTGCCGGGGGGTGGTCAAGTTCGTGATGCGGCGGCAGGCTCACGCCGGGAAGATGGTCAGGAACGTGGCGATCGTCGGCGTCGGCGGCCAGGCACGGCATCTGGTGGCGCGGCTGAACGAACAGGACGTGCCGTGGAAGCGGATCGTCGGCATCTTCGACGACCGCAAGACGCGGATCGGCAAGGAGGTGAACGGCTACCCCGTGCTCGGCGATCTCGACGATCTGGTCGGCTACGTCCGGCGCGGCAGAATCAACGACGTCGTGATCACGCTGCCGTGGAGTGCCGACGAACGGCTGGTCGGCATCATCGCCAAGCTGCGGTTGCTGCCGGTGCACATCTACCTCGGTTCCGATCTGATCGGGTATCATTTCCCGCGCCACAACAGACAATTGCTGGAAGGCGTGCCGGTCCTGGAGATCGCGTCGGCGCCGCTTTCCGGATGGAGCGGCCTGATCAAGCTGATCGAGGACAAGGTGATGGCCGGCGCGCTGCTGGTGCTGTTCGCGCCGCTGTTGCTGCTGGTCTCGATCGCGATCAAGCTCGACAGCCGCGGGCCGGTGCTGTTCCGGCAGCCGCGCTACGGGTTCAACAACGAGGTGATCGTCGTCTACAAGTTCCGCACCATGTTCCACGACCGCCCCCCCGACGAGGGGGTGCCGCAAGCCTGCCGCAACGATCCGCGGGTGACGCGGGTGGGCCGGCTGTTGCGCCGGACCAGCCTGGACGAACTGCCGCAACTGCTCAACGTCATCGTCGGCGACATGTCGATGATCGGCCCGCGACCGCACGCGGTCGAGCACAACGAACAGTACTCGGCGCTGATCGGCGGCTACTACGGCCGTCACAAGGTGAAGCCCGGCATCACCGGCTGGGCGCAGGTCAACGGCCTCAGGGGCGAGACCGACAGCCTCGACAAAATGGCCGCCCGTGTCGAGTACGACATCTTCTATATCGAGAACTGGTCGATCTGGTTCGACGTCAAGATCATCATGATGACGGCCCTGTTCGGCTGGGTGCACAAGAACGCGTTTTGACCGCTCGGGACCCGATCGGCGGCGACGGCGTCCCGGCGCGGCCGGCCGAGGTCCGGTCGCCGAGGGCGGCGCGCGACCGGCCGGCGACGTTCTGGATCCTGGTGGCGACGGCGGTGGTCGGACCGCTCTCGTCGGTGGCCGGCTCGGCGGCCGTCGAGGCGGCGGCCGGCGCCCTGACGGCGCTGGTGGTCGGCGGATTGCTGGCGGCCTGGGGCGCAGAGGTCGTCCTCGGCCGCGACCGGCCGGCGTTCGGCCTGAAGCGGACCTGGCCGCTGGTGGTTCCGTTCGCCGCCGCGGCGGCGTGGGCGGCGGTCCAGGCCCTGCCGATGACGCCCGCCGCCTGGCAGCATCCGCTGTGGGCGAGCGCCGCGGAGGCCCTGGGACCGACTCCGGCGGCGGCGATCTCTCTCGCTCCGCATCAGACGCTGACGGCGCTGATGCGGCTGTTGGCCTGTGGCGGCATCTTCTGGCTGGCGCTGCAGCACGGCCGCCGGTCGGACCGGGCCCGACAGATCTTCACCGCCGTGGCGTATGCGGGCCTCGCCTTCGCCCTCTATGGCCTGGTCGCCCGGGTGAGCGGCGCGCCGCCACTGTTCGCGACCGCGCCGTTCGCCGGCGGCGACGGCGTCGGCGGCGCGTTCGACGCCCGCAACGCCGATGCGGCCCATACGGGGCTCGCTCTGCTGTGCAGCACCGGGCTGATCATGGTCGCCCTCGGCCGCGGCATCGACGGCGCCGTCGGCGGCGGCGAGCGGCTGCTGCGACTCACCGACGGGGTCGGGATGCGCCAGGGGCTGTTGCTGGCCTCCTGGATCACCCTGATGGCCGCGCTGATCCTCGGCAGCTCCCGCGAGGGGTTCCTCGTCACCATCCTCGGGGTCGCGCTCCTGGTGCTGCTCCTGGGTCTCGTCCGCACCGTCCCCGCCCGCTTCGCCCTCGCGTTCGGCCTCGCCTGCGCGGTGGCGGCGGCGACGTTCTCGGGGATCGGCGGCGACCGGACGGCGGCGGCGACGGCCGCGGCGGGCGTCGCCGGGTCCCAGCGTGCGGACATCGAGCGGCTGACGCGAGCGGCGATCGGCACCGCGCCGTTGCTGGGGACCGGTTACGACACCTTCGAGGAGGTGTTCCGGTTCCACCGCTCGGCGGGCCTCGGCCCCGTCCGGCTCGAGGACCGCGCCGTCCATCTCGAGGTCGCCCTCGAGCTCGGCATTCCCGCGGCGGCGATGCTCGTCGCGGTGTTCGGCGGACTGCTGATGATCACGGCGACGGGGGTTCGCCGCCGCGGCCGCGACGTGGTCTACCCGGCCATCGGGTTGACGGCCACGGCCACGGTCGCGGCGCACGCGGTCGTCGGCGTCAGCGTGCAGGTTCCGGCCGTCGCCGTCGTCTATTGCCTGATCATGGGGGCGGCGTGCGCACAGTCGTGGAGCAGCCGGGCGCCAGACGATCCCTGGTAGCGGGTCGCGGGAGGGCGCGAGGGCGTCAGGGCGCCAGCGTCGCGAGGGACCACTCGAACCGGGCGAGGTCTTCGGGACTGGCGAGCAGCGCCGCCCGCACCAGGTCGACGACGCCGAGATCGACCGCGAGGACGGCGAGGTCGTGCGGGGCGTCCTGGAAGCCGAAGCGGATCTGCCGGAACACCAGCTGGCGGTCCTCCGGCGCCATGTGCGGCCAAGCCGCGAACGACAGTCTGAGCCTGGCGGCCGTCAGCCGGGGCTCGTAGGGCGCGCTGAGAATGGCGAGGCGAAGGGCGGAGAGCGCCCGTGGCGACCAGCCGTCGAGGCGCGACTCCGCATAGGCCAGCCGTGTCCAGCCGTAGGGGTCGGCGGGGGCCAGCGCCAGCCGCCGGCGCAGCGCCGCGATTGCGGCGTGCGGGTCGTCGAGGGCCATCGGCCGCGGCCCGTCCGCCCGGGTCGCCTCCGCCGCCGACGGGAGCATGAGCAGGGACGAGATCGTGCGCGGGACGGCGAGGGCGAGCAGACCGATCGCCGCCACCGCGGCGAGGCCGCCGGCGAGCCGACCGGCGAGACCCGACGGCATGGCGGTCGGGGGCCGCTCAGAAATAGCGCTCCGGCACCTCGATGATGTCGCCGGGCAGAATCGGCGTGTCGTGGCTCGCCTCCTGCGGCGTGCGCGACGGATCGTTGGCGCGGACGATCTTCACCCGGCTCTTGCGCGCCCGATAGGAGAAGCCGCCGGCGGTGGCGATCGCCTTGTCCACGGTCATCCCGCTGGCGTAGGGATAGCTGCCGGGCTGGTTGACCTCGCCGTAGATGTAGAACGGCCGATAGTTGAGGACCTCGATGCTGACGCTCGGATCCTTGAGGTAGTCCGGCTTCAGACGTTCGGCGATCGCGGATTCCAACTCCGGCAGCGTCAGGCCCTGCGCGCCGACGTTGCGGACCAGTGGCAGCGAGACGTTGCCGCTGCCGTCGATCTCGAACTCGCCCGACAGATCCTCGTGCCCGAACACCGTGACCTTGATCCGGTCGCCGGCGCTCAACCGGTAGTCGGCGGCGCCCTGCGCAGCGGCGGGCGGCGGCGCGAGGCCGGCGCAAGCCCACAGGACGACGACGGCAACCCACGCCCTCAAGACGGTGCCGACAGGGCCGAAACGGCGGTCACGTTCACTCACCATTGGCTCGCTCCGATGTCGCTACCCGCGCCGCCGGGCCGCTGATCGCCGCGTCGGTGCGGATCACAGTTGCGCCTGAAGGGAGATCCGGACGCGGTTCTCGATATAGTCGTTGGCGCCCGAACCCGGCTGGTTGGTGGAATTCCGGCTGCGGAACCTGTAGCCGAGATTGAAATGGAAATTGCGGTTCATCATGTAGCGGGCGCCGAACCCGGCGGTGTAGACCCAGTCCTCGCGAGAGATGCCCTGGTAGTCGTTCTGGGCGGCGCTGAAGGTGCCGTTGAGCAGCAGGTTGCGCAGCAGCTCGTGATCGACGCTGATCTCGCCGAGGGTGCCCCAAAGGCCCGACGCCCGGTTGACGGTGGTGGTTTCGATGTTGCGCACCACCCGCGCGCCGATCGTCGTCAGGGTCGTCGGCGACCACTCCAGCGAGGCGCCGAAGGTCGGGCCGTCGATGTTGTCGAGGTTCGAATCATCGTTCAGGCGCTGTTTCTGATAGCCGGCGAAGATGTCGCCCGCGGTGACGCCGGTCAGGTCGAAGGCCGCCCCTAGCACCGCTTCGTAGCCCCAGGAGTCCCGGTCGAAGCCGTTGTCGTCCGGGGTCTGGTCATACTTGCGCCGGTTGCCGCCGAGGCGCAGGAACGCCTCGTAAGACGGCGTGATCTCGTAGCCGGTGCGGAACGAGGCGGTGAGCTCGTTGCGGTCGCGGTCGTCTTCGTTGCTGCTCGGGCCGGTGAACCGCTGCGCATCGTCGAAGTCGTGGCGGCGGAACTCCGGCGTCAAGGTGAAGTTCAGGCGATCGAGGGTATGCACGTAGCTCGCGAAGCCGGAGAACAGATGATACTTGACGGGCTCCTTGGTCCCGACGTCGTCGGGGCTGCCGCGCTCCTCGTGCAGGCGCGCGACGCCGCCGCCGCCGAACAACTGAATGTCGCGGGTCACGTCGAGGCGGCCGTCGAGGGACGCATTCCAGTCGCGATAGTTCTGGCTGTTCTTGTCGGCGTAGAAGCCGAAATCAGCGCCCGTCGAGAAGTTGAGGGCGTGGTTGCTCCAGTCCGATTCGATGGACAGGCCCGGCCGGAGGCTGGTGACGAAGTCGTCCTCCTCGTCCTTGCGGGTGGCGAAGACGTTGTCGTTGTATTCCTGCTGAACCGACATCTGCGGGAAGACCAGGAAGCTGCCGGCGCGCACCCCGAGCGGGGCCAGTTCCGGGCGCGGCCGGTTCCTGACCGTTTCCACTTGCGCCGCCGCCTGTTCGCCGACAAGGACCAGCGCTGCGAGAACCGACACTCCGACACCGAAGAACCTGATGGTCATGCCTTTCGCCCCTCACCCCAGCGCGACCGACCGGATCTCGGGCTCGATGCACGCGCACCGATCGGTCGTTGACAAGATAACCGAAGTTACTACCCGCATCGTGGTCTGTATGCAACGATTTTCCCGTTTTCGTATGGCGTTGTGTGGCATAAATACAACAATATAGCCGGGCGGGGACGGGCGGCGCGCGGCGTCGGCCCGTGAAACGATACAATCAACAGCAATTTGCTTGAGATATTATAAACGTAAAAAGAGTGACAGGCCGGTCGACCTCATGCTACCTTGTGCATCGCTACTCGCGCGGGGCGCGTTTCGACGGCGCACGGCCGCCGGTGGGCGGGTCGCCTGCCGCGATCGTTCCGGCGCCGGGTCGGCGAGCACGGTGTCACGGGACGCGGGCAGTCGGGGCGGGCAGATTCGCAAACGGGATCGGCGACGGCGGATTTCATGGCGAGCCGGATCGTTGAGCTGATTTTCGGCAGGGAGAAGCGGCAGCGGCTGACGGTCGCGACCGCCTCGGTCCCGGACGGCGTCCGTGTCTACGCGGTCGGCGATCTGCATGGCCGGGTGGATCTGCTCGAGCGTCTGCACGGGCTGATCCGGGAGGACGCCGCGGGCGCCGCGCCCGGCATCGACAAGATCATCGTCTACCTCGGGGACTATGTGGATCGCGGCCTCCACAGCCGTGAACTGCTCGACCTGCTCATCGACCGCCCGCTCGCCGGATTCGAGGCGGTGCACCTGCGCGGCAATCACGACCAATGCTTCCTCGATTTTCTCGTCAATCCGGAGAGCGGCGCGGCATGGCTGTCGTTCGGCGGCGACGCCACGGTGTACAGCTATGGGGTGAGCATCCCCGACCGTGTTCCTCCCGACCGACGGCTGCTGCTGCTCCGCGATCGTCTGCTGGAGTCCGTTCCGGAGCGCCACCTCGCGTTTCTCGGCCGTCTGGAGCCGGCGCGGATCATCGGCGACTTCCTGTTCGTCCATGCCGGGGTCAACCCCGACCGACCGCTCCACCGCCAGACCTCCCACGACCTGATGTGGATCCGCGAGGCGTTTCTCGAGTCGGAACGGGACTTCGGCAAGATCGTCGTGCACGGCCACTCGGTCTCCGAACGACCGGACGTGCGCGACAACCGGATCGGCATCGACACCGGCGCCTGCTACGGCAACTCCCTGACCTGCCTGGTGCTGGAGGGGACCGACAAACGCTTCCTGTTCATCGCCGAGGCCGCCGTCTCCGACACGCCACGCATGGTGCGGCACGCATCCTCGTCCTAGGCCTCCGTCGAGGCCGGTCGCGCCCCGCCGCCGGGAGGGGCGGGGCAGGCGATCCCCAACCATAAGATCCTGCGCCACATCGAAACAATCCGTGGGGAAATACGGAGTTCCCATGCTTTATGATAAAACAAATCAGGACATTAGACAGTCAGATGATGCGCAAACATAAATAATAAGTGGCGATATCCGGAAGTTTTTTTGGATTTATTCAACATCGAAGTGCAGGAAGCTGCGGGGGCGTGCCGTTAGGGAAAAATTAGGGAGCAGGATGTTAGGGAAGTCGCAAGAGCAGCATCGAAAGGGATGCCCGCCATGAAGGCCTTCGCGCTCTCCCGTTCCGGAGTCCGCTCCTCGCGGCCCGACCCCTCGGCGGGCCGCGACGCTCGCCGACGGCGAGCCCTGTCGATCGGGCACGCGCTGGTGCTTGCCGCGGCGGCCGCCGGCCTCGCCTGCGGCGGTGCCGGGCGCGCGGCGGCAACCACCCTGCAGGAGGCGGTGACGCTCGCCGTCTCCTCCCATCCCACGGTGCAGAAGCTGATGGCCAAGAAGCGGGCCACCGATCAGGACATCGACGAGGCGCGGGCCGAGTTCTTTCCGCGCGTCGATGCCACCGGCGAGATCGGCTACGAGTACACCGACAACTTCTTCACCCGCAGTCAGGGCGGCGGCGGCGGCGACACCGAGGAGAAGCTGGCCAAGACGGTCGGCGGCGAGATCCGGCAGAACCTGTTCCAGGGGTTCGGCACCGTCAACCGCCTGCGCAGCGCCCATGAGCGGGTCAGCGCCGCCGGTCGCGGCGTGATGGACGCACAGGAAGCGATCGCGCTCAGGGCGGCGGTGGCGTTCCTGGACGTGCTGCGCGCCCGCCACGTGGTCAACCTGTCGCAACAGAACGTGGCCTCCCACGTCGAGGTTCGCGACGACATCAAGTTCAAGGCGCAGCGCGGCCGTGGCGACCTCGGCGATCTCAACCAGGCGGAGAGCCGGCTGGCGCTGGCGCGGTCGCGACTGAACCAGGCTCGCGGTCAGCTCCGCGACGCCGAGACCCGCTATCTCGAGGCCGTCGGTCAGGCGCCGGGAACGCTGGAGACGCCGCGCCCCCCCTATCAGGCGATTCCCGGCAACATCGATCTCGCGGTCGCGGTGGCCGAGGACAGCAATCCGGCGCTGCTGGCGGCGCTCGACGAGTTCAGGGCCCGCGAGTTCGAGGCGCGGGCGAAGAGGGAGCCGTATTATCCGAAGTTCGATGTCAAGCTCCGCGGCCACCGCGGCAACGACGTCGGCGGTGTCGACGGCGACGACAACGCCTTCGCCGCGATGCTGGTGATGGAATACAACCTCTACCGCGGCGGGGCCGATCAGGCCCGCTATCGACGCGCCGTCGAGCACATGAGCGAGGCGCGCCAGCGCGAGGCCGAAGTGCGGCGGATGGTCCAGGAGCAGATGCGGGTCGAGTACACGGCCCTGCTCACCGCCCGCGAGAACCTTCCCCTCGCCGAGGACCGGGCGAAGGCGGCGGCCGCGGTGGTCGACGCCTATCTGCAGCAGTTCGAACTCGGCCAGCGGTCGCTGCTCGACCTCCTCGACGTGGTCGGCGAGCTGTTCCAGGCCAACGTCGGCGTCGTCAACACCGATACCGAACTGATGCGCGCCTCCTACCGGGTGCTGGCGACCGCGGGCACCCTGCTCGCGACCCTCAACGTCAGGGCCGAGACCCAGCAGGCGGCATGGTCGGTGCGGCCGGCGGCGGCACGTCTTCCCCCCCCTCGCTGAGCGTCCTGCGACGCCGGAAGGCTTCCGCGGCGGCGCAGTTGCCGCCGCCGGCGCCGGATCGGCGCCAATAGCGATTGACGATTTCCCGCCATCGGCTAGAAAGCACCGGTCGGCACTCGCGACCCGGAGCCAAGAGCCATGCGCGTCCTCTTCATCACCAACGAGTACCCCCCCCACATCTACGGCGGCGCCGGGGTGCACGTCGAGTATCTGACGCGCGAACTCGCCAAGCTGACGCCGGTCGAGGTCCGCAGCTTCCAGGACCAGGCGTATGTCGATGGTCAGCTCACGGTGCGCGGCACCAAGATGGAGTCCTCCCAGTTCGCGGGCTGTCCGGTGCCGTTCGTCTCGCCGCTGCGGGCGCTGGCGACCTGTCTCGCGTTCGCCGGACAGGGGATGGATGCCGACATCGTCCACTGCCACACGTGGTACGCCCATTTCGGCGGCGTCGTCGCCAAGCTGCTCTACGGCATGCCGCTGGTCGTGACGGTGCATTCGCTGGAGCCGCTGCGACCCTGGAAGCGCGAACAGATCGGGCGCGGCTACGAGCTGTCGAGCTGGGTCGAGAAGACGACGCTGGAGATGGCGGACCTGGTGATCGCGGTGTCGAAGAGCACCGCCGACGACGTGTTGCGGCTGTTCGACGTCGATCCGCGCAAGCTGCGGGTGATCGCCAACGGCATCGACACCGACGAGTACAAGCCGGTCCATCGGCCCGAGGTGCTGGACCATTTCGCCATCGATCGCAACGGCCCGTTCGTGCTGTTCGTCGGCCGGATGACCCGTCAGAAGGGGCTCCTCTACCTGTTGAAGGCGATCGAACACATCGATCCCGATCTGCAGATCGTCCTCTGCGCCGGCGAGTCCGACACCCCCGAGCTGCAGGTCGAGCTGGAAGCGATGGTCGAGGACCTGCGGCGCCGTCGGCCGGGCATCGTCTGGATCCCGGGGATGATCAGCCGCGAGGCGACGATCGCCCTCTATTCCCACGCCGCCGTGTTCTGCTGTCCGTCGATCTACGAGCCGTTCGGAATCATCAACCTGGAGGCGATGGCGTGCGGGACGCCGGTTGTCGGCAGCGCCGTCGGCGGCATCCCGGAAGTGGTGGTCGACGGCGAGACGGGGTATCTGGTGGATCCCGGGCTGTCCGACCAGCCGCCCCACGATCCGGCCGATCCGACCGCGTTCGCGCGCGCTCTGGCGGCGGCGATCAATCGTCTCGGCGCCGATCCCGCGCTGGGGCGGCGGATGGGCGAGGCCGGGCGCAGGCGAGTCGTCGAGGTGTTCAGCTGGCAGAGCATCGCCCGCCAGACCCTCGCCGCCTACGAGGCGCTGACCGACTCGACCGCAGCGGCGAGCGACGCCCGCCGCTGAACCAACAAACACTGCCGAGAGGAGGCCGAGCGATGGGGGATGGGCGCGAGGGAGCACGCATCTACAACCTCTTTCCGTTGCTGGTGGGGTCGATCGCCGAATGGGAAGCCCATCTCGACCGGATCGCCGCGATGGGGTTCAACTGGGTGTTCGTCAACCCGTTTCACTACCCCGGCTTTTCGGGCAGCC
The DNA here is from genome assembly GCA_050329575.1 of Rhodospirillales bacterium. GTDB lineage: Bacteria > Pseudomonadota > Alphaproteobacteria > Rhodospirillales > Defluviicoccaceae > JAUXFS01. Next base: position 6,047 of record JBHJOP010000002.1, on the reverse strand, counting down.
TGTACGCGGTCAAGGACTACTACCGGCTGAACCCGATCTTCAAGGGCGACGCCCGGGCCGCCGCCGACGTCCTGATCGCCGACTTCGCCGCCGCCGCCGCCCGGCGCCGGATCGGGGTGATGATGGATCTGGTGGTCAATCACACGGCCCAGGACTCGGTGCTGGCGGAGCAACACCGCGACTGGTTCGAGCGCGAGCACGACGGCTCGCTGCGCAAGCCGTTCGCGATCGATCCCGACACCCACGCCAAGACGGTGTGGGCCGATCTCGCCGAGATCGACTACCGCGACCGTCCCGAGCGCGCGCAGGTGATCCAGTACTTCAGCGAGGTGGTCCGCCATTACGTCGGTCTCGGCATCCGAGGATTCCGCTGTGACGCCGCCTACAAGGTGCCGAAGGAGGTGTGGCGGCAGCTGATCCGGGCGGGCCGCACGGCCGCCGAAGGCTGCGTGTTCGCGGCCGAGAACCTGGGCGGGATGCTGGAGCAGGTGGAGAGCCTTCGCTCGGCGGGCTTCGACTACCTGTTCAACAGCTCGAAATGGTGGGACTTCCGCCAGGGCTGGCTGCTCCAGCAGTACGAACAGTTCCGCTCGATCGCCCCCTCGATCGCCTTCCCGGAAACCCACGACACCGACCGCCTCGCCACCGATCTCGCCGGCCAGGGCGTCGGCGCCGCCGCGGAGCTGGAGCAGCGATACAAGCAGGCCTATCTGTTCGCCGCGGTGTTCTCCAGCGCGGTGATGATCCCGATCGGCTATGAATACGGCTTCCGGCGCAAGCTGCACGTCGTCGACACCCGACCGGGAGACTGGGAGAAGCCGTCCTTCGACATCTCCGGCTACATCGCCGACGTCAACCGGATGAAGGCGGCGCAGCCGGTGCTGAACGAGGAGGGCCCGCAGCGGCTGGTCGGCCAGGGCCACGACCACATCGTCGCCCTGCAGAGGAGATCCTTGCGGGGTCGGTCCTGGGCCGTTACGCTGATCAATATCGACCGACGATCTTCCGGTGCCGTCCGGATCAGGGGACTCGACCCGGACATCAGAGAAGGACGCGAGATCACGCCCGGCCACGCGGCTGACCGTTTCGTCGCCGGGGGCGACGTCTCCCTGGCGCCGGGGCAGATCAGGGTGTTCGTCAACGCGTAACGCGCCGACGCGAGGGGCGCGACGGGAGGGGAGATGGCAGCCGACAGTACCGCGGGTTCGCGGACCGGGGTGACGACCACAGCGGGCGGGTTGCTCGCGGGCCTCAAGAGCCGACCGATCGTCATTCAGAACGTCTGGCCGGAACTGGATTGCGGCCGCTACGCCGTCAAACGCGAGGTCGGCGACGTCCTCGAAGTATCGGCCGACATCTTCCGCGACGGCCACGACACGCTTGCCGCGGTGGTGCTGTTCCGGCGCAAGGACGAGACGCAGTGGCGCCAGGTGGCGATGACGTGCGTCAATCCCGGGCTGGATCGCTGGGCGGGCGGCATCGAACTGACGGACAACGCCGCCTACGTCTATACCGTCGAAGCCTGGACCGACGTCTACGAGTCGTGGTGCGGCGAACTCGAGAAGAAGCTGGAAGCCAAGCAGGTGGTGGCCGTCGAGCTGCTGGAAGGCAAGGCGCTGATCGCCGAGGTCGCCGGCCGCGCGACCGGGGAGGACGCCGAACGCATGCGCGCGGTGCTGAAGGCGTTCGACGCCGCCGGCGACACCGCCCGCGCGGAGGCGATGCTGGATGCGCGGCTGCGGGCGGCGATGAAACGATGGCCGGACCGCCGTGCGGCGGTCCGCTACGATCGCGAGCTGGAGGTGTTCGTCGACCGCGTGGAAGCGCGGTTCGCCGCCTGGTACGAGATGTTTCCGCGCTCGCAGGGCACCGAGCCGGGAGTCGGCGCCACCTTCTACGATTGCGAGGAGCGGCTGCCCGAGGTCCGGGCGATGGGCTTCGACGTCGTCTATTTCGTTCCCATCCACCCGATCGGACGGACCCACCGCAAGGGTCCCAACAACACCCTCACCGCCGGTCCGAACGATCCCGGCAGTCCCTACGCAATCGGCGCCAAGGAGGGCGGCCACACGGCGATCCATCCGGATCTCGGCACCCTCGACGACTTTCGCCGGTTCGTGCGTGCCTGCCATGCCCAGGGCATGGAGGTGGCACTCGACTTCGCGATCCAGTGCTCGCCCGACCATCCGTGGATCGCCGAACATCCGGAGTGGTTCGTGTTCCGCCCCGACGGCACCATAAAGTATGCGGAGAACCCGCCGAAGAAGTACCAGGACATCGTCAACGTCAATTTCTACGGTCCCCACAGCGAGGCCCTGTGGCAGGAGCTGCTGTCGGTGGTGCTGTTCTGGGTCGATCAGGGGGTCAAGATCTTCCGGGTCGACAATCCCCACACCAAGCCGGTGCCGTTCTGGGAGTGGCTGATCCGCGAGGTGCGCACCCGCGATCCGGAGGTGATCTTCCTCTCCGAGGCGTTCACCCGCCCGCCGATGCTGAAGATGCTGGCCAAGGTCGGCTTCAGCCAGTCCTATACCTATTTCACGTGGCGCAACTTCAAGCAGGAACTGATCGACTACCTCACCGATCTCACCCAGACACCGGCCAAGGAGTATCTGCGGCCCAACTTCTTCACCAACACGCCGGACATCAATCCGCCGTACCTGCAGACCGGCGGGCGGCCGGCGCATCAGATCCGCTTCGTGCTGGCCTCGACGCTCTCCAGCGTCTACGGGATCTACAACGGCTTCGAACTGTGCGAGGCGACGCCGATCCCGGGCAAGGAGGAGTACCTGAATTCCGAGAAGTTCGAGTTCAAGGTCTGGGACTGGGATCGGCCGGGCAACATCAAGGCGTTCATCACCGCCGTCAACCGCATCCGCCGCGACAACCCGGCGCTGCACGAGCTCGAGAATCTGCGCTTCTATCCGGCCGACGACGACAACGTGCTGTTCTACGGCAAGATGACGCTGGATCGCAGCAACATGGTGTTCGTCGCGGTCAATCTCGATCCGTTCGACGAGCACGAGGCGGTTCTCGAGTTCCCGATCGCCGCGATGGGTCTGAAGGAGACCGACACCTTCGAGGTCGAGGAACTGCTGACCGGAACCCGTCACCTGTGGCGCGGGAGCAAGCACCGGGTGGTCCTTGATCCCGAGGTGAATCCCTGCGAAATCTATCGTGTCGGCGGCTGGGAGCAGGTGGACTACCGTTCGCCGTGCTACTGACGGCCGACCGCTGACGACGGCCGGGAGAGGGACGCGCTCCGGTGACACCGCAGGACTTCAAGAGGCATGTCGAGAGGATTGTCAGCGCCCGGCATGGCGATCCGTTCTCGTTCCTGGGCATGCACGACGATTTCAACAGCGGAGTCGTGGTCCGCGCGTTCCTGCCCCACGCCCGCCGGGTCGAGGTGGTCGCGACGGACGACGGGACGGTGGTCGCCGAACTGCGACGGGTGCACGACAAGGGGCTGTTCGCGGGACCGGCGAACCGCGCCGATCGCAACCGTTATCCCTATCGTCTTCTGCTCGAGACCGAGACCGGCGTGGAGGAGATCGAGGACCCCTACCGGTTTCCGCCGATCCTCGGCGACATTGACGTCCATCTGATCGCCGAAGGCAAGCACCTGCGCCTCGACGAGAAGCTGGGGGCGCGGCCGATGACCGTCGACGGCGTGGCCGGGGTCGGCTTCGCGGTGTGGGCGCCGAACGCCGCGCGGGTCAGCGTGGTCGGCGACTTCAACGCCGGGGACGGGCGCCGCCATCCGATGCGTTTTCGCGCCGGCTGCGGGGTCTGGGAGATCTTCATGCCCGGCCTCGGGGAAGGCGAGGTCTACAAGTACGAGATCGCCTCCAAGGACGGAAAGCTGCTCGCCCTCAAGGCCGATCCGTTCGCGTTCTTCTGCGAGCAGGCCCCCGGCACCGCCGGCATCGTCTACGACCTGTCCCGCTACTGGTGGGAGGACAACGCCTGGCTGAGCCAGCGCGGCCGGGCGATCTCGCGCAACGCGCCGGTGTCCATCTACGAGGTCCATCTCGGCTCGTGGCGGCGCAGCGTCGAGGAGGGACGCCGTTACCTCACCTACCACGAACTGGCCGACACCCTGATCCCCTACGTCAAGGACATGGGATTCACCCACATCGAGGTGCTGCCGATCTCCGAACATCCGTTCGACGGCTCGTGGGGCTACCAGCCGGTCGGCCTGTTCGCGCCGACCAGCCGGTTCGGCAGGCCCGACGAGTTCCGCAACTTCGTCGACCGCTGCCATCAGGCCGGCATCGGTGTCATCAACGACTGGGTCCCCGGGCATTTCCCGACGGACCCCCAGGGCCTCGGCTGGTTCGACGGCACGGCCCTCTACGAGCACGCCGACCCCCGCAAGGGCAAGCACATGGACTGGGGGACGCTGATCTACAACTACGGCCGCTGGGAGGTGTCCGACTACCTGCTCAACAACGCCCTGTTCTGGATCGAGGAGTACCACCTCGACGGGCTGCGCGTCGACGCCGTCGCGTCGATGCTCTACCTCGACTACAGCCGCAACGAGGGGGAATGGATCCCCAACGAGCACGGCGGCAACGAGAACCTGGAGGCGATCGCCTTTCTGCGGCGGGTCAACGAGCACATCTACCGGCAGTTTCCGGACATCGCGACGATCGCCGAGGAGTCCACCTCGTGGCCGATGGTGTCGCGGCCGATCTACATCGGCGGGCTCGGCTTCGGCTACAAGTGGAACATGGGCTGGATGCACGACTCGCTCGCGTACATGAGCAGGGACCCGGTCTACCGCAAGTTCCACCACGATCAGCTGACCTTCAGCCTGATGTACGCGTTCTCGGAGAACTTCGTGCTGCCGCTCAGCCACGACGAGGTGGTCCACGGCAAGGGCTCGCTGCTCGGCAAGATGCCGGGCGACCGCTGGCAGAAGTTCGCCAACCTGCGCGCTTACTACGCCTACATGTGGACCCATCCCGGCAAGAAGCTGCTGTTCATGGGCTGCGAGTTCGCCCAGGAGCGGGAGTGGAACCACGACGAGAGCCTCGATTGGCACCTGCTCGAGGACGAGAGCCATCTCGGCGTGCAGCGGCTGGTCGCCGATCTCAACCGGCTGTATCGCGAGGTTCCGGCGTTGCACCGCCTCGATTGCGACGCCGCCGGCTTCGAGTGGATCGACTGCACCGACTGGGAGAAGAGCATCGTCTGCTACCTTCGCAAGGGGCGGGACCCCAGCGAGATGGCGGTCGTGGTCTGCAACTTCACCCCGGTCGTCCACGACGGCTACCGGGTCGGCGTCGCGCACGGTGGCCTCTACGCTGAGCGCCTGAACACCGACGCGGCGATCTACGGCGGCAGCAACGTCGGCAACGGCGGAGCGGTGATGGCGACCGAGGTGGCCTGCCACGGCCGGCCGTTCACCCTGACGCTCACCCTGCCGCCGCTGGCCACCCTGGTCTTCGTCCCGCTGCACCACAGCCCGACCGACGGCTGAACGCGCCACCCTGGCGAGCCCCCGGCTGTCCCCCTGGCAAGGCCCCGCTGCGGGGCCTTTTTCGTGTGCGCCCGCCATGGCGGGGAGCGCCATGACGGCGCGGTCCGGACACCGACGAGCAGCTGCTTGATGAGGCGGCAAAATTGCTTGCAAACTCCCTGTATATACTCGCAAAAAATCATGAACATATAACAGTAATCTTCGTCGGAGTTTGTCTGCAAATAACTGTTTTGCAATGAAATACGGAAGCGCTTATTTTTTCTGAGGCTGCGTGACGTGTCGGCGCGGTGACTTTGTTTTTTTATGCTGTCCCTGGGGGCTGCACCGAGGAAGGCGACCATGCAGAACACCGAAACCCAACCGAGCCGCGGTCAGGCCCCTCGCGAGGTGGCACCACGCAGCGGCGGCAACGGCGAACGCTCCGCCGCCGGCCACGACGCTCCGGGAGTGGCGGCGACGCCGGCCGCGGGCCCTGCGCCGGTTCAGCTCGCGGCGGCGACGGCCGGCAACGCGCCGCCCCCGGCCTCGCCGCCCGCTGCCGCCGCGCCCGGCGCCGCCG
>JBHJOP010000091.1:0-11440 GCA_050329575.1 Rhodospirillales bacterium | reverse complement strand
TCCCGGCACCGGCAAGACGCTGCTCGCCCGCGCCATCGCCGGCGAGGCCAATGTGCCGTTCTTCACCATCTCCGGCTCCGACTTCGTCGAGATGTTCGTCGGCGTCGGCGCGTCGCGGGGGCGCGACATGTTCGAACAGGGCAAGAAGAACGCCCCTTGCATCATCTTCATCGACGAGATCGATGCCGTCGGCCGCCATCGCGGCGCCGGCCTCGGCGGCGGCAACGACGAGCGCGAACAGACGCTGAACCAGCTTCTGGTCGAAATGGACGGGTTCGAGTCCAACGACGGCGTGATCCTGATCGCCGCCACCAACCGGCCCGACGTCCTCGATCCGGCCCTGCTCCGTCCCGGCCGCTTCGACCGGCAGGTGGTGGTCCCCAACCCCGACATTCTCGGCCGCGAGCAGATCCTCAAGGTGCACATGCGGAAGGTGCCGCTGGCGCCCGATGCCGATGCGCGGGTGATCGCCCGCGGCACCCCCGGCTTCTCCGGCGCCGACCTCGCCAACCTGGTCAACGAGGCGGCGTTGCTCGCCGCGCGGGCCGGACGGCGGGTGGTGACGATGTTGGATTTCGAGGCCGCCAAGGACAAGGTGCTGATGGGGGCCGAGCGGCGCTCGATGGTGATGACCGACGACGAGAAGCGGCTGACCGCCTATCACGAGGCGGGCCATGCGCTGGTCGGTCTCCACGTGCCGAAGCACGATCCCCTGCACAAGGTGACCATTATCCCGCGTGGCCGAGCGCTGGGGGTGACGATGTCGCTGCCGGAGCGCGACCGCTACAGCTATTCGAAGCTCGAGCTCGAATCGCGGCTGGCGGTGATGTTCGGTGGCCGCGTTGCGGAGGAACTCGTCTTCGGTTCCGAGAACGTCACCACCGGTGCCGGCAACGACATCAAGCAGGCGACCGAGATGGCGCGGCGGATGGTGACCGAGTTCGGGTTCAGCGACAAGCTGGGACCATTGCGCTATTCCGACAACCAGGAGGAGATCTTTCTGGGTCACTCGGTGACGCAGCAGAAGAACGTGTCCGACGCGACCGCTCGGCTGATCGACGAGGAGGTGCGGCGGCTGATCGACCAGGCAGAAACGACCGCCCGGCGGATCCTCGACGAGTGTCGCGCCGACCTCGACAAAGTGGCCGCGGCGTTGCTGGAGTACGAAACGCTGACGGGCGAGGACATGGCGGCGCTGCTGCGGGGCGATCCGATCGTCAGGCCCAACCACGACGACGAACCGAAGGACAGCGGGCGTCGCGCGTCTGTGCCGCCGACCGGTGGCAAGAAGGAGCCCCGGCAGGGCGGGCTGGAACCGAAGCCTCAACCCGGGGGTTGAGCGCGTTTCGGGCGATGTCCCCACTGCGCCGATCGCCGTCCGGTCCCTCGGTGTCCGCGCTCCGCACGTTCGCAGGCTTGGCGCTCGACCGAGTGCGGATCATGGGGGTCGTCAATGTCACGCCCGACAGCTTCTCGGATGGGGGCGAGACGGCCGAGACGGCCGCTGCGATCGATCGCGGTCTGGCACTCGCCGACGAGGGGGCCGACATCATCGACGTCGGCGGCGAGTCGACCCGACCGGGAGCGGTCCCGGTCGCGATCGAGGACGAGTTGGCGCGCGTGGTGCCGGTGGTTCGCGATCTCGCGGCGAGGGGCTTGCTGGTGTCCGTCGACACCCGGCGGGCCGAGGTCATGGCGGCCGCCATCACCGCCGGTGCCCGCATTGTCAACGACGTGACCGCGCTCGCCGGCGACGCCCGAGCGCTGGGCGTGGTCGCCGATGCCGGGGTCGGCGTCGTGTTGATGCACATGCAGGGCGATCCGCGGACCATGCAGCTCGCGCCGGTCTACCGCGACCCCGCGGGCGAGATCCACAGCTGGCTCGCCCGACGCATCGCCGTCTGCAGAGACGCGGGAATCTCTGGCGATCGAATCGCCGTCGACCCAGGCATCGGCTTCGGCAAGACCGTCGAGCACAATGTCGACATCCTCGCCCGTCTCCGGCTCTTCCGCGACCTCGGCACAGCGGTCCTCGTCGGGGTTTCGCGGAAGAGCTTCATAGCCGCCCTCAGTGCCGGCGAACCGCCGCGAAAGCGGCGAGCCGGCTCGATTGCGGCGATCTTGGCCGCGGTGCAGCGCGGCGCCGACATCGTAAGGGTTCACGATGTCGCCGACACCCGTCAGGCGCTGGCGGTGTGGCGGGCGATCGGCCGCGCGGGAGAGGACCCGTAATACTAAGACAACGTTCTTGTGATACTCATCCGACCCGAGGATCGGCAACCGTCATCCTTCCATCGACCGATGGGAAATGGGCCGCAAACGAGGAACCGGCAGTGAGAAAGAGGAAGAGGCTTTTCGGAACGGACGGCATTCGCGGGACGGCGAATCGCGAGCCGATGACGGCGGAAACGGCGTTGAAGGTGGGAATGGCTGCAGGCCTCCACTTCCGCCACGGTCGTCATCGCAATCGGGTTCTGATCGGCAAGGACACCCGGCTGTCCGGCTACATGCTGGAACCGGCGCTGACGGCCGGCTTCATCTCCATGGGTATGGATGTCATCCTGGTCGGGCCGATGCCGACCCCGGCGATCGCCATGCTGACCCGCTCGATGCGATGCGATCTCGGCGTGATGCTGTCGGCCTCCCACAACCCGTTCGAGGACAACGGCATCAAGCTGTTCGGGCCGGACGGCTACAAGCTCTCCGATGGCGTCGAACAGGCGATCGAGGAGCATGTCGCGAACGGGATGGACAAGAAGCTGGTGGCGGCCGCCGAGCTCGGCCGGGCGCGGCGACTCGAGGACGTCCAAGGCCGCTACACCGAGTTCGTCAAGCACACGTTTCCGAAGGGGTGCAACCTTGCCGGGCTGCGGATCGTCATCGATTGCGCCAACGGTGCCGCCTACCGGGTGGCACCGGAGATCCTCTGGGAGCTGGGTGCCGAGGTGATCCCGATCGGTGTCACGCCGGACGGGACCAACATCAATCAGAAGTGCGGATCGACAGCTCCCCAGGCGATGTGCGACGCGATCACCGAGTACCGGGCCGATTTCGGCATCGCCCTCGACGGCGATGCCGATCGGGCACTGGTCGCCGACGAGACCGGAGCGCTGATCGACGGCGACCAGTTGATGGCCCTGATCGTCCAGCACTGGGCGAGCAGCGGCCGGCTGAAGGGCGGCGGTCTGGTGGCGACGGTGATGTCGAACATGGGACTGGAGCGTCATCTCGACGCCCATGGGCTGACACTGGTGCGAACCAAGGTCGGCGACCGTTACGTCGTCCAGCACATGCGGGAGCACGGTTACAACGTCGGTGGCGAACAGTCGGGACACATCATCCTCAGCGACTACATCAGCACCGGCGACGGCCTGGTCGCGGCGCTGCAGGTGTTGGCGGCGGTGGTCGAGACGGGAAGGCCGGCGAGCGAAGTCTGCCGGGTGTTCGAGCCGCTGCCGCAGTTGCTGAAGAACGTCCGCTATGACGACGGCCGACCGCTCGAGAACGAGATTGTCATCCGGGCCATTGCCGAGGGCGAGAAGCGACTCGGTGGTCACGGACGACTGCTCATTCGTGAATCCGGTACCGAACCGGTCATCCGGGTGATGGCCGAAGGGGACGACGAGGAGCTCGTCGGCGCCGTGGTCGAAGAGATCTGCGGCGTCATCCGCGCCGCGGCCGCCTGAGCGGGCGCATGCGGGGAAGGGTTCTGATCGTCGCCGGATCGGACTCCGGCGGCGGTGCCGGCATCCAGGCGGACATCAAGACGGTCACCGCGCTCGGCGGCTATGCGATGACCGCGATCACCGCGCTGACCGCCCAGAACACCGAAGGCGTGTTCGACATCCATGAGGTGCCACCCGCGTTCGTCGCCCGGCAGATGCGCGTGGTGCTCGACGATCTCGGGGCCGACTGCATCAAGATCGGCATGCTGCACCGGCCGGAGGTCGTCGAGGCCGTCTGCGACGTTCTCGCGGCTGAGGGGGCGGGCATCCCGGTGGTGGTTGATCCCGTCATGGTGGCGAAAGGGGGGCATGCGCTGCTGACCCCCGACGCGACGTCCGCGCTGCGGCGGCTGGTGCCGATGGCACGAATTCTCACTCCCAACCTTCCCGAGGCCGAGGTTCTCGCCGAATGCCAAGGCTTGGAAGCGGGGGCTCTGGCGGCGCGACTCCTGGCGCTCGGTCCCGAGGCGGTTCTGTTGAAGGGCGGGCATCGGCCCGGGCCGATGGTCGTCGATCTGCTTGTCGAGGCATCCGGGTTCACCGAGACCTTCGAGAGCCCGCGCATTGATACCCCACACACCCACGGCACCGGCTGTACCCTGGCGTCGGCGATCGCGACCGGTCTCGCCCAGGGGATGGCCATCCGCGATGCAGTGATCCGCGCCCGTGCCTACGTGCTCGAGGCAATCCGCACCGCCCCCGGCTACGGTCGAGGTCACGGGCCGCTCAACCACGCCCATCCCATCGGCCGGTTCCCTCCGACGGGCTGACCGCCACAGGCGCTGAAGGGCATCAGACCGGGCCGGCTCAGGGCCGGCCTCGGCACGGCCCGCGGCGCGGCGGATGTGCCGCCGTGTTACGCGGACGGACCGTGGCGTCGCCGACGACGGCCGCGATGGCGCGCGAACCACGCACGGGGTAGGATGATGCTTCCGGGACGACGCACGACGGCGGTTCCGGAAAGCAATGGCAGGCGGCCGACGCCGAGCCGCACGCGTCGAGGGCCAAGGGCGATGACCGAGGAGTTGTTCCGCGAGGACGCCTATCTCAGCCGCTGCCAAGCGACGGTCACCGCCGTAGACGCCCGTGGCATCGGTCTCGACCGGACGGTGTTCTATTACACGGGCGGCGGCCAGCCCGGCGACAGCGGCGTGCTGCAGTGCGCCGATGGTCGCGAGATCGCGATCATCGACTGCATCAAGGACCCTGGGACCGGAGCGCAATGGCACCTGCCGGCGGACAGTGTGCCGCGACCGCCGGTGGCGGAGCGGATCGTCGCCGAGATCGACTGGACGCGACGCCACCGCCATATGCGGATGCACACCTGTCTGCACCTCCTGAGCGCGCTGGTGGCGGGCAAGATTACGGGCGCCGCCTTGACCGACAGCAAGGCACGGATCGACCTCGACCTCCCGGACCCCCTCGACAAGGACCGGTTGCAGGCGGCCCTGGATCGGGTGATCGCCGAAGACCGAGCGGTGCGGGCGCTGTGGATCTCGGACGAGGAGTTGGCGGCGCGCCCAGATCTCGTGCGGACGATGACGGTGCAGCCGCCGGCCGGACGGGGTCGGGTCCGGCTGATCGAAGTCGAAGGAGTCGATCTGCAGCCGTGCGGTGGCACCCACGTCCGGTCCACCGGCGAGATCGGCGCGGTCCTTATCGGCAAGATCGACAAGAAGGGCCGGCACAACCGGCGCATCAACGTGCGGTTCGTGGACTAGCGACGGGGGGTACGGTGGACGTCCGCTACACGGTCGAAGCGAAGTTGGATCCGCGCGAGTTCCTCGATCTGTTGCGGCGATCGGGTCTGGCGGCCAGGCGTCCGGTCGACGAGCCGGAACGCATCCGGGCGATGGTGGAGAATGCCAGCCTGGTTGTCGCCGCCCGTGATGGCCGTGGGCTTCTGGTCGGGGTGTCCCGCGCTCTCACCGACTTCGCCTTCTGCTGCTACCTGTCGGATCTCGCTGTCGACCGCGCGCTGCAAGGGTGGGGGATCGGCCGCGAGCTGATCCGGCGCACCCACGAGGCGGCCGGCGGCGACCGCGTCACCCTGTTGTTGCTCTCGGCGCCGGCCGCGATGGGCTACTATCCGAAGGTCGGCCTGCCCCGGCTCGACAACTGCTTCGGGATCGTCCGCGGAGCCGGCCCAGGAGTTGCCTCCCCGCCGACGGTATAGGCCGGACAATGGACATCCCCCTCTACCAGATAGATGCTTTTGCCGCGCGGATCTTCGCCGGCAACCCCGCCGCCGTGTGTCCGCTGACCGCGTGGCTGGCCGACGAGACGATGCAGGCGATCGCCATGGAGAACAACCTCTCCGAGACGGCGTTCCTGGTTGCCCGCGCCGGCGAGGCGGACGGCTACGACATCCGGTGGTTCACGCCGACGATGGAGATCGATCTCGCCGGTCATCCGACCCTGGCGGCGGCCTGGGTGGTTTTCGAGCGGCTGCGGCCGGGGTCGATCCGGGTCCGCTTCCGAAGTGGCGGCGGCGACATCCTCGCTGCCGATCGCCAGGACGAACTGATCGCGCTCGATTTTCCGGCCCGCCCGGCGACACGCGACCTGCCGGTCGGCGATGTCGCGGCGGCCCTGGGCGCACGCCCGACACAGGTGTGGGCGGCCCGCGACGCGCTCGCCGTGTTTGCGACCGAGGCCGAAGTCCGGGGGCTCGCACCCGACATGGCGGCGTTGGCGCGCCTCGATGTGTTCGGCGTCATCGCGAGCGCCCCCGGAGAGGACTGCGACTTCGTCTCCCGCTTCTTCGCGCCGCGGGCCGGGATCCCGGAGGATCCGGTCACCGGCAGCGCGCACTGCACCCTGATCCCGTACTGGGCCGAGCGGTTCGGAACCTCGACGCTGTTCGCGAGGCAGATCTCCAGGCGCGGCGGCGAGCTGTGGTGCGAATATCGGGGTGATCGGGTGCGGATCGCCGGTCGGGCGGCGTGTTACATGGAAGGCGCGGTGCACCTGCCGTGACCGTCGATGTGTCCATCGAAGGGGCGACGACGGCGGCCGACCTGGAGGCGGTGCGGGCGTTGTTCGTCGAATACCAGCGCTGGCTCGGCGTCGATCTCTGCTTTCAGGGGTTCGCCGAGGAACTGCGCTCGTTTCCGGGCCGATACGCACCGCCCGGCGGTCGGCTGCTGCTGGCCCGCGGAAGGGACGGCGCGGTGGCCGGCGTCGTCGGCATGTGGCCCTTGGATGCCGACGTCTGCGAGATGAAGCGGTTGTTCGTGCGAGCGTCGTGGCGCGGCCGGGGCCTCGGCCGCCGACTGGCCGAGGCGATCGTCGCTGCCGCGGTCGATGTCGGTTACGCCCGCATGCGCCTCGATACCCTGCAAAGCATGACCGAGGCCGTGACCCTCTACCGTTCGATGGGATTTCGCGAGATCGCGCCCTACTACGCCAACCCCCTCGCCGATGTCGTCTATCTGGAACGGGAACTCCGGCGCCGGCCCGATGTCGTTGGCGGTGGCGCCGAACCCGGGATCGGATAACCCGGCATCCGCAGTATCGGGGGCTTAATCCGAAGTTAGCGATTTCCCCTTTAGGAAGAGAGCCTCCCCGGTCGTTGCCGAGCCGACCGCCAGCGGCGGCCGCACGCGGGGTCGGGAGCGCCACGTGCGAGGCTCGATCGTGAACGGCACCTGTCGCCGACTGTTGCCTGCCGCCATTCTCTCCGCCGCCCTTGCCGGCGGCGGCTGCGGGATGGTGCAGTCGGAGGTGTTCGAGCCCGGGTTCTGGGCGGGCGGCCCGTTCGGCGACGGCGACGCGGCGGAGTGGGGGCTCTCTGCCCTGGTCAAGGGCGATACCGCGGCCGCCGAACGGCACTTCGATAAGGCGCTGCGCGCCGATCCACGGGATGTCTACGCCCTGCTCGGCGCCGCTCTCCTGTTCCAGGATGCCGGCCGCACGACCAAGGCCCGCGAGATGTACGAGGCGATCCTCGCCTTGCGACCGCCGGACAGCGTGCAGGCGGTGGTCTGGTCGGGGACGGAGACACGCCCGATCGCCGCGATCGCGCGCGCGCGGCTGGCGGCGATGGAGACCGGCGACCAGGCCACGCTCTGGCCGGAGGTGGCCCCCGCCGGTGCCGCATCCGCCGCGCGGCCCGCTCCGGTCTCGGATCGCGCCGAGGGCGTCGGCGGAGCGGGCGCGGGGGTGGTCGCGGCGCCGACCGGGGGCGGGGGCGAGGTCAACGTCGTCGCCCGGTTCGAGATCCTGCGGCTGCTGCGCGAACAAGGGCTGGTGACCCCCGACGAGTATGCGGTCCGCCGCCAAGCCAACATCGGTGCGCTGCTGCCATTGTCGGCGCCGCCGCCGGCGGTCGGCCTCGACCGGCCGGTGCCGCCGGCACACGAGATCGCCGGTCGGCTGCAGGCGATCGGACGGGCGCTCGAAATGCGGGCGATGACGGTCGGCCAGCACGCCGCCGAGCGGTCGATGATCGTCGAGGCGCTGCTGCCGGCGACGCCCGCGGTGACCGCACCCCCTGCCGCGCCGCCCCGCGACCTGATCGAGGCCGCCGATCGGATCCGCCGGTTGGAGCAACTGCGCGCGGCCGGTGTCATCTCCGGCGAGGAGTACGCGACCGAGCGGGCCGCGGTCGCACAGAGCCTGGCGCCGCCGCCGGTCCCGGCGGCGGCGGCGGCGTCACCGACCGCCGCCTCCGCGGGGCCGCGGCGGGTCGGCACCCCGGTGGTCCTGGGGCCCGCTCGTCGCGCGAGCGAGGCGGGGGCTGGGGCCGGCGAGGCGGCCGTCCATGTCGCATCCTATCGGTCACGCCTGGAGGCCGATCGCGGATGGGCCGAGCTGCGCCGTGCCCATCCCGCCCTCTTCGACGGGCTCGACGCCGAGATCACGCGGGCCGACCTCGGGCCCGATCGCGGCATCTACTTCCGATTGAACGTCGGTCCGCTGGCGGACCCGGCGGCGGCCGCCGCTCTCTGCCGGGAGTTGCGGCTGCACCGCCTCTACTGTGCGCCGGTGCGGCCCGAGGTCGGCGAGTCGCCGAGCTGAATCACCTTCTCGGCGGCGAGGGAGCGGATGGCTTCGTCGTCGTAGCCGAGCAGGTCGCGCATGATCGCCGCCGTGTGCTGGCCGAGGTCGGGGGCCGGCTCCGCCGGCAGCACCGGTGCCGCCGACAGATGCGGGACGGTGCGGGCGAAGCGGAAGGTGCCGACCTGCGGGTCGGTAACCGGCATCAGCATGCCGCGCGCCGCGACCTGGGGATCGGCGAACACCTCCTCGGCGCCGTAGACCGGGCCGGTTGGCACCCCCGCCATGTTGAGGGCGTCGACCGCTTCGGCGCGGCTGCGGCCGGCGAGCCAGCCCTCCAGAATCGGCGCCAGCGTCGCCTCGATGGCCGCCCGCGCGGGACCGGTCCGGCTGCGCGGATCGTCGATCAGGTCGGTGCGGCCGATGGCGCCGCACAGTTTCGCCCAGGTGAGGTCGTCGGGGACGTTGAGGGCGACGTAGCCGTCCCGGCAGAGGAAGGCGCCGCGCGGGTAGAAGTCCCTGTGTTCGCCGCGATTGGTCGGCCGACCGGCGACCGAGTAGAGGGTCACCATGCGCTCGTTGAGGGCCAGCATGTTGTCGAACAGGGCGGAGTCGACGAGCTGGCCGCGACCGGTGCGCTCGCGCATGAACAGCGCCAGCATGATCCCCCAGGCGGTGACCATCCCGGACTGGATGTCGGCGAGGCCATAGAGGGTCCACGACGGCGGCTTGTCCCTGAAACCGACCGCGTTCATGATGCCGCTCATCGCTTCGGCGACGATGTCGAAGGCGGGTCGCATGCCATACGGTCCTTCGCGGCCCGGCATCCGGCCGAAGCCGGAGATCGCCGCGTAGACGAGGCGGGGATTGAGCGCCTGCAGCGCCTCCCAGCCGAGGCCCAGCCTGTCCATGGCGCCGGGACGGGCGTTCTCGACCACCACGTCGGCGCGCTCGACCAGCCGTCGATAGATCTCCGCTCCCTTCGGCTTCTGAACATCGAGGGCGAAGCTCATCTTGTTTCTGTTGTAGGACAGGAAGCCGCCGGCCTTGCGGATGCCGCTCTTCTCGACGAACGGCGGGATCGAGCGGCGCGCATCGCCGCGTCCGGTCCGCTCCACCTTGATGACTTCGGCGCCGGCGTCGGCGAGCAACAGGGTGCAGTAGGGTGCCGCCATGTACTGCTCCATGCCGACGACGCGGATGCCGCTCAGCGGGCGGTCCATGGCGGGCTCCGTGGTCATCGATCGACGGGTCGGGGGGTCATCAGCCGACGCTTTCGATCAGCGTCGAGACGCCCATGCCGACCCCGACGCAGAGCGTCGCTAGGCCGCGGCAGGACCGGCGCTCGGCGGCGGCGCGGCGCTTCATCTCGTGCAGCAGGGTCACCAGGATGCGGGCCCCGGAACAGCCGGTGGGGTGGCCGAGGGCGATCGCCCCGCCGTTGACGTTGGTCCGTTCGGGGTCGAGACCGAGGCGGCGAATGCAGCCGAGCGCCTGCGCGGCGAACGCCTCGTTGAGCTCGACGAGGTCGATCGCGTCGATCCCGAGTCCGAACCGGCGCAGCAACCTCTCGGTCGCCGGAACCGGCCCGTAGCCCATCACGCCGGGGTCGACGCCGACCGCGGCCGAGCCGAGCCACCGCGCCAGCGGCTTCAGGCCGAGAGCATCGGCGCGGGCGCGGCTCATCAGCAGCAGCGCCGCGGCGCCGTCGTTGATGCCGCTCGAGTTGCCGGCGGTGACGGTGCCGCCGGGGCGGAACGCCGGCGGCAGTCGGGCGAGGTCGTCGAGCGTGACCGCCAATCGGTAGCGGCCGTCGGTCCGGGTATAACGGGGGTGCTCGTCGACGGCGACGATCAAGGGCGCGTTCTTTCGCCGCGGGACCGGCACCGGCACGATCTCGTCCGCGAATTGCCCGCGATCGATGGCGGCGACGGCGCGACGGTGGCTCTCGAGGGCGAAGGCGTCCTGATCCTGGCGGCTGATGTGCATCTCCGCGGCAATGGTCTCGGCGGTCTCGCCGAGACCGACGATCGGGTAGAGGGCGTCCAGCCTCGGGTTCTCGAATCGCCAGCCGACGGTGGTGTCGTAGATCTTGGGATGGCCGTGGACAGGCACCCTGTCCGGCTTCGGCATCGCCCACGGGGCGCGGCTCATCGACTCGACACCGCTGCCGATGCAGACGTCGGCGTCGCCGGCGAGGATCATGTGGGCGGCGGCGTTGATCGCCGACAGCGCCGAGGCGCAGTTGCGGTTGACGGTGATGCCCGGCACCTCGACCGGGAAGCCTGCGAGCAGCGTCGCCATGCGAGCGACGTCGCGGTTGTCCTCGCCAGCCTGGTTGCCGCAGCCGGCGTGGGCCTCGTCGATCAGCGCGGCGTCGATGCCGGTGCGCTCGATCAGCGCCTTGTAGGTGTGGGCGAGCAGGTCGTCGGGTCGTACCGTCGACAGCCCGCCGCCGTAGCGGCCAATCGGGGTCCGCACCCCGTCGATGATCACCACCTCGCGCACCGCTCGCCGTTCCGCCCTTCTCCCGAGGCTCGCGACTATAGGCGCGTTCGCAGCCGCTGGGAACGGGCCATCGACAATGCCGTCCCGGGGAATCGGGTGAAGGCATCACGAGGTGAGCAGGCTTGCGAGGAAGTCGTCGTCCCATGCGGCGGCTTTTCGCCGCAGTCGCAGGGAGTCTTTTCCGGGTGCCCCTCGGATGAGGTTGA
>JBHJOP010000098.1:0-21908 GCA_050329575.1 Rhodospirillales bacterium | reverse complement strand
CAGTCGGCCGGTCCCGGCTCGGCCAGCGGCGCCTGCGACCAGCCCATCCGCAGCGACCGTCCGTCGAATTGGCGGACCAGCCGCGGCCGCTGCTCGGGCCGCGCCTCCTCGAGCGCGGTCGCCGCGGTGGCCAGCCGCTGCGCGAGTTCGCGACCGCGGGCGCTGGTGAGCAGATCCCGCCGCTCGCCGGCGTAGACGACGAGACCGACGACGTTGGACAGCAGCACACCGGCGAGAAGGACCAGCACCGTGCGGCCGACCAGGCTGTCCGGCCACGGTCGCATCACCCCCGCTCCACCGCCGGCGTGAACAGATAGCCGCCGCCGCGCACCGTCTTGATCAGCTGCGGCTCGCGCGGATCGGCCTCGATCTTGCGGCGCAGCCGGCTGACCTGGACGTCGATGCTGCGGTCGAACGCCTGCGCGCCGCGGCCGCGGGCGAGATCGAGCAGCTGGTCGCGGCTCAGCACCCGCTGCGGATGCTGGACGAGGGCGGCGAGCAGCCCGAACTCGCCGGCGCTCAGCGCCACCAGCACGCCCTCCGGCGAGGTCAGCTCGCGCCGGTCGAGATCGAGCCGCCAGCCCGCGAACGCCACCGCCGCACCGCCCTCGGTCCGCCGCCCGCCGGCGAGCCCCCCTGGTGCGGGACCGGCCCGGCGCAACACCGCCCGGATCCGTGCGAGCAGTTCGCGCGGACTGAACGGTTTCGCCAGGTAGTCGTCGGCGCCCATCTCCAGCCCGACGATGCGGTCGATCTCGTCGCCCTTGGCGGTCAGCATGATGACCGGCGTCGCGGCGTCCGCGCGCAGCCGGCGGCACAGGCTGAGGCCGTCCTCGCCCGGCAACATCAGGTCGAGCACGATCAGGTCGATCGCCCGTTCGGCGAGGGCCTTGTGCATGTCGCGGCCGTCGGCGGCGGTCGTGACCCGATAGCCGTTCTTGACCAGGAATCGGGAGAGCAGATCGCGGATTTCGCGGTCGTCGTCGACCACCAGCACGTGCGGCGAGGACTCCATGACCGGCAGTATAGGCGGCCGCCGGCGGCCGTCGCGCGGATTCTGGTAACGCTCCGCAACCCTCGCCCCGCCTGCAACACACCGTTACAGAACCGGCCCGGCTCCGACATCACCCGGCAACACCGGGGGCATACCGTAGGCATTGTTCGACGGATGGAGCCCGCTGGGGGCTCCACAGGCGAAGGAGAGACGATCATGAAACCGAGGACACTGTTGACGGGCGCCATCGTCGGCGCGCTGGGTCTTGGACTGCTGGCGGCCGCTCCGGTGGACGCGAAGGGGCCCATGTCCGGCGGAGGGACGCCTGGCATGATGATGTTCGATCGCTTCGACACCGACGGCGACGGCAAGGTCACCCGCGAAGAGTTCCGGGTCGGACACGAGGCGCTGCTGCGGCAGATGGAACAGCGCTTCGACGAGGCCGACCTCGACGGCGACGGCGCCATCACCCGCGACGAGGCGTGGCAGGCGAAGCAGAAGATGCGCGCCGCGTGGCAGGCCGGGGGCGGTCCGGGCGGCAAGGCGATGCGGCCCGGACAGGGGCCTCGCGGCGGCATGGGGCCCGGCCAGGGTCCCGGTGGCGGCATGGGGCCCGGCCAGGGCCGGTGGGCGCAGTAGCGCCTACCCCCCCCGACACCTTGGGCGGCGGCGCCCCCGATCCGGGCGCTGTCGCTCGGTCGCGCCCGCGGGAGTCGGCGCCCTCGACCCGCGGGCGACGAGACGCCGACCGTCTGACCGTCAACTCGGGTGACGGTTTGAACGCCGGTCAAGCGGTGATGAGCTTCGGCAGGTATCCAAGCTGCTCGAACGCGCCGCCAGGGAGACACGCCCGATGAAGATCGAGGTCATCGTCCACGAAGCCGAGGAAGGGGGCTACTGGGCGGAGGTTCCGTCTCTCCCCGGTTGCGCGACCGAGGGCGAGACCTTCGAAGAGCTCTTGCAGAACCTCTACGAGGCGATCGAAGGGTGCCTCTCGGTCGACGTGGAGGCGCCGAAGTCGGGCGACAAAGGCAGGGTCCTGGAAATCGCCGTATGACGTCGGTCAGCGGCAGGCAACTCGCCCCCGCCCTGGAGCGGCACGGCTGGCGGTCGCTCCGCAGAACGCGTCGTACTCGGCGAAGGTCACCGGGTACTTGCCCATGGCAAACCGATAGCCGATGGTCACCGGGTGCGGCGGCTTCTCGGCTTTCGCTTCCTCGGAGCCCATGGTGAAGCTGCCGGGCTCGATCGCCACCATCTCCGGCTCGATCGCCGGTGTCCGCTCGTCCCCGGCTTGGCGCGATCGGGATCGATGTCTTTCCAGGTTGTCGGCGACCGTTAGGAGCGCCTGGCCGCATTCGCGAAGCTCAGTGAAGACAAAGCTTCCGAAGTTGGTCCAGAAATCACTCCAACGCTGGTTCAGAGGCTGGGCGACATCGGCGCCGATCACGATCGCGTCGCCAAACTTCCGGATCAGGCTCGGATAATCCTCGAGCTTCTCGGCGACGGCACGAAACCATCGCAGCACGACCGGCTTCATGCCGAGCTCGGCGCGGGCGACGCGGTTGACGTTCTCGGCGTCCTTGACCGTCCGCCGCAGCCGCTCGGCGCGGCTCGACCCGGCAACCGTCGTCTCGCTGATCGTGCCGCCGGCCCCGCGCAGCGTCTGTTCCACCGCCTCGGACTGCGCCATTGCCGCGCCCACACCGGCGACGCCCTCGGCATCGACCGCCAGTTCCGCGCCGACCGTGTCCTCGACATGCTCGCTCGCCTGCTGCCGGTATTCGTCGAGCGCGGTCGTCACCGAGGCGATCAGGTCGCGAACCAGCCGGTCGAGCCCCATGCCGCGGATCGGCGGCGGCGCCTCGTCCTCGTGCTGCGGCAGCGGGGCCTGATCCGCGCCGAGAATGTGCGCACGGCGGATCGCCGGCAGGCGGACGCGGACGTACTCCAGCGGCGCCCGGCATCCTTCGGCGGTGCCTTCCGGCAGCTCTGCGAGCGACCGGCAGATCGCGATCACCTGCGGCGTCGGGAACGTTTCGGGAAGAATCTGGTTGGGGGCGCGCAGAGCTTCCGACAGCGCGTCCGCATCACGGGCGACGTCGGCCAGCTCGCGCGCCAGCGCCTCGTTCGGCGGGTCACGTCGGAGCGCCATCAGCGCCGACCCTGCCCGGTTCCGTCCGTCGTTTCCGCCATCGCCCCTGCCCCCGTCCGCCGCCATCCTGCCACATGCCGCCGCCTTCGCCCAGCGCCGAGCCGCCGCCCTTGATCGGCGGGCGCTGCGGGGATAAGAGGCCGGGGTGGCCGCCGGGGAGGGTCGACGATGGAGCCGGACCGTTTCGCAACCCGTACCGCCGCCGCCGTCCTTGTCGCGGTGGGCGTCGCCGCGCCCGCGGTCGCCGCGGACGCACCGCCGCTCGGCCGCTACGCCATCGACCGCGGCGCGATCTCGATCTCCGGGGTGTCGTCGGGCGGCTACCTGGCGCAGCAGGTCCACGTCGCCCATGCGGCGACCGTCGCCGGCGCCGGCATCGTCGCCGCCGGCCCCTACCGCTGCGCCGGTGGCGGCTATCCGCTGAGCGTCGTCCGGGCGACGACCGTCTGCATGGACCCGGGTCGCCTGCTCCCGTTCCGCGGGCCGCCGGCGGCGGCGGCGAGCATCGAAGAGACGCGCGCCCTCGCCGCCGCCGGCGCCATCGACGATCCCGCCAACCTCGCCGGCGATCGGGTCTACCTGTTCTCCGGCCGGCTCGATCGCACCGTGCCGCAGGCGGTCACCGACAGCCTCGAGACCTATTACCGGGCGTTCGTCCGGCCCGAGAACATCCACTATGTCGCCAATATCCGCGCCGGCCACGCGATGATCACCGACGGCGTCGGCAACCCGTGTGCCACCAGCGAGCCGCCGTTCGTCAACGACTGCGGGTACGACGCCGCCGGCGAGCTGCTGCAGGTGATCTACGGCGTCCTCGCACCACCGGTGGCGCCCGACGGCCAACTCCTCGCCTTCGACCAGGGCGAGTTCGCGACCGATCCGGCCGCCCTGTCGATGGCCCGGGTCGGCTACGTCTACGTGCCCAAGGCCTGCGCCGCCGGCGACCCCTGCCGGCTGCACGTGGCGCTGCACGGCTGCCGCCAGCACCTCGCGGCGATCGGCGACGCCTTCACCGCCGGCGCCGGCTACAATCGCTGGGCCGAGGCCAACGCCATCGTCGTCCTCTACCCGCAGGCGGCGCCGCGGACGACGACCCTGTTCGGACTCGAGCTGCCGTGGCCGAACCCGCTCGGTTGCTGGGACTGGTGGGGGTTCACCGGTCCCGACTACGCGGTCCGCCGCGGCGGCCAGATCGCCGCCATCAAGGCGATGATCGACCGCCTCGCCGACGACCGCCCGGCCGCCGCCCGGCCGGAGCGCGTCGGCATCCGTTGATCTTTGCCGCCGGCTGTGGTTGCATCGTCCCTCGGTGTGAGCATCGGGGCCGCCCACCCGCGGGCGGCGGATTGCCGCCGGAGACAGCAGCATGGCCGTCGTTCCGACCGTCGATGCCCGATGGGCCGCGCTCACGGTGGCGCGGTTGCAGCGGGCGCGGCTCGCGGCCGGCGGGACATTGCGCGATGCCGGGCTGCGCCAGGCCCAGCTTCGCGATCGCGACGCCCGCATCCCCTTCCACAAGCACGCGGCGCTGCTGGAACTCGCCGCCGAGCACCTCGCCGATCCGGTGCTCGGGCTGCGGCTCGGGATCACCGTCGCTCCCGCCCAGGCCGGGCTGTTCGGCTTCGTGATGACCACGGCCGCCACCCTGGAGGACGCGCTGACCAGCTTGGCGCGCTGCCTGCACGTGCAGGACGAGGGCCTGATCCTCGCGATCGACGTCAAGCGCAAGCGCACCGCCCTTGAGCTGAGGATCGACGACCCGCGGGTGGCCGCCGGCGGCCAGGCGACGGCGCTCGGCGTCGGCCTGCTCGTCGGACTGGTCCGGTCGGTGACCGACCCGCTGGTCGGACCGGTGGAGGTCGCCTTCGCCCAGCCGGCGCCGCCCCGGATCGGCGCCTGCGAGAAGCTGCTCGGTGCCCCCGCCCGCTTCGACCAGCCCGGGACCGTCCTCCTCCTCGATACCGACGATCTCGACCGGCCGGTGCGCGGCCTCGACGTGCCGTTCGGACGGCGGGTCGATCGCCACGGCCGCGCGGTGCTCGGCGAGGCGCCGCGGACGCCGGACCTCTCCTACCGCGTGCGCGAGCTGATCGTTCGCAACCTGCCGGTCGGCGACGCCAGGATCGGCGCGGTCGCCGACGAACTCGGCCTCACCATCCGAACCCTGGAGCGGCGGCTGAAGGCGGACGGGTTCGTCTACAAGCGGATGATCGACGACATCCGCCGCCGGCTGGCGCTCCGCTACCTGAAGCAGCGACGGCTGACGCTCCGCCAGATCGCGTTCCTGCTCGGCTACGCCGAGTTCGATTCGTTCATTCACGCCTGCCGCCGATGGACCGGGATCACCCCCCACCGCCATCGCACCGCCGCCGGCTGACGATGGCGCGGCAGGGCGCCGAGCCGGGCTCGCACGGGAGCCCTGGCGGACGTCGCCACGAGACGATCCCGCGCGTGCTGCGCCGACGTTGATGGAGCCGACGATGACCGAACCGCGCCAACCGTTGCTGACCGGCGGCTGCCAGTGCGGCGCCGTCCGCTATGCTCTCTACGCCGCGCCGGAGGGCGCGTCGATCTGTCATTGCCGGATGTGCCAGAAGGCGATGGGCAACGTCTTCGCACCGTTGGCACCGGTCCGCCTCGCCGATGTTCGTTGGACTCGCGGGGCGCCCGCCGTCTACCTTAGCTCGCCGATCGTCGAGCGCGGCTTCTGCCGTGACTGTGGCACGCCGCTGTCGTTTCGCTACATCGACGGCGACTGGATCGAGATCGCCATCGGCAGCCTCGACCAGCCCGACCGCGTCCCGCCCGTCAAACACCTCGGCATCGAAAGCCGCCTCGGCTGGATCCACCTCGCCGACGGCCTGCCGTCGTTCCGCACCGAGGACAACACCACCCCCGACCGCCTCGCCAGGATCCGCAGCTTCCAGCACCCCGACCACGACACCCCCGACGACCACCGCATGGGCTGAGCGACCGCTGAGGCGCCCCTCGCCGTTCGCCGGCCCTCGACCCGAGCGTGACCGGCCCCGTCGCTCCAGGCATTTATTCCTTCAATTCGGCGCGACGAGGGGATATACATGCCAGACGGTGGGGCGTGCGACGGGGTTCGCTGGGCGGCGGCATCCCCCCGGGCGGGTCGAAAGCGGGCGTTCGCGAATAGCCCTACGAACCGAAGTGTGATCTGGCGAAGGCGCGAAACGTCAATGCCGACAATACGTTGCTCGCAGATCATGACGACTTTTGACGATACGCGCGATACGCGCAATCTTGGAGAATCAATGAGTTGACCGAAAAAACTGACGATAAATGACGATAAATGACGATCGCCGACGCCGCGAAGCGGGCGGCCCGGCCCGGTTCCTTTCTTTTCAGGGACTTGACCGCCACGGGGCAGCAACGATTATCGTCACGACCGCTAAAAGCATCGTCAGAAGTCGTCACGCCGCCCGCCGCCGGAGCCTCCTCACAGGTGGTCGCGAAGCCGTTCTGCAACCGCCGCGATCGCGTCGCGGTCGCCGGCGACCAGTCCCCAGTTGAGCGCCAGCCGGTCGTCGATGCGTCGCGGCAGCACGTGCCAATGGAAGTGGGCGACCGATTGGGCGGCACCGGGGCCGTTGGCCTGGACGATGTTGATGCCGTCGGGGGCGAGCGCCGCCCTCACCGCCCGCGCCACCCGCCGGGCGGCGACCACGGTCGCGGTGAGCGACGGTTCGTCGATCGCGTAGATGTCGGCCGCGTGCGCCTTGGGAATCACCAGCACGTGGCCCGGATTGGCCGGGTTGATGTCCATGAACGCCAGCGTGCGGTCGTCCTCGAACACCCTGATGCTCGGCACCGCCCCGCCGACAATCCTGCAGAAGATGCACTCCGGATCCCGCATGCCCGCCCCTCCCTCACCCTCGCCCTCGCCCTCGCCCTCGCCCTCGCACGCTGACGAGCGGCGCGACCGCTGTCAACGGCAACCGGCGGCATGACATCCCCTGGCACCGGCCGGGGCGGTGCGCTATTCAGACCGACCAGTCCGCACGGGAGCGCCGCATGAGTTGGGAAACCCTGCAGATCGTCGTCGTCCTGGTCCTCGTCGTCGTCGTCTTCTTCGGCTTCGTCCGCGAGATCCTGACCCCCGACATCGTCGCGATGGCCGCCGTCGCCGCGCTGCTCGCCTTCGGCATCCTGGATACCGGCGAGGTGCTGGCGGTGTTCAGCAACAGCGCCCCGATCACCATCGCCTGCATGTTCGTGCTGTCGGCGGCGCTCGAGCGCACCGGCGTCATCGGCGCCCTCGGCGATGCGATCACCGGCCGGCGGTGGCGCTCGCCGTGGACCGCGATGGCGGCCATGGGCCTCCTGGTGATGGCGCTGTCCGCGTTCGTCAACAACACGCCGGTGGTGGTGATCCTGACGCCAGTCGCCATCGCCTTGGCCCACTCGCTCAAGGCCGCGCCGTCGAAGCTGCTGATCCCCCTGTCCTACGCCACGATCTTCGGGGGCACCTGCACGCTGATCGGGACCTCGACCAACATCCTGGTCGACGGCGTCGCCCAGAAACACGGGCTCGCCGCGTTCGGCATGTTCGAGATCACCGTCCCCGGGGTGCTGATGGGCCTGATCGGCATCGTCTACCTGACGGTGTTCGGCCGCTGGCTCCTTCCCGATCGACAGTCTCTCGCCGATATCCTGCCGGATCCGTCACGACGGCAGTTTCTGACCGAGGTCCTCGTCCCCAGTCGGTCGCCATTGGTCGGCAAGACCCTGGAGGAGGCGGGCCTCACCGCCAAGCGGGGCTATCACGTCATCGATCTCATTCGCGATCGGGTCTCGCTCGATCCCGAGTACGGGGCGCCCCGGCTGAAGCCCGGCGATCGCCTGGTGCTCAGAACCGGCGCCGGCGACGTCATCGGATTGCACGACGCCGGCGGTATCGCCTTCGAGCCGCCCGAGGGCTCGGCGCTGGAACCGATCTCCAGCCAGTCGGCGACGATCATGGAAGGAATTGTCGGCCCGTTCTCCCAGCTGGTCGGCCAGCGCGTCGCCGACCTCAATCTCCGCCGCCAGTACGGCACCTACATTCTCGCCATCCATCGGCAACGGGAACGGCTGCAGGACAACTTCGATCAACTTCGGCTCGGCTTCGGGGACACCCTGTTGCTGCAGGGACCGCCGGAAGGTCTCGCCCGCCTGTTCGACCGCCAGGACCTCGTCAACCTCACGCACCCCACCGAGAAGCCCTTTCGCCGCGAGAAGGCGCCGCTCGCGATCGTGCTGGTGGTCGCGATGATGGGACTCGCCAGCTTCGAGGTGCTGCCGATCGCCGCCCTGGCGCTGATCGCCGCGACGGCGGCGGTGGTCTTCGGTTGCGTCGACGGCGACGAGGCCTACCGGGCGATCCAATGGCGGATCCTGATCCTGATCTTCGGCATGCTCGCCCTCGGCCGGGCGATGGAGACCAGCGGTGCGGCGATGCTGGTCGTGCAGCAGATCACCGGCCTCGTCGCGGCACTCGGCCCGGTCGCGGTGCTGTCGATGATCTACCTGACGACCTCGGTGGTCACCGAGGTGATGAGCAACAACGCCGCCGCCATTCTGATTACGCCGATCGCCATCGGCGTCGCCGAGCAGATGGGGGCCGATCCGCGGCCGTTCGCGGTCGCGGTGATGTTCGCCGCCTCCGCCAGCTTCGCCACCCCGATCGGCTACCAGACCAACACTTTCGTCTACACCGCCGGCGGCTACCGGTTCGTCGATTTCGTCCGGATCGGCCTGCCGTTGAACATGATCATGTGGCTGGCCGCGACCCTCATCATACCGCTGTTCTGGCCGCTGCGCTGACCGGCCGCCGACGCGGCAAGAGAAGCAAGAGACAAGGGGGGAGCAAAAGACGAGGGGGCCGAAGCCCCCTCGTCCGCATGCGTCCCTTCGCTGGGGGCGATCAGGCGGTGCCGTGCACCCCGCCCCCGCCCAGCGCCGCCTGCGCCGCCGCCAGCCGGGCGATCGGCACCCGGTAGGGCGAGCAGGAGACGTAGTCGAGGCCGACCGAATAGCAGAAGTGCACCGACGCCGGGTCGCCGCCGTGCTCGCCGCAGATGCCGAGCTTGAGGTCGGGCCGGGTCTTGCGGCCGCGTTCGCAGGCAATCCGAACCAATTCGCCGACCCCGTCCTGGTCGATGGTCACGAACGGATCGTTGGGGATGACGCCGAGCTCCTGGTAGGGGACCAGGAAGTTGCCGGCGTCGTCCCGCGACAGCCCGTAGGTGGTTTGGGTGAGGTCGTTGGTGCCGAAGGAGAAGAACTCCGCCCCCTCGGCGATCTTGTCGGCGACCAGCGCCGCCCGCGGCAGCTCGATCATGGTGCCGACCATGTACGCGATCTTGGCGCCGGTCCGCTCCGCGACCTCGCCGGCCACCCGGTCGACCACCGCCTTCAGGCGGTCGAACTCGGTCTTGGTGGCGATCAGCGGCAGCATCACCTCCGGCAGCACCGTCTCGCCCTTCATGACGACCTCGGCGGCCGCCTCGAAGATCGCGCGGGCCTGCATCTCGTAGATCTCGGGATAGGTGATGCCGAGGCGGCAGCCGCGGTGGCCGAGCATCGGGTTGGCCTCGTGCAGCTGGGCGGCCCGCGCCTTGACGGTGGCGACGTCGGTGCCCGCCGCCCTGGCAACCTCCGCCATGTCGGCGTCGGTGTGCGGCAGGAACTCGTGCAGCGGCGGGTCGAGCAGCCGGATCGTCACCGGCAGGCCGGGCATGATCGTGAACAGCTCGACGAAATCCTGCTTCTGGTAGGGAAGCAGCTTGTCGAGGGCGGTGCGCCGCTCCTGCTCGGTGTTGGCGACGATCATCTCGCGGACGTGGGTGATCCGCTGCGGGTCGAAGAACATGTGCTCGGTGCGGCAGAGGCCGATGCCTTCGCAGCCGAAGTTGCGGGCGGTGCTGGCATCCAGCGGGGTCTCGGCGTTGGCCCGCACCTTGAGGGTGCGGAACTCGTCGACCCAAGCCATCAGCTTGCCGAAGTTGCCGGTCAGTTCGGGCTGGATCTTCGGCACCTCGCCCTTCAGGACCTGACCGCTGCCGCCGTCGAGGGTGATCACGTCACCCTCCTTGAGAACGACGCCGCCGGCGGTCAGGGTCTTGGCCTTATAGTCGACCTTGAGGTCGCCGGCGCCGGCGACGCAGGGGGTGCCCATGCCGCGGGCGACCACGGCAGCGTGGCTGGTCATGCCGCCGCGGGTGGTGAGGATGCCCTCCGCGACGTGCATGCCGCCGATGTCCTCGGGCGAGGTCTCGATGCGGGTCAGGATCACCTTCTTGCCTTCCTTGACCCACCTCTCGGCGTCTTCGGCGGTGAACACGATCTGTCCGGAGGCGGCGCCCGGCGAGGCCGGCAGGCCTTTGCCCAGGACTTCCTTCTTCGCCTTCGGATCCAGCATCGGATGCAGGAGCTGGTCGATCTGGGCCGGATCGACGCGCTTGACCGCTTCGGCCTTGTCGATCAGCCCTTCCTCGCACATCTCGACGGCGATCCTGAGCGCCGCCTGGGCGGTGCGCTTGCCGGTGCGGGTCTGGAGCATCCACAGCTTGTTCTGCTGAATGGTGAACTCCATGTCCTGCATGTCGGTGTAGTGCTTCTCCAGCTTGTTGCGGACGGCGACCAGGTCCGTGTAGAGGGGTGGCAGCACCTCCTCCATCGCCGGCAGGTCGGATCCCATCGACGTCTTCTCGGCGAGGCTCAGGGGCTGCGGCGTGCGAATGCCGGCGACCACGTCCTCGCCTTGCGCGTTGACGAGGTACTCGCCATAGAACAGGTTCTCGCCGGTCGACGGATTGCGGGTGAAGCAGACGCCGGTCGCGCAATCCTCACCCATGTTGCCGAACACCATCGCCTGAACGTTGACGGCGGTGCCCCAGTCGGCGGGAATGCCGTGCAGCCGGCGATAGGTGATCGCCCGCTTGTTCATCCAGCTGCCGAACACCGCGCCGATCGAGCCCCACAACTGCTCCTTCGGGTTCTGCGGAAACGGCTTGCCGAGGCGCCTCTGGACTTCGTTCTTGTAGGCGCCGACCACCACCTTCCAGTCATCCGCGGAAAGGTCGGTATCGAGCGGCTTCCCTTGCTTCTCCTTGTGGCTTTCCAGCAAGGCCTCGAAGTGGTGGCTGTCGATGTTGAGCACCACGTTGGAGAACATCTGGATGAACCGGCGGTAGCTGTCGTAGGCGAAGCGCGCATCGCCCGAGTTCTTGGCGAGGATCTCCACCGACTCGTCGTTGAGGCCGAGGTTCAGCACCGTGTCCATCATGCCCGGCATCGACGCGCGGGCTCCGGAGCGGACCGAGACCAGCAGCAGCGGCCACGACTTGGCGCCGAACTTGCCGCCCATGATCCGCTCGACCTCGGCCATGGCGGCGTTCACCTGTTCCTCCAGGTCCGCGGGATAGGTTTCGTTGTTCTGGTAGAAGTACGTGCAAACCTCGGTGGTGATCGTGAAGCCCGCCGGCACCGGGATGCCGAGACTGGCCATTTCGGCCAGGTTCGCCCCCTTGCCGCCGAGCAGGTTCTTCATCGCCGACCGGCCTTCGGCCTTGCCGCCACCGAACGTGTAGACCCATTTCGCCATGATTTCGTTCCTATCCCTCGATGTGTGAAAACTCCGCGACGCCGCCGAGGGCGGATCGGATTTGCGAAAGCAGCCTCAAGCGGTTCGCCCGCAGCCGCGCGTCGTCGCAGTTCACTGTCACGTTATCGAAAAACGAGTCGACCGAAGGGCGCAGCTTGGCGAGACTCGCCATCGCGTCGGCGAAGAGCTCGCCCGCCAGTGCCTCGGCGACCTCACCCCTCGCCCGATCGAGCGCGCGGAAAAGCTCCGCCTCCTCGGCCTGCGCCAGAAGCCCTTCGTCCGCCTCCCCGTCGTAGCTGGTAGTGTCCCTTTTTTCTTCGATACGGACGATGTTGCTCGCCCGCCTGTAGGCGGTCAGCAAGTTAGCACCGTCGTCGGTATCGAGGAAGTCTTTTAGCGCGTCGACCCGCGCCAGCAACCGGACCAGATCGTCCTCGCCGCCGCGGGCGAACACCGCGGTGATCAGGTCGTGGCGCACGCCCTCGCCGCGGAGGTGCGCCTTCAGCCGGTCGGCGAAGAACTCGAGGAGATCGGTGCCCAGCCGCCCCGGGTCGCCGAACGTTGGCCGCTCGCCCGTCGGCTTCTGCAGGACATAACCCTCGCGCGCGGTCTCGAACACCGTGAGCAGCGGCATCCGGAGGCGGTTCTCGACGATGAGGCGGATGGCGCCGAGCGCCGCCCGCCGGAGCGCGAACGGATCCTTGGAGCCGGTCGGCCTCTCGTCGATGCCGAAGAAGCCGACCAGGGTGTCGATCTTGTCGGCCAACGCCACCGCGACGCTGACCGGCGCCGCCGGGCAACGGTCGCTGGGACCGAGCGGCGAATAGTGGTCGGCGATGGCCTCCGCCACCTCCGGCGGCTCGCCGTCGTTGAGGGCGTAGTAGCGGCCCATGACGCCCTGCAGCTCGGGGAACTCGCCCACCATCTCGGTGGTCAGGTCGGCCTTGCACAGCCGCGCCGCCCGCTCGGCGAGGTCGGCGTCGGCCGCCGCATCGGGCGCGATCGTGCGGGCCAGTCCGGCGATCCGCTCCACCCGTTCGCGGTCGGAGCCGAGCCTCGCGTGGAACACCCGCTCCGACAGCTTCTCCACCCGGTCGGCCAGCGTTCGCTTGCGGTCCTGATCCCAGAAGAACTTGGCATCGGCCAACCGGGCGCGCAGCACCCGTTCGTTGCCGGCGACGATCTCCCGGCCGCCGTCGCGGCCCTCGGTGTTGGCGACGACGACGAACCGCGGCGCCAACCGGCCGTCACCGCCGACCAGGGAGAAGTACTTCTGGTGCGACCGCATGGCGGTGATCAGCACCTCGTCGGGCACGTCCATGAATTCGGCGTCGATCCGGCCGATCATCGGCACCGGCCACTCGACCAGGCCGACCACCTCGTCGAGCAGGCCCTCGTCGCTGCGCACCGCCAAACCCTCGGCGGCGGCGAGCCTTTCCGCGCCCTCGACGATCAGCGCCCGTCGTTCGGCGCGATCGATGATCACCTTCGCCGTCGTCAGCTGCGCCTTGTAGTCGGCGAAGTCGCGGACCTCGAGCCGGCGCGGCGCCAGAAACCGGTGGCCGCGAGTGTTCGCGTTGGCGTGAAGTCCGTGATCCGGGCGCGGCACGTCGTCGATCCACAGCTTGACCTTCTGCCCGGCGAACACGGCGAGGATGTTCTGCAGCGGCCGCACCCAGGTGAACGCGGTCTCCGCCCAGCGCATCGATTTCGGCCACGGCAGCGCCTTGATCGCCCCTGTGAGAATGTCGCGAAGCAACTCGATCGTCGGTCGGCCGGTCTGATCCAGAGAGGCGAAATAGAAGTCGTGCTTGCCGACCTGCCTGACCTCCGCCTGATCGAGCGAGGCAAGGCCCGCGCTTCTGAGGAAACCGTCGATCGCGGCTTGGGGGGATCCGACCCGCGGACCCTTGCGCTCGACCCGAACGTCGGGCTGTTTCTCGGCCAGCCCGTCGACGACCAGCACCAGCCGCCGCGGCGTGACGTGGGCCACGGCGCCGGTGTAGGACAGTTGCGCGGCGGTGAGGCCCTCGCAGACGAGACGCTTGAGGTCGTCGGCCGCCCGCGCCTGCATGCGCGCCGGGATCTCTTCGCTGAGCAGTTCGAACAACAGTTCCGCCATCGCTCAGGTCCCGTGGCCGCGGCTCTGCAGCCACGCCTCGCAGCACGCCCGCGCCAGCGCCCGCACCCGGCCGATGTAGGCGGCGCGCTCGGTGACGCTGATCACGCCCCGCGCGTCGAGCAGGTTGAAGCGATGGCTGGCCTTGATGCACTGCTCGTAGGCCGGCAGCACCAGCCCGGCCGCCAGCGCCGCCCGGCATTCGGCCTCGGCGTCGGCGAAATGGCGGAACAGAAGGCCGGTATCGGCGATCTCGAAGTTATAGGCGGACCCCTCGCGCTCAGCCTGCAGGAACACGTCGCCGTAGCGGGTGCCACAGCCGTCCCAGTCGAGGTCGTAGACGTTCTCGACCCCCTGGATGTACATGGCGAGCCGTTCCAGGCCGTAGGTCAGTTCGACCGACACCGGCGCGCATTCGATCCCGCCCACCTGCTGGAAATAGGTGAACTGGGTCACCTCCATGCCGTCGCACCAGACCTCCCAGCCGAGGCCCCAGGCACCCAGCGTCGGACTCTCCCAGTCGTCCTCGACGAAGCGGATGTCGTGCACGCCCGGATCGATGCCGAGGTGATAGAGGCTCTCCAGGTAGAGGTTCTGTGAGTCCTCGGGCGATGGCTTGAGCAGCACCTGGAACTGGTAGTAGTGCTGCAGGCGGTTGGGGTTCTCGCCGTAGCGACCGTCGGTCGGCCGGCGCGACGGCTGCACATAGGCGGTCCGCCACGGCTCCGGGCCGAGGGCGCGCAGCGTCGTCGCCGGATGGAAGGTGCCGGCACCGACCTCCATGTCGAACGGCTGCAGCACGACGCAGCCGCGCTCCGCCCAGAACGACTGCAACGACAGGATCAGCGACTGAAAGGTCGATGTGCTCGAGGCCATCTCTTCGGATCCGCCGGCGTCCCCCCCGGCGCAGACGTGGTTGTCGGCCGCCGGCGCGCGACAGCGGCCGGGACCATACTGCCGGCCCCGCAGCCGGTCAAGACGGCCGGACGGCCGGCCTAACCCATATAGGGGCATCCGGTGCGCCCGCAGTGGCGCGCCCGTCGCGCCGCCACGTAAGCGCCGCAGGTCTCGCAGCGGACCAGATCCTCGGCCGCGGCGGCGGCGGCGCGCCCGTTCCCCCGTCCCGGCGGCTCCCGGCCGACCTCGCTGCGCATCGCCGCCTCCCGTTCGACGCGGCGGCGCGCCTGCACCCGGCCGAGCCACCGCCAGCCGTACCAGACGACGACCACGACGACGAGGGTGAACAGGATCTTGGTGACACCGAGACCGAACACGGCGGCTCCGCGACGGCCGCCGGGTCACCGGGCCGCGCGGCGCGCGGGCGGCGCCGTTACAGACCGAACCGGTTCCACATCAACCGCTCTTCCACCGCGGCGATGATCTGGGCCGCCCAGTCGCCGTCCCGGCGACCCCCGAACGACGATCCGGGCAGGCCGAATCGTCGGCGCCACCACGGACGGCCGTCCTCGACCACGACCAGCTTCACCTCCTTGCCGAATCGCTCGCGCAGCACCGTGCGAAGGTCGCCGAGACCGTCGACCAGGCCGATCTCGAGGGCCTTGACCCCGTCCCAGAAACGGCCGCTGAACAGCTCGTCCTCCGACGCCTTGAGCCGGTCGCCGCGCCGCTCGCGCACCTGTCGGCGGAAGGCGTCGTGGATGTTCTCCTGGATCGCCTTCAGGTGCCGGATCTCCTCCGGCTGCTCCGGCTGGAACGGATCGAGGGCCGCCTTGTGGCGACCGGAGACGTGCACCCGCCGTTCGACGCCCAGCCGCTTCAGCGCCTCGGGGAAGCCGAAGCCGGCGGTGACGACGCCGATCGAACCGATGATCGAACTGGCGTCGGCGTAGATCTCGTCGGCCGCCGTCAGCAGCCAGTAGCCGCCGGACGCCGCGACATCCTCGGCGAAGGCGAACACCGGCACCTCGTGCTCCTCCGCCAGCGCGCGGATCCGCCGCGCGATCAGCGCCGACTGGACCGGCGATCCGCCCGGGGAATTGACCGCCAGGGCCACCGCCTTCAGGTCGGGCAGCTCGAACGCCCGCTCGAACACGGCGGCGAGTGCGCCGAGCGACAGGCCGCGGCGCAGCGGATCGAGCCGGCCGATGACGCCGGTGAGCCGCACCACCGCCACCCGCGGCGGCGGGTTGCGAAACCGCTCGACCGGGAGGACCGCCAGGAGGGAACGGAGCTTCATGGCGCCGGCAGTGTCGATGGCGGCGGCGCAAAGGTCAAGGGCCGACAACCCTGGCGTCGACGTCGGGAGTCCCGGCGAGGCGGAGCGCGCCGGCCTCGCGCAGCACCGCCTCGGCCTCGGCGGTGAAGCGCCCGTCGGCGGCGTGCAACACCAGTCCGGGCATCAGCCGAAGCGGCGCCCGCGAGCCCTTCTGCGCCCTCACCAGCACCCGCTTGGCGGCCTTCCGTCCCTCTCCCCCCGGCCACAGCGGAAACACCACCACCCCGCCGAGGCGGCCCGCGACCGCCGCCAGCACGGCGTCCAGGCGATCGGCGCGGTGGATCAGCGTCACCGTTCCCTTGGCCGCCGCCATCATCACGCAGAACCGCAGCCAGTCGTCGAGACGGGCGCCGTCCTCGATGGTCGCCGCCGCCTTGCCCCGTTCGGGCGGTTCGGTGCCGGTGCCCGCGGCGACGAACGGCGGATTGGCCATCACGTGGTCGAACGAGGCCGGTGCCAGCCGCATCGGCGGCTGGCGCAGATCGCCGGCGAAGAAGCGGACCCGGTCGCCGACCCCGGTCGCCCTGGCGTTGTCGGCGGCGAGGCGGACCAGCTCGCGGTCGCGGTCGATGCCGGTGACCGTCACCCCGGCGACGCGGACGGCGAGACAGAGCGCCGCCGCACCGGCGCCGGTGCCGACGTCGAGCACCTTGTCGCCGCTCACCGCCGGGATCGCCGCGGCGAGCAGCACCGCATCGATGCCGACCCGGTAGCCGGTCGCCGGCTGGGCGAGGCGCACCCGCCCGCCGAGCAGCCGGTCCTCGGTCGGGGCGTCACCGGCCGGCGGCAAGCGCACGCCCCTCGGCGACGATCGGCGTCGCCCGCGCGAGGTCGCCTTCGGCGACCATGAGCCGCCGCCGGACGCCGTCGAGGGCGCCGGCGTAGGCGCCGCAGGTGTGGTCGTCGAAGACCGCCACCGCGACGCCGGCCTCGGCCAGCCTCGCCTCCAGCCACGACAGCAGAACCGGATCGTCGGTGCGGACCAGTTCGATCATCACCTCACCCCTCCCCTTGCCCGCCGCCGCCCACCGCCACCGCGGACCACCGGATCACTTGACGCCTTCGCCCCGCCGCCGGTGGTTCCGGGCATGGGCCCGATCCTACGCCGCCGGGTTGCCGGCTGTCACCCCGCGACCGCCCGCCTGCCCCCGGTCGCGACCGCGCGGAACCGCCACGGCTCCGAGCGGGGACGGTCGCCGGCGCCCGGCGGGAGGGAGCGGATCGCTGAGCGGGCTTGACCGCACCGCGCGGCGGTTCCTATGCTCGCCCGCGGAGAATCGGACGTCAACGTCGCCGCGAGATCGGACGGAGGAGGTGGTGTGGGCGCTGTGGTGAGCCTCGAGGGCGAGGCCGGCCGCCAGCCGTCGCTGGACGCTCTCGCTGCGCTCGTCGCCGACGACATGAAGGCGGTCAACGCGTTGATCGTCGCCCGCATGGCGAGCCCGGTGGTGCTGATCCCACAGCTTGCCGGCCATATCGTCGCCGCCGGCGGCAAGCGGCTGCGGCCGATGCTGACCCTGGCGGCGGCGCGGATGTGCGGTCATGCCGGCCGCCGGCACATCGGCCTCGCCGCCTGCGTCGAGTTCATCCATACCGCGACGCTGCTGCACGACGACGTCGTCGACGGCAGCGATCTGCGTCGCGGGCTCGCGTCGGCCAACGCGGTGTGGGGGAACAAGTCGAGCGTGCTGGTCGGCGACTTCCTGTTCAGTCGCGCCTTCGAGTTGATGGTCGAGGACGGCTCGCTCGCGGTGCTGGCGGTCCTGTCGAAGGCGTCCTCGACCATCGCCGAGGGCGAGGTGATGCAGCTGATCACCTCCAACGACACCGCGACCGACGAAAGCGCCTATCTGGAGGTCATCCGCGCCAAGACCGCCCACCTGTTCGCGGCGGCGTGCCGCATCGGCGCCATCGTCGCCGATCGACCCGGCGCCGAGGTGGTCGCGCTCGCGGACTACGGCATGAACCTCGGCATCGCCTTCCAGCTGATCGACGACGTCCTCGACTACACCGCCAAGCAGGCGACGCTCGGCAAGACCGTCGGCGACGACTTCCGCGAGGGCAAGATCACGCTGCCGATCGTGCTCGCGCTGCGTCGCGGCGATGCCGCCGAGCGGGCGTTCTGGCGGCGTACCCTGGAGGAGATGGAGCACCAGCCGGGCGACCTCGAGCGGGCGATCGCCATCCTCGACCGACGCGGCGTGCTCGCCGAGACGGTCGAGCGGGCCCGCCACTACGGCGTCGCGGCGACCCGGGCGCTGGAGGCGTTCCCCGCCGGCCGCGAGCGCGCGATCTTCGCCGGACTGGTCGATTTCTGCATCGAGCGCGCCTACTGAGCCGCGACCGCCCGCTTGCCGGCGGCCGGAAGATGGACTAACGTCGCGCCGCCACGCCCGGGCGATCGACCGGATCGCCGACGTCGCCGCGGAGGGGTGCCGGAGTGGTCGATCGGGGCGGTCTCGAAAACCGTTGTGCCCCTCGCGGGGCACCGTGGGTTCGAATCCCACCCCCTCCGCCAGTCTTCGCTAAGCAGAAAGTGTCTCCGCCTCAGACAGCGCCGAAAAAACGCGTTGTTTCAAAGGGGTTTGCGGGAGGCGACGGGTACGGCTGGCTCGCCGAGTTGCCCCGAATTTCTCTCTCCGCGGCCGTTTTCTCTGCGGAGCGGGTACTGCGCCAATTCAGTACTCGCTTGCGGTTTCGAATGATTTCAATGGCTTGGCCAGATGCCATCCCCGGTCGATTTCGAGAATGAGATTGGACAGCGGAGGCAGCCTGGTACTGAAGATCATCACAATCTCGTCACTTTAAATGTCCCGCGCTCGGCCGTGCTTTCCAAATACCGTCGTCACGAACGCACCAGAGTTGCCCCCCATGCGGATCGTCTATTCTCGACCCAGGCGCCCACAGAGGAGCACTGCGGAGCCGAGAGAGTCCGGTTGTTCCTGTCCGGTCCCAGCCGGAAAGTCCTTCGAGCACCCCTGACATTGGTACCTCTTCATTGCCGGACTCGGCATGGGCGAGTACCGTTGACGCGTCAATGGCAGGGCCGTCGGGACATTTTCCCAACGAACAACCGAAGAGATCATTGGCCTTCAACCACTCGATGCGTTGAATACGACCGAGGCCGTAACGGGTATCGCCGCCGAGAAACAGGGTCGGAAGCGTTCCAATGTCCTTTTCGAACTCCCGCTTCGTGAACACGTACCCCACCAAGGCCACGGCGCTTCCGGCATCAGATGCGTGAGCCCGCCAGCGCGGCATGATGCATTCCGTCTCGCGTAGGCTGGCTTCGGCCGGGCTGTCCGAATCCGGATCGATGGCGGTGCCGGGCCGGACATCGAGAAGCCGGCGGCGGAATTGACGATCGGCAACGCGTCCGTCAGCGCGACCCGCCGGAGCCTCGCCCTGCCAGAGGAGCCCATCGCGCTTCGCGTACTGTGGTAGCCAAGCCAGCCATGAGCCATTCCTTCGCTCGGCCGGGTAAAGGTAGGTAAAACGTGTATTGGCCCGGACGGCATCGCCCACCTGCTTGTAGTCTGGAAAGCTGCTCGCCCGGCGCTGCGCCAGTTCTGCCGTCACCGCCCCCCATACGGCGCGGGCCGGGACGTACAGGCGGCAGCGGTTAAGCAATCCGGCCGGCGGCATGCCGATGAAGAGCGGCGCCTCGAGCTGCCAGACCCAGCGATAGAGCGACCAGCTCATGCCCCGGCCTTGGCGTGATACCGAGCATACACCAGCGCCTGACGGAGGAGGTCGCGGGCGAGGAGCAAGTCGTCGAGTTTCTCGGCGAGTGTCTTGAGCGCGGAAAAGACGTCACTGTCCCCCTGGCCCAACACGGACCGCTCCTGCGGTGTCGCCGCCAAGAACTCACGGGCCTTGCTGCTCATCTCTTCGCCGGCGTTTTTGCCGCGCGCCTTCAGATAGAGAAAGAAGGCGTAGACACCCTGTTCCTCAAGGACGGCGAGTGCGTCGGTGAGCAGCTTTTCGTCCACCCCGTTCAAGCCGGCGAGTTCCCGGCCAAGTTCGGCGCATTTCAGGTCGAGGTTTTCCATCACTCGGCCCCGGCGCTGCCGTTGCCGGAGAGCACGCGGAGGCGGCCCATGCCGCGAGTGCCCATGCCGCCGATGCCGAGATGCTCCAGATATTCGTGCGCCCCAACGACGACGGCGTAAACGGCGTCGGGGTCCTTGACTGCCCCAACGTCTCCCGAGCCGATCCGGAAATGCGCCGGATTGCGGCAGGTCACCTCCCAGTAGAGCACGGTCGCGCGCGGCAGCGCCTCATAAGTGAACAGCGCGCCTTGTTCGGCGGCTCCGGTGGTCGGATCAATGGCCACCGACGTGCGGACTTCGAGATTACTATTGACGACATGGCCGAACAGCTTGTCGGAAACCAGCGCGGTTCGCTTCCGGACGTATTCCGGAATGTCCAATCCGCTAAGCGCTTGGTCGGGGTTCTGACCGTCTGCAAACTCCTGTACCGGCAGCATCAGCCAGCCAAGGTTGACGGGCTGCGGTGAGGCACTGATCCGGAAGACCTTATCTTCCGTCACCTCGCGAAAGTCGTGGAGGCCGGTGAGGAGACGCAAGGCGGTCGGGCAGGTTAGCCACAGCGGCCCCTCGCGGCTGGCGACGGGAAACAGCAGGACGTGGGCGTCGGTAAACGCGGCAAGGCCAGCGAAGCCGCCGGCGTTGCCGCGCGCGAAGCCGAACACCGTACAGATAGGGCAATTAGCATTGCCGCAATGGCCGCCGGAGCCGTCGTCCCTCGCCTGGCCCTGGCCGGCGCAATTGGGGTACCTCTCGTTGGCCATTGCCGCGTAAGCGCGCAGCACGCCCGCGAGGCTCGATCCAGGGACTTTCGGGACGCGGGTCACCGGATCGCGGACGATGGTGTTGTCGACTCGGCCGAGGCGGCTGCCGCCGGCGCCGACGTGGATCGG
Source organism: Rhodospirillales bacterium (assembly GCA_050329575.1). Classification (GTDB taxonomy): domain Bacteria; phylum Pseudomonadota; class Alphaproteobacteria; order Rhodospirillales; family Defluviicoccaceae; genus JAUXFS01. The sequence continues at coordinate 851 of JBHJOP010000098.1, read as the reverse complement.
GTCGAGGGCGAGCCCAGCGTGGGGAAAGGCTTGGAAGCTATCCGGCATGCGCCACCTCCGCGAGGCGTTCCTTGAGGACCGATAAGTGCCAGTCGAGGGCCCAGGCGAGCGAGCCGTCGGCCGCCGCCTCAACCAGATGATCGAGCGCCGCGCCGCGCGCGCCGAGGCGGGTCGAGAAGATGGTGCGGACGAGTTCGCGCCAAGCCTGCTCCCCGCCGGCAAGCCAGCCGCCGTCGGGACCGCGCCACGCCTCCCGCTTTGCCACGAGCTCCGCCCAGCCGCCGCGCAGCGCCGTCAGGCTCGGCGCGACGTCCGCGATGAGACGCCAGGTCGCCCGCATCCGCGTCCATTCGGCGAGCGGCCGGACATCGAGGGGATCGAACCGTCGGGCCGTCGCGTCGAGAAACAGGGTGGCCACGCGGGCCGGCTGCACCGTGATCCCGTCGCCGGCTTTCAGGTCGAGCGCGTGGCGGAAGACGCGGCCATCAGGGTGCTGGAAGTCGCGCGGGAACCGCACCCTGTCATCGTCGACGGCGGAATAGGGATAAAAAACGTCGTCCCGCCCATCGGGAAGCGTGACGGGAACGGAGCGTACTTCGCATTGGCCGTTGGGCCGCTTCAGGTGCAGCGCGAGGACGCCTTCCCGACGCTCGGTGTCGCAGACGCACCACGTTTCCGGGCCACCCTGGTCCAGGTCGTGCTCCAGGTTGCGCGTGGCCTCGATCACCGCCTGGAACGGCGCCATCCGCGGAAAGGCGACCAGCCCGGCGCGCAGCGGCAGGCGGTCCCAGAGGCGGGCGAACTGTTCCGTCCAGGCCGCAATCGCCCGCTCGACACAGACGGAAGCGGCA
>JBHJOP010000100.1:0-13896 GCA_050329575.1 Rhodospirillales bacterium | reverse complement strand
GTAAGCCTCGGTCGCGCGCTCGGCGAGCCGGTGGACGCCACGGCGCACGTTCGCCCGCCCCCCCATCTCGAAGCCGGCCACCGCGTCCATCGCCGGCCGGGCGAGCTGGCTGATGGCGGCGTTGTCGAGGTAGTGCAGCGGCCGGTCGGCGATGGAGGCGGCGGCCGGATCGGCGAACGCCGGAAACAGGGTCCGGACGGCGGCGACGTCGAAGCTCATCGCGGGTTGTCGCCGGTCGGGTCGGCGGTCCGAGCCATCAGCCGGTGGCCCGGCGGCGAGCCCGGATGATGTCGGCAAGGATCGAGACGGCGATCTCGGCCGGCAGAACGGCACCGATGTCGAGGCCGACCGGCCCGTGGATGCGTGCCAGTTCGCTGTCGCTGAAACCGCGTCGGGCCAGGCGGTGACGCCGCGCCGCATGGGTCTTCCGGCTGCCCAGCGCGCCGACGTAGAACGCCGGCGAGCGCAGTGCCGCATCGAGAGCCGCATCATCGAGCTTAGGATCGTGGGTCAGCGTCACCACCGCCGTTCGCGGGTCCGGCCGCAAGCGTTCGAGAGCCTCGTCGGGCCAGTCGTCGAGCACCGTGACGCCCTCGAACGACGACCGCGACGCGAACGCCCGGCGCGGATCGACCAGCGTCACGCGATAGCCGGCAACGACCGCGATCTGCGAGAGCGGCTCGGCGATGTGCACCGCGCCGACGACGATCAGCCGCACCGGCGGACAGAACGGATGGACGAACAGGCGCCCCGCCGGGGTGTCGACCGTTCCACCGCGCTCCCTCGCCGTCGCCTCGCGGGCCTGCAGCGCGGTGGCGGCGTCGACCGGCAGTTCGCCCTCGCATCGGTCGGCGAACACCAGCGCCTGGCGGCCGCTCTCCAGATCGGTGACGAGGGCGACCGCCGCGCCGGCATCGCGCTCGGCGATCAGCCGTTCCAGGATTGGCCGCTTCATTCGATCCGCTCGACGTAGACCTCGACCTCGCCGCCACAGGCGAGTCCGACCTGCCAGGCCTGGTCATGGGTGACGCCGAACGCGAGCACCCGCGGCCGGCCGGTGGCGATGACGTCGAGCGCCTCGGTGATCACCGCCCCCTCGATGCAGCCGCCCGACACCGAACCGACGAAGTCGCCGCCCTCCGCGACCGCGAGCTGGCTGCCGACGGGGCACGGCGAGGACCCCCAGGTCGAGACCACGGTGGCCAGCGCCACCCCTCGCCCGGCCGCACACCAGGTCGCCGCATCGCTCAGAACGTCGCCGGTCGCGCGCATCACAGCCACCGCCCCACACCGATCGCAGTCACACCGATCGCAGTCACACCGATCGCCGCCGCCGCCAGCTTAGCCCGGCGCCGGAACGGAGGAAACCGCCATCCGGCCGATCGCTCCGGGGCGCGAAAATCTGTTCCTGTCGGCGGCCGTTTTCGGCGATAATGCCGCCGCTGCGCAATCTCGGACTTAGGCTCGAAGGGACGATCATGATGCGTTTGGCTGCGATGGTGATGCTGGGTCTGCTGGCGACGGCCGGGTTCGCACCGGATGCCCTCGCCCATGCCGAGGCGGGACTCGCGGGCGGCTTCGCCAGCGGCTTCACCCACCCGCTGTTCGGCTGGGATCACGTCGTCGCCATGGTCGCCGTCGGTCTGTGGGGCGCGTTTCTCGGGCCGCCGGCGATCTGGCTGTTGCCGATCGTCTTTCCGCTGGTCATGGCGGCGGGGGGCGCACTCGGTGTCGTCGGCGTCCCCGTGCCGGCCGTCGAGACCGGCATCGCCGTCTCGGCGGTGGTCCTCGGCGCGCTGGTGGCCTTGGCCGCGAAACCGCCGCTGTGGGTCGCCGCCGTCATCGTCGGCGCCTTCGCGGTGTTTCACGGCCATGCCCACGGGACCGAGCTTCCCCAGGCCGCCAACGCCGTCGCCTACAGCATCGGATTCGTGATCGCGACCGGCCTGCTGCACCTCTGCGGGATTGCCATCGGCCTGCTCGTCCGCTGGCCGCAGGGCGAGGTGCTGGTGCGGGCCGGCGGCGGCGCCATCGCCTGCGCCGGGGTCGCATTCCTGTTGATGTGAGCGGCCTCCCCGCGGCCGCCGTTCGGTCGATCCTGCTCGTCGCCGCCTTCTCCCTGGTACCGGTGGAGGCGCGGGCGCACGCGCCGATCGCCGGGCTCGGCGGCTTCTACAACGGGCTCCTCCATCCGCTGCTCGTCCCCGGGCACCTGCTGTCGCTGGTCGCGGCCGGGCTGCTGATCGGAAGGCGGGAGCGGCACCGGGCGATCGCAGCGTTGATCGGGGTGCCGCCGGCCCTCGTCGCCGGGCTGGTCGTCACCGCTCTCGGCCCGCTGCCGCCGTCCGACGCCCTCCCGATGGCGGTCGCGGCGGTGCTCGGTGTCGCCGTCGCACTGGACGTGCAGCCGCCGGCCGTGGCGCTGCGCCTCGCGGCACTGGCGGCCGGATTCGTGGTCGGGTGGGACTCCGGCACCGACGAGCCCGGGCTTCGCGCCGCGGCGCTGTCGGGCGCGGGCGTCGTCCTCGGCGCCTTCTACGTCGCGGTCGTGGCGGCCGCCCTCGCCCTGGCCCGCCGGCACCCCTGGCAGGACATCGCCGTCCGCGTCGCCGGCTCGTGGATCGCCGCCAGCGCGCTGATGGTGCTGGCGCTGGCGGCCACCCGGCCGGGGCCGTAGCCCGATCCCAGGCTTCAGCTCCTGGACGGGAAGATCCCCTCGAGCGCGATGCACCAGCGCAGTCCGAGGAAGGGCTGGCGATTGTCGAAGGCCTGATTGCCGCCCGCATTGGCGACGGTCGTGACCGCGGTCGCCGTGGCGGCGATCGCCGAGGCATTCATGTCCGCGGCCGCGGGTCCGGCATGATAGAGATTGGTCCGGCCGCCGTCGGCGAGGACGTTGCCGGCCGGCGCGACCCTGTCGGCCGCGGCCGAGGCGGCCCGCATCGTCGCCGTGACATCGACCGTGGTGGCGGCGCCATGGGTATGGGCCGGCATCTGGTTGGCGGTCAACGTCACCTGGTCGGCGCCGGCCCGCTCGCCCAGTTGGACGTTCGCCAGACCCGGCCCCTGGCCGAAACCGACCGGGACCCGGCCGCGCAGGTCGGGAAGAGCGAAGGTGGTCCGGCCGTCGCCGCCGTAGGTGGTGCCGACCAGCGAGAACAGGGCGCTGAACTGGCTGATCGCCAGCAACTGGCCCTGGGCTTCGGCGAATCCGCGCGGGCAGAAGGTGTAAGGCACCAGCATCAGTTCGCCGATGAACGGTTCCGGCCCCGCTGCGGCGGGCTTCGGCGTCCCCGCCATCGCCACCAGCACCGCCGCCGAGGCCGCCACCGATACCGCAACCCGGTTCGTCGTTCTCGCCATGAGACGATCCTTTCCAACATTCGTTGAAGATGAAACTCGGAGCAATCTTGCCCCATTCGGAGCCTGTTTCCGCTGAGTAGAGCGAAAACGAGAACGGGTAAAGCCAATTAATCGAAACAAAAACTTTGCGGTTGTGCGCGCATGCCGTCACGCGTAACATTTGCATCGGGATCATTCGGACGGTGTCGTCGTCCTCCGCAGGGAATCAACGGAGGGGCGTGCTGCCGTCCTCAGGGAGGTCGATATGTCGTTTCGATTGAACGGGCTGGGGTCCGCGCTGGCTGCGGCGGCGGTTTTCGTCCTGGCAGTGCACGCGACTCCGAGCCATGCGGTGCTGGTGACTACCACGTTCCAGGGAACGGTCACCGCCGACAACAGCGGATCCAATCCCTTCGGTCTCGTCACCGGAAACGCGATCTCAGGGTCCGCGACCTATGACGACGCGCTGGTCGTCGGCACCAGCACAGACGAGAGCATCGCCATCGACGGTCTCGCCGGCTGGAATTTCTCGATCACTCTCGGCAGCTTCACGTTCGGTCAGGCCGACGTCACCGACCAGACCTTTACGACGTTCTTCTTCAATCTCGGCAAATTGGACGGAATCAGGTTCTTCATCGAACCGATCACCTTCACGGGCTTCGGCGAGCAGACGATCGAGGACTTCCAAGGCGGCCGGGCTCTGTTCGTCGAGGCCTTTCCAGACGGATTGCCGGTCCTTCTCGAAGCGGAATGGGATTTCACCAACGCTACGGCGCCGACGCCCGTCCCCGTTCCGGCGGCGCTGCCATTGTTCCTGTCGGGGCTCGCCGCGCTCGGCTTCGCCGGCTGGCGGCGGCGCAAATCCGCCTGACGCGTTCGGCCGGCGGCCGCGAAACGGCGGCTTGCGGCGAGCCGGCCCCCCGTCCTCGACGCGACCGCAGGGGCGGCGGCGACGCCGGACCTAGGCGGCGTGCCCCGCACGGGGCGACGGCCGTTCGGCGTCGCGGCGGTTGCCCCAGACGAGGTCGTGATGGTGGGCGCAGAACGACGAGCCGTGCCGCACCCGTTTCCCGCAGATCACGTAGACACCGAAGCCCTTGCGGCTCTCGATCCACCGGCAATGGCGGTGGTTGGCCTCGCTCAGCAGAACGCTGCCGGGCGCGGCGACAGAACCCATGTTCGTTGGCATGGATATTGGTACCGTTGGTTGTTGAAGTGGTCTTCCGCCGGGAAGGCAGCGGACGACGTCCCGCGATCGCCATGCAACACCGGAACCGTGGCCGGCGGCAAGCCCCATTGTCGCCGGTGTGACCTGCGTCCACGGCATGGCTCCGCCGCCGTCCCGCGGGCAGGCACGTTGACTCCCACCGCCGATTGCGGAACAACGGCGGCGATGGGCGACGACGGATCCGATGGCGCCCGGCTCCGGCACGGGCGAGGGCGTGTCCGGTTGCTGGGCCTGATCGCACGAACGGCGGCGATCGTGCCGTTGGCGCTGGCGGCCTGCGCGACCCCGCCGGAGCCGGGGCTGACCGTCCTGCAGCCGCCGGACCGGCCCTACGCCTTCCCGTGGGTCAATCCCTACGCGGCCACCGTGGTCCGCACGCCGCCGGTGCTGCGGGCGGACCTGCCACAGGACATCCCTGCCAGCGAGCGGCGCCTGAAGGTGTTTCCCGACCGCGTGGTGCCGGAGGTGTTCTGGTACGACGACGCGCTCCGGTTCTCGCTGGTGTCGCAGCGGGGCGAGGCCCCGCTGATCTTCATCATCGCCGGCACCGGTTCGACCCATGAGTCACGGCTGACGACGATCATGCAGCGGGCGTTCTTCGACGCCGGATTCCACGTCATTGCGCTGCCGTCGCCGACCCATCCGAACTTCATCGTCAATGCCTCGACCACCAGCGTGCCGGGCCGCATCGGGGAGGACGCGCGCGATCTCTACCGGGCGATGCAACTCGCCTATGCCCGCGTCGGCGGTCGGATCGCCGTCTCGACGTTCCACCTCACCGGCTTCAGTCTCGGGGGATGGCAGGCCGCCTACGTCGCCAGGCTCGACAGCGAAGAAGGGGTGTTCGGGTTCGACAAGGTGCTGATGATCAATCCGCCGGTCAGTCTGTACACCTCGATCCGGCTGCTCGATGCCATGCTGACCAACACTCTCCCGGACGGGCCGAGCGCCTTCAACGCCCTCATCGACGACGTTTTCGCGAAGTTCTCGCAGATCTCGCCGCGGCTGGAAGCCGCCGACTTCGACGAGCTCGTCTACCGGGCCTACGTCGAGTTCGCTCCCGACGATGCCGTTCTGCAGGCCCTCGTCGGCTTGGCCTTCCGGTTCTCCTCCAACAACATGGTGTTTGCCGCCGACGTGATGACCGGCGCCGGCTATGTCGTCCCGGCGGGGACCCGGCTCGACAGCCTGAGCTCGCTCTCCCCGTTCTTCGACCGCGGCATGACGCTCAGCTTCGAGAACTATCTCGACCACTTCCTCTATCCCTACTACAAGGCCCGCGAGCCCGGCCTCGACCGCGAAGACCTGATCGCCGAGGCCAGCCTGGTCAGCATCGAGGACTATCTGGCGGCCGCCGATCACATCGGCCTGCTGACCAACGAGGACGACATCGTTCTCGCCCCCGGCGAGATCGACTATCTGAGGGCGCTGTTCGGCCCACGGGCGCGGGTGTTCCCGACCGGCGGCCACCTCGGCAACCTCGACGATCCCCATTTCGTCCACGCCATGACCAGCTTCTTCCGGCCGTGACCCCGCTTCGCACCGCAGTCGGCATCGGTCGCTGGCGCCGGGCGGCCGCCGCGGCGGTGCTCGCTTTCGCCGTCGCCGGATGCGCCTCGACGGCACCCGGACCGGCCGCGCCGCCGCCACCCGTCGCCGCCGCCGAGGCGGGCGACGATGCCGTTCGCCTGATCGACGTGCACGACCCCTTGGAAGGGTTCAACCGCGGCGTCTACAAGTTCAACGCCGCCTTCGACCGGCTGGTGTTCCTGCCGGTCCTCGAGGGCTACCAGTGGGTGGTGCCGGACTACCTGCAGGACCGGATCGGGGACTTCTTCGCCAACCTCCGCGATGTCGTCACCTTCGCCAATCAGGTCCTGCAGTTGAGGATCGGGCCGGCCGGGGAGACCCTGTTCCGGGTCGGCGTCAACTCGCTGATGGGGATGTTCGGCCTGTTCGACCTGGCGACCGAACTGGGGATGCCCCGCTACCGCGAGGATTTCGGCCAGACGCTCGGGGTCTGGGGCCTGGGCGAGGGTCCGTACCTGGTGCTGCCGATCCTCGGGCCGTCGAACGTCCGCGACGCCGGCGGCTGGGCGATCGATACCGTCGCCTTCTCGCTGGCCGATCCGTTCAAGGCGTCGTCGTTCCAGTGGGAGTATCCGCCGGTGTTCGCCCTCAACGTCGTCGAACAGCGCCGCAGCCAGCCGTTCCGCTACTTCGAGACCGGAACGCCGTTCGAGTACGAACTGGTCCGCTTCCTCTACACCCGCAAGCGCCAGGTCGATATCCGGAACTGACGGGAGCACCCTCGATGAGCGCCCCGGCCGCGGCGACGATCGAGGTGCCGCAGGGAATCGATCCCGGGTTCGGCTACAACGTCGGCGAGGCGTCGTGGGGTCGCGGCGAGGAGCTGGTCAAGCTGGAGGGCCACGGCGCCTGGACGCTGCTCGAGGCGCCCGGCGGCCGCCGTCCGCGCGATCCGGGGCCACTCGCGGCGGTGGCGCCGCGGGCGGAGCTCGGCCGCCGGGCCCAGGGCGAAACGGCGCTGCGCGCGGTGTTGCGGGCGGCGATCGGCGGCGACTCGCGGATCCTCGCCGACCCGACCGGCGAGCGGGTGGCGGTCGGCCAGGCGATCGTCGACCACATGCTCGCCCATCCGGCGCGGCGGGACGGCCGCGAGGCGTTCTTTCCGTTCATCCCCGAGCTGATCGAGACCCCGGCGGAAATCTGGGTCGGATTCGCCGCCAGCCGGGTCTCGGGGCGGGTCTCCTTGCGCCGGCGCTACGTCAAGCTGCTGCGGCTTGACAAGACGCGGGTGATCGCGCTCGTCGCGGACAGCGACGGAGGGCAGTGGAGCGGGATGACGTTCTTCCGAGGCAGCCCGAAGGATGTTGATCTGCTGCGGCGCGGACTGAGGGTCTTTGAGTAGCATTCGGTCGCCTGCACGCGCCGTTGCTGCCCGGCTAACCGACTATCGAGGTGCAGCCCAGTCGGCGCCTGCACCTCGATTATGGAGCCGCCGCGCCGCACGAACAAGGAGAATCCGATGACCGAAACCATCGTCGACACCCACGAGGTGGGAATCCGCATCGAGACCCGGGCGGACGGCCGCGCCGTCCTCGACGGCTGGTCGGCGTCGGCGTCTCCGACCTCCGCTCGCCGGAGAACGCCGACCCGCCCGACCTGTTCGGCGATCTCCGCTGACGGTCGACCGGCCGGCGGCCGCTCAGCCGCCGCCGAACACCTTCTGCAACAGCTCGGTGGTCCGCGCCGCCGGGTTCTGGCGGATCGCCTTCTCCTCCCGCGCGAGATGGAAGAAGATGCCGTCGAGCGTCTTGTCGAGCCCGTACTCGGTGAGATCGGCCTTGGCGTCCGGCATGAACGGCAGCGTTCCGTACCGGCCCATCATCGCGTCGTAGGCGCGAACCGCGCCGACCTCGGCGAGGCTCTGCTCCACCACCGGGCGCATCTCCGCCTTCAGCGGCTCCGCCATCTTGCCGCGGAAGTAGCGGGTCGCGGAGTCGTCGGGACCCTCGTAGATTCCCTGCACGTCCTCCAGCGTCATCGCCGAGATCGACTGCCGGAACATCTCCTTGGCCTTCGGCGTCGCCGCCTCGGCCGCCCGGTTGAGCTTCAGTTCGACCTCGTCGGCGAGGCCGGACATGCCGACCTTGCCGAGCGCCGCCTGCACGCCCTGCAGTTCCCTCGGCAGCGGAATGTGGACATCGGGGTCGGCGTTGAAGCCGTCGGCCGTGCCCAGTTGCCCCACCACCCGCTCGGTGCCGACGCGCAGGGCCTCGCGCAGGCCGTCGCCGATCTCGTCCGACGACGGCGAGGACGGGGCGCCCGCGCTCGTCCCCGTCGTCCCCAACAACCCCTTCGCCCGGTCGAGGTAGCTGCCCTGTGCCGCGGCGTCCTGAAGCGGAAGCTGGCTTGCGACGAGCGCCAGCGCGACGCCCGCGATCGCGGTTATCGATCGAACCATGGTCGGCCTCCGTGTCGGTGGTCGGTCAGGCGGACTTCTTGAGCAGGTCGCGGATCTCTTCCAGTAGCACCTCCTGGCGCGGGGGCCCTGCCGGCGCCTCCTCCTTCTTCTTGGTGAAGCGGTTGATCTGCTTGATCACGATGAAGATGGCGAAGGCGATGATGACGAAATCGATGACCGTGTTGACGAACATCCCGATCGCGAGCACGGGAACGCCCGCATCCCGGGCCTGGGCCAGCGAGGCCACCGGATCGCCCGCGAGCTGGATGAACAGGTCGCTGAAGTCGACGCCGCCGAGCAGAAGGCCGATCGGCGGCATGACCACGTCGTTGACGAGCGAACTGACGATCCTGCCGAACGCGGCACCGATGATGATGCCGACCGCCATGTCGACGACATTGCCGCGCAGCGCGAATTCCTTGAACTCCTTGAGCATGGTTTCCTCCTGACACGCCGTTGCCTGCGGCCGCCGCCGTGCGGGCCACCGCATCCGTTCCCGCGAGTGATACGCCGGCCGGCGGGCCTTCCGCAACGATCGCCGCGGACGCCTATTCGGCGGCGGCGCGGCCGATCACGTGCACCGTCCGCTGCGGGAACGGGATGGTGATGCCGGCGGCGTCGAGGGCCTGCTTGAAGGCCCTGGTGAGATCGAACTTGACCGGCCAGAAATCGCCCGCCGCGGTCCAGACGCGCACCACGATGGCAACCGCACTGTCCGTGAGATCGTCGACGACGATCTGCGGCTTCGGCTCGGCGAGGCAGCGGGAGTCCCCGGCGATCACCTCGGCGAGGACGCCGAACGCCGTGTCGATGTCGTCGCGGTAATCGATGCCGATCCGGAACTCGACCCGCCGGCTGTCGTGGAAGCTGAAGTTGCTGATCGGCGCGCCCCAGATCTGGCCGTTGGGGATCAGGATCTGGACGTTGTCGGGGGTGGCGAGTTCGGTGACGAACAGATCGATCGCCCTGACCGTGCCTGCGTGTCCGCCGGCCTGAACGAACTGGCCGACCCTGAACGGGCGGAACAGCAGCAGCATTACGCCGGCCGCGAGATTGCTCAGCGTTCCCTGCAGGGCGAGGCCTACGGCGAGACCGGCGGCGCCGAAGATGGCGATCAGGCTCGCCGTCTGCACCCCGAACTGGGCGAGCACCGCGAGGACGACGAAAATCAGGATGACGTAGCGCACCAGGCTCGCCAGGAAGTGGCGGAGCGTGACGTCCATCCGCTCGATCCGGCCGAGGCCGCGATCGACGGCGCGGCGCGCCCAGCCGGCGACGGACCAGCCGACGACCAGCAGGATCACCCCGCCGATCACGCTCAAACCGTAAGCGGTGACATACCCCACCGCCTCGGTTCCCGCGGTCTCGACCCACGTCACCACCTTGTCGATGTCGTCCATGTCGTTCTCCTCCTCTGTCGCCGGTGATCGGACCATCGCCGCCGCCGCCGACCGTCTCGAGACCGAGGTCGGGCAACCTACCGACGCCGTCGGCGACGCGCAAGCCATCGGGATTGTTGCGCGAGTCGCCGCCGCGCAGGGCCACCTCGTACGGACGACCCCGATCTGCGCTCGCAGTCCACTCCCGAACGGTGTCGGCGATGCCCGGCCGCCCGAGGCCCCCTTCGGGGGATCCGCCGACCGGCGCGGCCCCGTCGCGCGCAGGGGGTCAGATCTTGCGATCCGACATCAGCGGCTTGCCGTCTCCCGTTGGAAGCGGCGGACGGCGCCGTTCACGGTGGCATCGTGGACGCCGAAGTGGCGGGCGATCGCCTTCATCGCATGGTCGCCGGACAGGTGGGCTCATGCCATGGCCGTGGATCGACCCGGCCGCGCCGGCGTCGCTCTCCGGTGGCGGCGGCGCGAAGCGTTGACCGCGCCCGACCTCGGTCAGGTCCCCGGCCCCGGGCAAGCCCGCGCGCAGGCGTTCCGAGACCGTGTCGCCGCCGAGGATCGACAAGAAACATGACCATACTGGTTGACCAACCTCGCTAAGGCTTGATACCGTATGCCTTGGCGCCGGATCGGCCGACTCGGTCGATTACCCGCAAGGAGAACAGTGTATGCACGAGCCCGTCAAGATCGCCGAGGCCAAGGCGCATTTCTGCGCGTTGGTGGCTCGCGCCGAGGCCGGCGAGGAAATCCTCATCTGCCGCGGCAATAAGCCGGTCGCCAGGATCGTCCCCATCGGCGGCGCGGCGGCTCGTCGGCCGGGTATCGCCGGGCACTGGAAAGCCGATCCGGCATGGGCCGAGCTCGCCGACGCCGTCGCCGCGCCGGCCGACGAGGAAGAGCTCGCCGCGGCGGAAGGGAGCCTCAGCAACGAATTCGGCATCTCCGTGTCCCCTGGCTCGGGGCCGGCCCCGGGCAGGCGTTGTTGAGTGAAGCTCCTCCTCGATACCCATGCCGTGCTCTGGTGGCTGGCCGGCGACCGGCGTCTTTCGCGGGGCGCCGCGGCGGCCATCGCCGATCCGGACAACGCGGTCTTCGTCAGCGTCGTTTCCGGCTACGAGATCGGGTTGAAGGTGCGTCGCGGTAACCTGACAACCGCGATCCCACGCGAATTTCCGCTCTACCTCGACCGGGCCGGCATCCCGGCTCTCGCCCTCGACATGGGCCACATGATCGAAGGCGCCTTGCTGGCGTGGGACCACCGGGACCCCTGGGATCGGCTGTTGGCCGCGCAGGCCCGCCTGCACGGGTGCACCCTGGTTTCCGTCGATCCGATCTTCGACGCCCTCGGCCTTGCCCGCCTCTGGTGACGCCCGCGGTTGCGGTTCGTAGTCCCGCCTCTCGTCCAAGCGCTCAGCGAACCATTGGCGGGCCGAGATCACGGCGCCGCAGACTGCGATTCATTCAGCCATCCGCGGCACCCATGAAGCCTTCCCATTGGAGGGCGTGCCTGCCGATGGGGTCATTGGAAAATCGGACATCATCCAGATGACCCGACCGCCGCAGCAACCGATCACCCTTTCTGGGCCAGCGCGGCGAGGAATTTGGCAGATCGCCCCAACGTTCAGGTCTCTTCCTCATCGATCGGCTCCGGTCCTTCGTGACCGAACAGCTGATCACACTCTATCAATGATCGGCGTGGTCAGTCGCCATCGACGATTGCCCGCAAGGACGCCATCGGCAGGAACATGCGGCGGTTGCTGTCGGGAAGCAGCGTGAAACCGAACCGCTCGTAGAAGCGACGGGCGGCGGCGTCCTTGGCGTCGCCGACGACCGCCATCATCGCCACGTCGCCGCTGGCCTGAAGCACCCGCTTGCAGGCGTCGGCGACGAGAACCTTCCCCAGCCCCGAGCCCTGATGGGCGGTGGCGACCGCAAGCCGACCAAGCATGGCGACTGGTACCGGATAGCGTGGAAGGCGGCGGGCGATCTCTTGGGGCAGCGCCATCTGATCGACGCTTCCCGCACAGAGCGTGTAGTAGCCGAAAATCTCCTCCCGGCCGCTCTCGATCGCCACGAACACTTGGGAGATGTGCCGGCGGACGTCCTGTGACGCTTGCTTCGCGATATAGTCGTCGAGCGCCGTTGTTCCGCAGCGAAAGCCGGCGCGATCGTGATGCTTGCTCAGCGGCTCGATGGCGAAACGCCGCCTCCAACTCATTCGGAGGCGATTACGCGGTCATGTTCCGCGAAGGCCGCCTTCAGAGCCGCCGACGGCGGCGGCGGTTTGGCCAACGCCTTTGCGAAGATGGCCCAATCGCGCTCGCTCAGCGTCAGCCGCTCCCGTTCGGCGACCAGGCGGGACGCCTCCGACAGGGCGCTGGCGACGACAAAGCCCGAGACGGTCATGTTGGACAGCGCCGCGGCGCGCTCGATCAGCCGCTTGGTCGACCGATCGACCCTGAACTGCACCCGCTCGTTCTTGGTTTCCTCAGTTTTGACCGTCATCGCCGTGCCTCATGCCCCTCGGGAAATCAAACAAGAACGTAAGCCAATGTGGCTTACAGATCAACCTCCTCCCGCCGGCTCGAGCCGCAGGATCGCCCCGTCGGGATCGTCGGTGAGCAGGTAGACGGCGCCGTCGGGGCCCTGGCGGACGTGGCGGATGCGGGCGCCGATGTCGATCCGCTCCTCGGCCGTCACCCGCTCGCCGTCGAGCGAGAGGCGGATCAGCGCCTGCGACGACAGCCCGCCGATCAACAGGTCGCCGCGCCAGCCGGCGAACAGCGCGCCGGTGTAGAAGGTCATCCCCGACGGCGAGATCGCCGGATCCCAGTGATGCACCGAGCCGGCGAGGTCGGGCCGGGTCGGCGGGTCGGGGATTGCGGCGCCGGAATAGTGCCGGCCCCAACTCACCAGCGGCCAGCCGTAGTTGCGCCCCGGCTCGGGGATGTTGATCTCGTCGCCGCCCAGCGGTCCGAACTCGCTGATCCACAGCCGGCCGCTGTCGGGATGGAGATCGGCGCCCTGGACGTTGCGATGGCCGTAGGACCAGATCTCCGGCCTCGCGTCCGCACGCCCGACGAACGGGTTGTCGGCCGGCACCGCACCGTCGGGATTGATGCGAACGATGGTGCCGAGGTGGTCGGCGAGGTCCTGGGCGGGCTCGAACTTGAAGCGCTCGCCCAGCGTCACGAACAGGGTGCCGTCGCCGGCGAACACCAGCCGGCCGCCGAAGTGGGCGCCGCCCCCGACCTTCGGGTGCTGACGGAAGATGACCTGCACCTCCCGGAGACCGGCGTCGGCCAGCGTTCCGCGCGCCACCGCGGTCGACGCACCGCCCGCCCCCGCTTCCGCATGGGACAGATAGACGCGGCGGTTGGACGCGAAGTCGGGGTCGAGGGCGATGTCGAGGAGGCCGCCCTGCCCGCGCGCGACCACCGCGGGGACACCCGCCAGCGGCGCCGAAAGCCGGCCGTCGGCCGACACGATGCGCAATCGACCCGGCCGCTCGGTGACCAGCATCCGCCCGACCGGCAGGAACGCGAGCCCCCACGGGTGCTCGAGACCGCCGACGACCGTCGTCACCCGGATCGGCCCCCGATCGCTCGCGACGATGCGGTCCGCCGCCGCGGCGGCCGGCGTCGCTGCCGCCAGCACTGCGACGAGAACGGCGATCGCCGGATGGCGTCGCATCCGCCCCATGGCTCGTTCCTCCCTACCGCAGCCGCACCGGGCCTACCGCAGCCGCACCGGGCCTACCGCAGCCGCACCGGGCCTGCCGCAGCCGCACCGGGCCTACCGCAGCCGCACCGGAAAGGCGTTGTCGACCCGGTAGCCGCGCTCGTCGCGGACGAGGACGATCCGCACCCGGTTCTGGCCGCGGGTGCCGATTGGCTGGCCGGCCTCCGCCACCACAACCCACTGGTCGGCGACGAGCGCGCCGC
>JBHJOP010000017.1:0-11956 GCA_050329575.1 Rhodospirillales bacterium | reverse complement strand
TTGGAGAACTGGAAGCTTCGTCGCGCCTTCGGCTTGCCGTACTTCTTGCGCTCGACGACGCGGGCGTCGCGGGTCAGGAAGCCGCCGCTCTTCAGGGTCGGCCGCAGCGCCGGCTCGAAACGGGTGAGCGCCCGGCTGATGCCGTGCCGGACGGCGCCGGCCTGCCCGGAGAGGCCGCCGCCCTTGACCGTGCAGACGACGTCGAACTGGTCGGCGCGGCCGGCGGCGGCGAACGGCTGGTTGATCAGCATCCGCAGCGTCGGCCGCGCGAAGAAGGTCGCGACCTCGCGGCCGTTGACGGTGATCCGCCCCGATCCGCGCTTCAGCCAGACGCGGGCGACCGCGTCCTTGCGCCGGCCGGTGGCGTAGGCCCGCCCCAGCGTATCGATCCGCGGCGGCGGCAGCACGTCGTCGCCGGCGGGCGTCGCGATGCCGGCGAGCCCCTTGAGATCCTCGAGCGTCCTGATGTCCTCGCCCATCGGCGATCCTACCTCTTGTTCTTCGGATTCATCGCCGCGACGTCGAGGGGCTGCGGCTGCTGCGACTCGTGGGGATGCGCCGGGCCGCCGTAGACGCGCAGCTTGCGCATCATCTGCCGGCCCAGCGGCGACCGCGGGATCATCCGCTCCACCGCCTTGACGACCACGCGTTCGGGGTGCCTGCCGTCGAGGATCTGGCCGGTGGTGCGCCGCTTGATGCCGCCCGGATGACCGGTGTGCCAGTAGAACACCTTGTCCTCGCGCTTGCGGCCCGTGAGCCGCACCTTCTCGGCGTTGACGACGACGATGTGGTCGCCGCAATCGACATGCGGCGTGTAGATCGGCCGATGCTTGCCCTTGAGGCGGGCGGCGATGACGCTCGCCAGCCGGCCGAGGACGAGGCCGTCGGCGTCGATCAGGAACCACTCGCGGTCCACTTCCGCAGGCTTTGCGGAATAGGTCTTCATCTTGCGTCCCCAGGCCGGGAGTTTCGCGTCGGGCGAACGGGCCCCGGGGGCCGCAGGGCCCCCGAACGAGGCGCGGAGTATGCCACAGCATCACCGCAAGTCAACGGCGAAAAAGCGTCCGGCGATGGCGCCGGGACGGACACGACGGCGGCCCGACCGGCCCCCAAGCCCCCGCCGACGAATTCCCCTCGCGGCGATTGTATTCGCGGCCGTTTGATGCTTCTTTAGCGGAGCGACGGGTCGAGACGGTGCCTGCCAGTTCGTCGTCGGCCTCTCCCTCGAACGTGGCGCGGAGCACAGGCAATGCCCCTCATCAACTGGACGCCCGATCTCAGCGTCGGGCGCGAGTCCATCGATACCGATCATCAGGTGCTGATCGGCCTGATCAACGAGCTCGACGACGCGATCCGGGTCAACGAACCGCGCCAGACGGTCTGCCGCGTTCTCGATTCGCTGCTCGACTACACCGACTATCACTTCGGTCGCGAAGAGGTGCTGATGGAGGCGTGCGGCTATCCCGATCGCGACGCCCACGTCCGCACCCACGACATGCTGCGCGCCCAGGTGGCCGACATCCGCAGCCGCTACCATCGCAGCCCCGAATCGATCCACGCCCGCGAGGTGCTGGCGTTCCTCAAGAACTGGCTGACGGCGCACATTCTCGGCCGCGACAAGCTCTACGCGCCGTTCATGGCCGGCAAGGCCGGAAAGGTCGACGAGGCCGACCGCAGCTACGCCGAGGAGATGGGACGGAAGCTGGGCGACGGAACGGCGCCGGCCGGCAAGGTCGGCTGACCCGCCGCGCCAGCCGTCACGATCGCGCTGCCGGGCTCGACGGCGGGATCGAGTAGGTGCCGGTGGCATGGGCCACCGGGCGATCGCGGCCTTCGCAATGGATGCCGGTCTCGATCACCGCCAGCCGCTTTCCCAGCTTCAGGATGCGGCCTTCGGCGAGCAGATCGGCGGGGCCCGCCCCATACAGGAAGTTGATGTTGAAGCTGGTCGTCACCGCCAGCTTGACCGCGCCGATCAGCGACAACACCACCGCATACATGCAAGCGTCCGCCAGCCCCATGATCGTCGGGCCGGAGATCAGGCCGCCGGGTCGCAGCATGCTCGGGCGATAGGGCAAGCGCAGGATCGCCGTCCCGTCGCCGATCGCGTCGGCGTGCATGCCGATCTCGTGCGCCCACGGCAGTTCCGCACGCACGATGTCGTTGAATTCCGCGACGGTGATCCGGGACACGGCACGGCCCCTGCGATTGCGAACCAATGACGGCGAGGCTAGTTGACGTTTACGTCAACGTCAATGGCCCCGACTCCCGCGATCGGCCGCGCGCCCGGCCGCGCAAATCCGCTTGCGTCGCGGCGGTCGGGCGTCGAACATGGGGGCCGGCGAGGAACCACGGGGCGGCAAACGAGGTCCGAGATGACGACGGCGACGACCGGGATCGACCAGGCTCCGGTGCTGCTCCGCAACGATGCCGACGGCATCGCCACCCTCACCCTCAACCGTCCCGACAAGTTCAACGCCCTGTCGGTGGCGCTGCTCACCGCGCTGCAGCGGGAACTGGACGCGATCGCCGACGACCGGTCGGTCCGGGTGGTGGTGCTGGCCGGCAACGGCCGCGCCTTCTGTGCCGGCCACGATCTCAAGGAGATGCGCGACAACCCGGGCCGCCAGGCGATCGAGGCGCTGTTCGCGCAGTGCTCGCGGGTGATGCTGGCCCTGACCCGCCTGCCGCAGCCGGTGATCGCCCGCGTCCATGCCGTCGCCACCGCCGCCGGCTGTCAGCTGGTGGCGACGTGCGACCTGGCGGTGGCGGCCGAAGAGGCGCGGTTCGCGGTCTCGGGGGTCAACCTCGGCCTGTTCTGCTCGACGCCGATGGTCGCGCTGACCCGCAACCTGCCACGCAAGCAGGCGATGGAGATGCTGCTCACCGGCGACTTCATCGACGCACCGACCGCGCTGCACTACGGCCTCGTCAACCGCGTCGTCCCCGGCGACCGCCTCGACGCCGCCGTGGCCGACCTGGCGGCCAGGATCGGAGCCAAGTCTCCGGCCGCGATCTCCTTCGGAAAACAACTGTTCTACAAGCAGTTGGAGGAAGGAATGGAAGCGGCCTATCAATTCGCGGGTGAGACCATGACCTGCAACATGATGACCGACGACGCCCAGCAGGGGATCGACGCGTTCATCGCCAAGCGCCCGCCGCCGGCCTGGACGGGACGATGATCGGCGCTGCGGCTCCCCTCGTCTACGACGACGCGCTGCTTCGCCGGATCCTCCGCGAGACGCGCACCATCGCCATGGTCGGTGCCTCGCCGAACTGGGTGCGGCCGTCCAACTTCGCGATGAAGTATCTGCTCGGCAAGGGCTACCGGGTGAGTCCGGTCAATCCCGTCGCCGCGGGAACGACCATCCACGGCGAGACCGTCCATGCGCGCCTCGCCGATGTTCCCGGACCGGTGCAGATCGTCGACATCTTCCGCAGCGGCGAGGCCGCGGGCGCCGCGACCGACGAGGCGATCGCGCTGGCCGGTCCGCTCGGCATCGCGGTGGTGTGGATGCAGCTCGGCGTGCGCAACGACGCCGCCGCCCGCCGCGCCGAGGCCGCCGGCCTGACGGTGATCCTGGACCGCTGCATCAAGATCGAGTACGGCCGCCTGTTCGGGGAACTGGGCTGGTCGGGCGTCAACTCGGGCGTCATCTCCGCCAAGCGGCCGAGACTGCATCCATGAACGACGGCGCCGACCCGCCGCGACGCCGCACGGACGACGGCGGGGCCGACTTCGGCTTCGAGACCCGGGCGATCCACGCCGGTGCCCGCCCCGATCCGCTGACCGGCGCCCGCAACACGCCGATCTACCAGACCACCAGCTACGTGTTCGAGAACGTCGAACACGCCGCCGACCTGTTCAATCTGCAGACCTTCGGCTTCATCTACTCGCGGCTGACCAACCCGACCGTCGCGGTGCTGGAGGAGCGGATCGCCAATCTGGAAGGTGGGCGGGCGGCGGTGTGCGCGGCATCCGGTCACGCCGCGCAGTTCCTCACCTTCTTCACGCTGCTGGAACCGGGCGACGCGTTCATCGCCTCGCGCAACCTCTACGGCGGCTCGATCACCCAGTTCGGGCTCAGCTTCAAGCGGCTCGGCTGGACCTGCCACTTCGTCGATCCGAACGATCCGGAGACCGTCCGTGCCGCCCTGACGCCCCGCTGCAAGGCGATCTTCGTCGAGCAGCTGGCCAATCCCGGCGGCATCGTCGTCGACCTCGAACCGATCGCCGAGATCGCCCGCGCCGCCGGCATCCCGCTGATCGTCGACAACACCGTCCCCACCCCGTATCTGTTCCGCCCGTTCGAATGGGGGGCCGATCTCGTCGTCCATTCGACCACCAAGTTCCTCGCCGGTCACGGCCTCGCCCTCGGCGGGGCGCTGGTCGAGTCGGGGCGCTTCGACTGGGGCCGGAGCGGCAAGTTCCCGGGCATGGTCGAGCCGGAACCGGCGTATCACGGCCTGATCTTCCACGAGACGTTCGGCGATTTCGGCTTCACCACCAAGGCTCGCGCCGTGGCGCTCCGCGATTTCGGGCCGTCGCTGTCGCCCGCCAACGCCTTCTACACCATCACCGGGATCGAAACCCTGCCGCTCAGGATGCAACGTCACGTCGAGAACGCGCAGGTGGTGGCGGAGTTCCTGGAGGCCCATCCGGCGGTGGCGCGGGTCTCCTACGCGGGCCTCGAGTCGAGCCCCTATCGCGCGCTCGCCCGGAAGTATCTGCCGAAGGGTGCCGGGTCGGTGTTCACGTTCGGCCTCAAGGGCGGCTACGAGGCCGGCGTCCGGCTGGTCGAGACGGTCGAGCTGTTCTCCCACCTTGCCAACATCGGCGACACCCGGTCCTTGATCCTGCATCCGGCGTCGACCACCCACCGTCAGCTCACCGAACAGCAGCAGCTGGCCGCCGGCGTCGGGCCCGACGTCATCCGGCTGTCGGTCGGCCTCGAATCGGTCGACGACCTGATCCGCGACCTCGGCCGCGGCCTCGCCGCCAGCCAGGGCTAGCGGGGCTCGCTATTCGGCCGCGGCCGGCACCACCTCCCGGCGCTCCGAGGGCAGCAGCCACGCCGCCGTGACGCCGACGGCGGCGATGACGCCGAGGATCACGAACAGCCATGCGAAGCCGCCGGTGAGATCGTAGAGCAGCCCCTCCATCTTGACCCCGAGGCCGCCGACCCCGAAGGCGAGCACGAACTTCAAGCCGAACACCAGTCCGCGCCGGTGGCTCGGCGCGTAGCGGGCGACGAGGCTGTTCTCGGCCGGCAGCGACCCCGCGTTGACCGCGACCATCATCATCGCCACCGCCATCAGGGCGCCGCCGCCGAGGCTGCCGGCGAGAACGAGCAGCGGCACCTGCAGCACGAAGCAGCAGAAGTAGACCGTCTTCAAGGGATAGCGGTCGGCGAGATGGCCGGCGACCAGCTGCGATGCGCCGGCGAACAGATAGACGACGGCGACCAGCGCCGAGACCCCGAGCACGCCGTCGCCCGTCAACTCGCCGATCCGCTCGGAGAAGATCTTCGGCAGCGCCGGCTGGGTCGCCTGGTAGATCAGGCCGGTGCACAGCAGCGAGACCGCCAGCACGGCGACCACCCGCCGGGTGTCGCCGCGCGACGGCGGCGGATCGACGTGCCGATCGACGGTGATCTCGACGATCCGGCGGCCGGCGAGGAGCGCGCCGAAGACGACGCCGGTCGCCACGATCAGCGCCCCGGGAACGACGAAGGCGGCGCGCCACCCCGCGACCTCGGTCAGCGTTCCGGCGAGGACGGCGGCCGTCGCCGGTCCGATCGCCCCGAACACCCCGTTGAGGCCCAGCGCCTTGCCGCGCGCGGCGGCGTTGCGGACCAGCCACGCGATGCCGACCGGATGGTAGATCGACGCGAAGGCGCCGGTGACCGCGAGCCAGAGGGCGATCTCGAGCGGCCGCGACGCGAGGCCGGTCATCACCATGCCGCCGCCGGTGCCGACGAAGAACAGGGCCATCATTCCGGTGCTGCTCCAGCGGTCGCCGAGCCATCCGGCCAGCGGCGCGACCACCCCGAACAGGACGTTGCCGACGACGATCAGCGCGATCACCTCGCCATGCGTGAGCCCGAACTCGCCTTCGAGGGTCAACGCCACGACGAAGAAGATCGGCGCGAACAGGTGCGAATAGAGATGGCCGAGGGCGGAGAACGCCAGCGACAGGCGGGCGGAACGGAGCGCGACCGGATTGGACATGAAGGTTCGCCGACAACTCGTACGGACGCCGACGGAGCGTCGGGCGCCGCGCCGAACGAATCCTCATGCTGCCACAAATCGCCGGTCGCGGCAACACGGCCGCGCGTACCAGCTTGACCGCAATGCAGTTTTAGTTGTATCAATACTCTTTGGGGCTTAAGCGGGGGTGGTTTCTTCGCCGTAACGGTTGAGTTTCTGCCCCAGAGTCCGAGAGCGTGGCGTGCTTCTCGACAAACGACTACAACTTGGCGTACTCTTGGGTCCATGAAAAAACCAGCCATCGAGGACGGCCCGCATCCGATCGACCGCTACGTCGGCGGGCGAATCCGTGGTCGGCGGATGGGCATCCGGCTCAGCCAGACCAAGCTCGGTGAGGCGATCGGAGTCACCTTCCAGCAGATCCAGAAGTACGAGAGCGGCGCCAATCGTGTCGGTGCCAGCAATCTCGCCAAGATCGCCAAGGCGCTCAGCGTCGACGTGGCGTTCTTCTTCGAGGACATGCCGGCCCAGTTCCTCAGCACCGACGAGGCGGAGATGGCGCCGGGGTTGGCCGATCAGCCGATCGGCAGTCTCGAAGCCAACGCCATGAACTCGCGCGAAGCGTTCGAACTGATGCACAACTACTACCGCATCTCCGATCCGACCGTGCGCAAGCGCCTGTTCCAGCTGGTCAAGCATCTCGGCTCTCCCGGGCATCCGGCGGAGTAGCCCCCACCACGAGGCCGGGGCCGTCAGCGACGGCCGGGGCGTTCGGGGCAGTCGGCCTCGGTGCCGACCAATCCCCATCCGAAGGTGGGGTCGCGACCCGGCGGCCCGAGGTCGACGGCGTTGCGACGCAGCCTGGCGCGGATGAGATCCGGTTTCGGCCGCTCGCCGGCGGCGACCGCGAGCGCCGCGAGAACGCTGACGTAGGGGCTGGCGAACGACGTCCCGCTCTGGTAACGCCCGCCGCCCGGACTCGCCGTCCAGACATGGACGCCGGGGGCGGCGAAGTCGATGTAGCTGCCGCGATTGGCGTAACGATAGATCCGCTGTTCGGCATCGATCGCGGTGACCGCGATGACGTCCGGATACGCCGCGGGATAGGCCGGCTCGGCATCGTCACCGTTGTTGCCGGCGGCCGCGACCAGGATCAGCCCGCGGGCCCGCGCCCGTTCGATGGCGGCACGGACGATCTGGTTGTCGGGACCGGCGATGCTCATGTTGACCACGTGCACCCGCCGTTCGGCCAGCCAGTCGACCGCCCTCAGGAAGCCGCCGGCGCTGCCCATCATGCTGCCGCCGTCGGTGATCTCGAAGATGTTGGCGGCGCTCAGCCGCGCGCCCGGCAGCAGCCCGCCCCACCCCTGGCCGCCGTCCGCCCGCCCGACGAACATCGCCGCGATGGCGGTGCCGTGGTCCGGCGTGCCGGGACTCCTGGCCGGGTTGTGGAACCGGCGATAGGCGAGGTCGGCGCCGGACAGCGCCGGATGCTGGAGCTCGATGCCGGTATCGATCATCCCGAGATGGATCCCGCCGCCGCAGTCGGACGGCGCGTTGCGCCAGCCGATCAGGGTGCGGGCGTAGCTCTCCGGCCGCTGGGCGCCGGCCGAGACCGCGTAGTGGTGGTTGGCGTCGGCGAGCAGGCCCGGAAAGCGCCCGCGCAGCGACCGCAGCGCGGCCGCGACGTCGAGGAGCGGCGGTGTCCGCAGCCGGTAGACCCGCAGGTCGAGGTGACCGAGGTCCGAGATCTCGACGATGCGAAAGCCGAGCGCGGCGGCGCCGGGCTCGAAACCGGCCGGCGGATTGGCCGCCAGCACCTCGCCGGGCTCGAAGGCGCGGTCGGCTGCCCGACCGGCGCCACGGTCGGCCGGGGGTGCGCCGGCGCCGCCGCGCAGGGTCTCGGGCCCCCTCCCCTCCGCCCCGAGACGTGGCACGTCGCGCCGGCGGCCGAGATCGGCGGGAGCCGGTCGGCCGGCCAGGGTTCTCCAGTCCTCGTCGGCCGCCGCCGCCGCCCGGCGGCCGAGGGCGTCCGGTTCGCCCCCGGTCCGGGCATGGATGGCGGTGCCGGCGACCGCGGCCCGCTCCGATTCGTGCTCGATCACGAGCAGAGCACCACCGGCGAGCCCGACCAGGGCCAGGACCGCGAGAACGACGACCAGATTGCGCACGATCGGAAATTTCCCTGCCCAGTTGCCGAGGAGGCGCGGACGCCCAGGCTAGCGCCGCCGCCGTGTAGCATCGGTTAACGGTGTCGTCGGTGCGTTGGACACCGGGCCGGGGCGATGGGCAAGGGGCCGGGGCGATGGGCAAGGGGTCGGGGCGGAGGCCGCCGGCGTTGATCCCGATCCCGCCCCTGCTATGCTCCGCGCCGGCATCGCCGCCGCCATCGCCATCGCCATCGCCACCCGGGGGGGGGAACCGGCACCGTGAACGGCATCTTCTTCGCCATCGTCCTCGTCGCCTTCGCGATCGCGGCCTATCGTCAACTGACCTTCGTCCCGACCGCCGTCGACCAGACCGAGCCGATGCAGGCGCTGGCGACGGCGATGATCGACGGCGCCGGCGGCGCGGTGACGCTGGCGATCGGGCTCATCGGGGTGATGACGCTGTTCCTCGGGCTGATGAAGGTGGCCGAGGCCGGCGGCCTGCTGGTGATCATCGCCCGGCTGGTGCGGCCGCTGATGCAGCGGCTGTTCCCGGACGTGCCGGCCGACCATCCGGCGATGGGAGCGATGATCCTGAACATGTCGGCCAACGTGCTCGGCCTCGGCAACGCCGCGACGCCGTTCGGCATCCGCGCCATGCAGGAACTCGACGGCCTCAACCGCAGCAGGGGCACCGCCACCAACGCCATGGTGCTGTTCCTGGCGATCAACACCTCGAGCGTCACCCTGCTGCCGACCGGGGTGATCGCGCTGCGCGCCGCCGCCGGCTCGGCCGATCCGGCCGGGATCATGCCGACGACGCTGTTCGCCACCATCTGCTCGACGACGGTGGCGATCGTCATGGCCAAGCTGTGCCAGCGGTGGTGGCCGATGCCCGCCGCCGGCCCCTCGCCCGCCGCCGCCCGGCCCCCCGAACCGGCCCCCGAGCCGGGGGTTGCGCCGGGCGCCGATGCCGCGCTCGAACGCGAAACCGGGACCGGCTATCCGCTCTGGGTGTCGGGGCTGGCGCTGACGGCGATCTTCGCCCTGGTGCCGCTCACCCTGCTCTGGGGGCGGACGATCGCGCCGTGGATCGTTCCGGGGCTGATGGTCGCCCTGCTCGGCTTCGGGGCGGCGCGGAGGGTGCGCGTCTACGAGGTGTTCGTCGACGGCGCCCGCGACGGCTTCCAGGTCGCGATCCGCATCATCCCCTACCTGGTCGCGATCCTGGTCGCGGTCGCCATGTTCCGCGCCTCCGGCGCCCTGGAGGCGCTGGTCCGCCCGTTGGGCGCGATCACCGGCCTCGTCGGGCTGCCGGCGGACGCGCTGCCGATGGCGCTCCTTCGCCCGCTGTCCGGCTCCGGCGCCTACGGGGTGCTGGCCTCGATCATCAACGACCCGGCGATCGGCCCCGACAGCTACACCGGCTATCTGGTCTCGACCTTCCAGGGCTCGACCGAGACCACCTTCTACGTGATCGCCGTCTACTTCGGCGCGGTCGGCGTGCGCCGGCTGCGCCACGCCGTGGTGGCGGCGCTCACCGCCGACGTCGCCGGCATCGCCGCGGCGGTGTTCGTCTGCTCGTGGCTCTACGGCGGCTGAACCCCGGCCCGGTCCGCAAAAATGTCTACCCTTCGTCTACCTTCGCGACCGTTTCGCCGACCTTCGTTGCGCGTCCGTGGCGGTGAACTCATTGATAAAGAACAATACCGCTTGCGGCCGACGGTGAACGGTAGGCAAAAGTAGACGAAAGTAGGCCTGGTTTCGGCCAAGTCGTTGAATTCGCGAGACCGCTATTTTTCGACCGGTAGACGAAAGTAGACCTGAATCCGAGACAGAGCTCTGATTCGACATATGAAATCGCCGCAACAAACGTCGACATTCCTGACTTCGCCCCAACGCCACCAGCACCACCTGCCCCGACATCCCGATCCATGCCTCGTCCCTCCCGCCGGCGACCAGAGCCTGACTCGCTCGCTGTCCGAACGCTGTTTGTAGGATATATATCCGTCAATAGGATGAGAGTCAACAGGCGGCTGTCCGAAGGACCACCCCCGCCGCCAAGCCCCGCCAGCCCGGCATCCCGGTGTGGCGGTTCAGCGACAGGTGCGGCGCGCCGGCGCCGTTCTCGCACCATCGGTCGCGACGGGGGGGGTCGCCGCCCCGAAACGAAGTCCCCCTTGACGCGCAAGCACGGATCGCCTTTTGATCGAACCTGTTTCGGTGCAGAAACGTGGATCGGCGCAAGCCCGGCACACCGGCGTCCACAGACGGAGCTTCTGGCCCCTCACGACGGCGGCACGACCCTGATCGACACCCACGTCCCGAACAAGGCGGGCCATGGCGTCCGGAGCCCGGTCGATGACCGATGAGCGGTCCGATGCAGACTGGATAAGCCCCGTGCCCGGCCGCGGCGGCCCGTTCCACGCGTTTGATTTCAAGATCAAACGTTATCTGGATTGAGGGCAGCCATGACTTCTACAGCATCACATCAACTCGTTATATGTGTTAAGAACGAAGAATATCCGGCGTCATTGGAGAAACGGAAGATATATGAAGCTATTGCAGATAGGGCAGCGGAAAAACATGGCCAGATTCGCGTGATAGATGAGTCCGGGGAGGACTATCTGTATCCGCAGGACTACTTCATCCCTGTGTCCTTGCCAAAGAACGTAGAAGAAGCCGTCATCAAGGCGGCATAACGATGGCTTCCATCGGACGCGAAGCACGCGCCGCTGAAGCCGAGCGTTAGGAGGGAGCCCCGATTGCGTTGATGGGCTTGGCGCTGTTCGGGTCCGCTTCGCCCCGTTCCCGGTGCTTGCGGCGGCCGCTTTCGCGCCCCCGCCATGGTTCCCGCTGGGATGAAGCGACCGTCCGCGGACCCCTGCCAACGGATCAACATCTGCCAGTCGCCATCACCGAAACGCACGCTTGATGCGCCGATCCGCACGGCTTCGTGGCGGCTGTTCGGTGGCGGGTCCGCCGCGCGGCTTGTTCGGCGGCAGCGGCGCCGACCGCGCCCACTGACCGTCGCTCAACCAAAACCCTTCCGTCATGATCGTGCTCCCACCGCTTGGGACTCCCGTTGATGGATCCGGAGCCGAGGGCACCAGTGGTGCGCTTGGTGCGCCACCACGACTCCGGGCTGCTCGGACGCCGGAACGATCACATCGACGAACGGAAATCGTAGAGACCCCTGCCGCTCAACGCTTCGCAGACGGCCGGTCACCGTTCGCGGTCCAGGGATCGATCACCGCCAGGCCGGCGGCTTTGAAGGCGCTCGCGTCGCGCGAGGCCACGGCGAACCCATGCGCAGCGGCGATCGCGGCGATGGAGCCGTCGGGTGTGGGGAAGCCCTCTCCAGCCGCGCGCGCCTTGACGGCGAGATCGGCATAGCGCCGCGCTGCCGACACATCGAATAGCAGGATGCGGCCGGCGAACTCGTCCAGCAAGCGATCGATCCGCGCGGTCAGAGCATCTTTTCGCCTGCCATCCGGCAGGGCGCCGATGCCGAACAGGAGTTCGGCGACGGTGATGCTGGGCAGGAACAACGTCTCGGCAACTTGCGCATCGAGCCAGGCGCGGACCGATGGGTGAGA
>JBHJOP010000120.1:0-15297 GCA_050329575.1 Rhodospirillales bacterium | reverse complement strand
CGCTTCAACCGCCGCCGAACCCGCCATGCCGCCTTCCGCTCCCTCCTCGGCATCGGCACCCGAACCAACCCCGTCACCTACAAGATGTTGATCATGCCGGAAGCAAAGGGATAAGCCTTGGCGGCAGATGACCACTTTCTGCGCGGCACGCGGCTGGGAAGTCGCGGCCGAGTTTGTCGATGCGGGCCTGTCCGGCACGGATGACAACCGGCCCCAGCTCCAGCGGCTTCTCGACTTCGCCACGGCGGGCGGCGCGCCGTTTGACGCGGTGGTGGTCCACAGTTTCAGCCGGTTCGCCCGCGATCATTTCGCGCTCGAATATCATGTGCGCAGTCTGCGCAAGCACGGTGTCCGACTGGTCAGTATCACGCAAGACCTCGGCGACGATCCCATGAGCGTCATGGTCCGGCAGGTCTTTGCGCTATTCGACGAGTATCAGTCCAAAGAGAACGCCAAGCACGTTCTCCGCGCCATGCAGGAAAACGCGCGGCAGTGCTTCTGGAACGGCGCGCGTGCGCCTTACGGCTATGAAGTCGTCGCAGCGGAGCAGCGCGGCACGAAAACCAAGAAGCGCCTCGCGATCGACCCGGTCGAGGCTGAAGTGGTCCGCCTGATATTCAAACTGGTGAAGCAAGGGAACGGTACATCCGGCCCGATGGGCGTCAAGGCCGCCGCGTCTTGGCTGAACGAACACGGCTACCGTACGCGCGCCGGGGCAAGATGGGGCATCGGCCCGCTGCACAGCCTCATCACCAACACGGCTTACAAGGGCGAGTACCGCTTCAATCAGAAAGATTCGAAGACCAAGGAAAACAAGCCTGCATCTGAACAGATCGTCGTGCCGGTCGATCCGATCATCGATGCGGCCTCGTTCGATGCCGTGCAGGCGGCCCTTAAATCCCGCAATCCCAGATCAACGCCGCCGCGTATCGTCACCGGGCCGATTCTGCTGACCGGGCTTGCCACCTGCGCCAGTTGCGGCGGCGGCATGACGTTGCGCACCGGCAAGTCGGGCCGCTATCGCTATTATGCCTGCGCGACCTGCGCCCAGAAGGGCAAGTCCGCCTGCAAGGGGCGCGCAATCCCGATGGACAAACTGGATACCGCCGTGACCGCACGGCTCGCCGATCAGCTTCTGATGCCGGAGCGTGTCGGTAAATTGCTGGCGGGCCTTTTGGAGCGGCAGACCGCCCGCGACGAGGACCACGGTCATCGCCTGACCGCGCTGCGCGGCAAGCTCGCCGATGCCGAGGAACGGCTGAAGCGGCTCTATCAGGCGATCGAGTCTGGGATTGCCGATCCGGCGGACACCACCCTCAAGGACCGCATCAACGGGGTGAAGACCGAACGCGATATCGCGCAGGTTGCCTTCGACCGCGCGGTCGCCGAATTGCGGCCCGAAGCGCGGATCACTGCGGACAAGATCGCGGCTTTTGTCGATGTAATGCGCGCTAACGTGCTGGACGGTCCGATTCCGTTCCGCCGCGCCTATCTGCGCGCGATGATCGACAACGTCGAAGTGGACGACACGGAAATCCGTATTCACGGAAGGCGGACTGTCCTGGAACGCCTCGTGATGGGCGGCGGGGCCGCTCCAGCAGGAGTGCCCAGTTTTGTTCGTAATTGGCGCACCCGGCGAGATTCGAACTCACGACCTCTGCCTTCGGAGGGCAGCGCTCTATCCAGCTGAGCTACGGGTGCGGCGCCAGGGGACGATAGCGCAAACGGTCCGCGACGGGCAAGCGCCGCTCTCGGCGGCGTGCCGGTCGGCCCGCGACGGCAGCGGTGCCGCCGGATCGGCGATCCAGGCGGCGATGTCGGCCCACACCGTCTCCGCCTGCAGGTCGCGCAGCAGCATGTGGTAGCCCTGCGCATAGAGGGCGATGCGCAGGCGGTCGCGGCCCTCCTCCGGCAGCCGGGCGAGCAGCAGGCGCAGCGGCTCGGGCGGGATCAGCTGGTCGCGCTCGCCGTAGAGGATCAGCGCCGGGGCGTCGAGCCGCTCGCCGGCCGCGAGCGCCGCGTCCATGAGATCGACGAGGCCCCACACGGCATCGACGCGGGTCTCCTTGATCACCAGCGGGTCGCGGCCGAGCGCCCGCAGCATCTCGACGTTGTCGGAGGGCGCGATCTTCAGCCCGCGACCGCTGACCGGCAGCCACGGCAGGCTGTGGGCGGCGACCCACAGGGCGGCGGTCTGGTACCAGGGCATGGTCGCCCGCCCCCACACCGCCGGCGCCGCCAGGATCACGCCGTCGACGGCGGGCGGATCGGCGCCCGCCATCGCCACCAGGATCACCGCTCCCCCCATGCTCTCGCCGAGCAGGAACAGCGGCACGCCGGGGTGGCGGCCGCGGACGGCGGCGACGGCGGCGGCGAGGTCGGCGGTCAGGGTCTCGGCTCCGGGCCAGCGGCCGGGATGGGGCGCGGCCCCGAAGCCGCGCTGGTCGTAGGCATAGGACGCGACGCCGCGGGCGGCGAGGAAACGGCCGGCGTCGGCGAAGAAGCGGCCGTAGTCGTTGAATCCGTGCAGCGCGATCACCACCGCCGCCGGCGGTCCCTCGTCGGGCAGCCATGACCGGACCGGCAACGCCGCGCCGTCGGCGGCGACGAGACGATCGTCGCGAAGCACCGGCGTCGTCACCGGCGGACCGGCCGGGATCACCACCGGCGCGCAGCCGGCCACGGCCGCGGCGACGAGCCCCGCGAGGGCGAGTCGACGGATCGTCATACCGGCACCGCGGCCGGGTCCTCGCCGTCCGGTTGCCGGGTGAGCTGCAGGAAGATGTCCTCCAGCTCCGCTTCGCGGGTGGTCAGATCGGTCACCGTCAGGCCCGCCTCGCGCACCGCCGCCAGGATCTCGCCGCCGTGGACGCGGCTCGGCGGATAGTGGAAGACCAGACGGCCGGGACGGACGATCGCGGCGTTGAAACGCGAGAGGGAGTCGGGAAGGACGGCGATCGGCTCGGCGACCGTCACCACCAGCTCCTTGGCGTC
Source organism: Rhodospirillales bacterium (assembly GCA_050329575.1). Taxonomy (GTDB): domain Bacteria; phylum Pseudomonadota; class Alphaproteobacteria; order Rhodospirillales; family Defluviicoccaceae; genus JAUXFS01. Next base: position 12,303 of record JBHJOP010000120.1, on the reverse strand, counting down.
GAGGCGCCGGAGCAGGGCCGAGGTGGGCTCGCAGGCGATCAGCCGGCCGTGATTGATGATCGCGATCCGGTCGCACAGCGCCTGCGCCTCCTCCAGGTAGTGGGTGGTCAACAGGATCGTCACGCCGCCGCCGTTGAGGCGGCGGACGTACGACCACAACTGGCGGCGGAGCTCGACGTCGACGCCGGCGGTCGGCTCGTCCAGCACCAGCACCGGCGGCGAATGGACCATCGCCTTGCCGACCAGCAACCGCCGGCGCATGCCGCCGGACAGCGACCGCGCGTAGGCGTCGGCCTGCGCGGTCAGGCCGATCGCCTCCAGGATCTCGTCGGTGCGGCGTTCGGCCTTCGGCACGCCGTAGAGGCCGGCCTGCACCTCGAGCAACTCGCGCGGGGTGAAGAACGGATCGATGTTGAGCTCCTGCGGCACCACCCCGATGGCGCGACGGGCGGCGCGCATCTCGCGCTCGATGTCGCAGCCCCAGATCCGCGCCGCGCCCGAGCTGCGGACGACCAGCCCGGCGAGGATGTTGATCAGCGTCGACTTGCCGGCGCCGTTCGGCCCCAGCAGCCCGAAGAACGAACCGGCGGGCACGGTGAGCGAGACGTTGCGCAGCGCGCGCACCGGCGGCCGGCCGCGACGGCCGGGGTAGGTCTTGCAGAGGTCGACGGTCTCGACCGCGGTCTCGGGGCCGGGGGTGGGCATCGGCGGCGGCGTCTGCGGCGACGCGGAGGCGCGGCACCGGGAGATTGATTGTCCGGCGGCAATCGCTATCATCTCGCCGTCGGTCGGGTCAACGGTCCCGGCGAGCGTGGACAGCGTCGAGGGGGCGGAGAGCGTCATGAAGCCGGACGAAACCATTCGCGTGCAAAGCCGTGTCGTCGCCTGCGACGGCGGCGGCGGCGCCCTCGGCCATCCCCTCGTCTACCTGCGGATCGGCGGCGACGGCGAGGTCGTCTGCCCGTACTGTTCGCGCCGGTTCGTTCTCGCCGACGACGCGCAACCGGCGGCGGCACACTGACCCCGCCCGGCCCTCCGCCCGCGCCGCCGCGGCATGTCTTCCTGATCGACGGCTCCGGGTTCATCTTCCGCGCCTTCCACGCGCTGCCGCCGATGACGCGGCGCGACGGCACGCCGGTCAACGCCGTCTACGGCTTCACCGCGATGCTGATGAAGCTGCTCCTCGACACCGACGCCGATCACGTCGCGGTGGTGTTCGACGCCGGCCGGCACACCTTCCGCAACGATCTCTATCCCGCCTACAAGGCCAACCGGCCGGACCCGCCGGAGGACCTGATCCCGCAGTTCGCGCTGGTCCGCGAGGCGACTCGGGCGCTCAACGTCGCCACCCTGGAGGCCGCCGGCTTCGAGGCCGACGACCTCATCGCCAGCTACGCCCGCCTCGCCCGCGAGGCCGGCGCCGACGTCACCATCGTCTCCTCCGACAAGGACCTGATGCAGCTGGTCGGCCCGAGCGTGACGATGCTGGATGCGGTCAGGAACCGGACGATCGGCCCCGCGGAGGTGAAGGAGAAGTTCGGCGTCGGCCCCGAGCGGGTGGTCGACGTCCAGGCGCTGGCCGGCGATGCGACCGACAACGTGCCGGGGGTGCCGGGAATCGGCGTCAAGACCGCCGCGCAGCTGATCGCCGACTACGGCGATCTCGACACCCTGCTCGCCCGGGCCGGCGAGATCCGGCAGCCGAAGCGGCGCCAGGCGCTGCTCGACCACGCCGAGGACGCCCGCATCTCCCGCGAACTGGTGCGGCTGCGCGGCGACGTGGACCCGCCGGCGCCGCTGACGGCGCTCGCCGTCGCCGCGCCCGACCCCGCGGCGCTGCTCGCCTTCCTGGAGGCCCAGGACTTCAAATCGCTGATCGCCCGCGTCCGCAACCGCGCGGACGCGCCGCCGGGCGGTGGTCCGCAGGCCGCGGCGGATTCGGATCGGACCGGCTACGAGCTGGTCCGGACGCTCGCCGATCTCGAACGCTGGATCGCCGCGGCGACGGCGGCCGGGGCGGTCGCCGTCGACACCGAAACGACGTCGCTGGACGCGATCCGCGCCGAACTGGTCGGCGTGTCGCTGGCGATCGTCCCGGGACGGGCCTGCTACATCCCCCTCGCCCACCGGGCGACGCCCGGCCTCGCGCTCGACGGGACCGCCGGCGGCGGCGAGGCCGAGACGCGACAGATCCCGATCGCCGCGGCGCTGGCCGCCCTCGCGCCGCTGCTCGAGGACCCGTCGGTGCTCAAGATCGGCCAGAACATCAAGTACGACATGCAGGTGTTCGCCCGCCACGGCATCCGGGTGGCGCCGATCGACGACACCATGGTGCTGTCCTATGTGCTCGACGGCGGTCTCCACGGCCATGGCATGGACGAACTCGCCGCCCTCCACCTCGGCATCACGACGATCAAGTACGCCGACGTGACCGGCAGCGGCAGGAACCGGGTGACCTTCGACCGGGTGGCGATCGACAAGGCGCTCGACTACGCCGCCGAGGACGCCGACGTCACCCTCAGGCTGCACCGGATGCTGAAGCGGCGGCTGGTCGGCGAACACATGGTCGGCGTCTACGAGACCCTCGAACGGCCGCTGGTGCCGGTGCTGGTGGCGATGGAACGCCAGGGGATCAGGGTCGACGCCGCGGTTCTGAAGGAGGCCAGCCGCGCGTTCGCCGCCCGGATGGGCGATCTCGAGGACGAGATCCACCGCCTCGCCGGCCGGACGTTCAACGTCGGCTCGCCGAAGCAGCTGGGCGAGGTGCTGTTCGACGAGATGGGGCTGGCCGGCGGCAAGAAGGGCAAGACCGGGGCCTACGCCACCGGTGCCGAGGTGCTGGAGACGCTCGCCGCCGAAGGCCACGACCTGCCGGCGCGGGTGCTCGACTGGCGGCAGCTGGCGAAGCTCAAGAGCACCTACGCCGATGCGCTGGTCGATCGGATCAACCCGGAGACCGGGCGGGTCCACACGTCCTACGCCCAGGCGATCGCCTCCACCGGGCGGCTGTCGTCGTCGGACCCCAACCTGCAGAACATCCCCGTCCGCAGCGAGGAAGGCCGCAGGATCCGCCGGGCGTTCGTCGCCGAGAAGGGATGGCGGCTGCTCAGCGCCGACTACTCGCAGATCGAGTTGCGCCTGCTCGCCCACGTCGCCGACATCGAGGCCCTGAAGCAGGCGTTCCGCGACGGCGCCGACATCCACGCGATCACCGCCGCCCAGGTGTTCGGGGTGCCGGTCGCGGGCATCGATCCGATGGTCCGGCGCAAGGCCAAGGCGATCAACTTCGGCATCATCTACGGCATTTCGCCGTTCGGTCTCGCCCGCCAGCTCGGCATCGGCCGCGGCGAGGCGGCGGCCTACATCGACGCCTACTTCGCGCGCTATCCGGGCATCCGCGACTACATGGATCGGACCCGCCGACAGGCCCAGGAGCACGGCTACGTCACCACCCTGTTCGGTCGCAAGGTTCACGTGCCGGGGATCCGGGACAAGAACCCGTCGGTGCGCGGCTTCGCCGAGCGGGCGGCGATCAACGCGCCGATCCAGGGCGGCGCCGCCGACATCATCAAGCGAGCGATGATCCGCCTGCCGGCGACGCTGGAGAAGGCGGGACTGAGGGCGCGGATGCTGCTGCAGGTCCACGACGAACTGGTGTTCGAGGTGCCGGCGGCGGAGGTGGAGGACACGCGGGTCGCGGTCGTCCGGGTGATGGCGTCGGTCGCCGATCTCGACGTGCCGCTGACCCTCGATACCGGCGTCGGCGCCGACTGGGACGAGGCGCACTGAGGCCGGTCGCCGTCACCCGGCCGCAGACCCAACCCTGGGTAGCATTTTAGGATAATAATACCCAAATAAGGGTAGCCGTCGGCGGACATTCTCCTAAAATGTGCGACATCTGACGGAGATGTCGACGATCGGCGCCGCCGCCCTCCGGACCGGATGGACATGCGGGGAGACGCCGCTCCGACGGTTTCGATGCGCGCTCGAGATCCCTCCGTTTCGCGAGCGGGACCCGAACGGAACGGAGGAGGAGGAGGGGCGGTGGCGCCGGAACGGGCGCCGCCGCTTCTCCTCGCCCATCACGGCGGGAGACTGGCCGCGCAGCCTCGGCCCTGGTACCCTTGCCGCCGGAGGTATCCGTCAGGAACCACCCCCCGAGATCAGGAGAGGCATCTGCCGATGAGACACCTTGCGGCGCGGATCGCCGGCCTTGCGTGGCTGATCGCCGCCTGCCTGCCGACCGCGGCGGCCGCCGACGATCTGGTTCTAAACCTGCCGGTCGCCTGTGCGATGGGCGAGGTCTGTCACATCCAGAACTACTTCGACCACGATCCCGGACCGGGACGCATGGACTACGCCTGCGGTCGGCTCGGCTACGACGGCCACGACGGCACCGACATCCGGGTCCCCGACCTGCCGACCATGCGCCAGGGCGTCGCCGTGGTCGCCGCCGCCCCCGGGGTGGTCTCGGCCCTCCGCGACGGCATGGACGACGTCAGCGTCCGGGTCTCCGGCGCCGCCGCGGTCGAGGGCCGCGAGGCCGGCAACGGCGTGGTCATCGACCACGGCAACGGCTGGGAGACCCAGTACAGCCACCTCAAGAAGGGCAGCATCGTCGTCACCCGCGGCCAGCGGGTCGAGGCCGGCACGCCGCTCGGCCTGATCGGTCTCTCCGGACTGACCGAGTTCCCGCACGTCGAGTTCGCCGTCCGCTACCAGGGCCGACCCGTCGATCCGTTCGTCGGGCGGGCCGCGTTCAGGGCCTGCGGCGACGAGCGCCGGTCGCTGTGGTCGACCGAGGTGGCGGCGCGGCTCGGCTACCGGGCGACCGGCCCGCTGATCGCCGGCTTCGCCACCGAACGACCGGACGGCGACGCCGCCCAGGACGGGCGCTATGCCGCCGACCGGTTGCCGACCGACGCGCCGGCGCTGGTGTTCTGGGCGGAGGTGTTCGGCACCGAGAAGGGCGACGTGCAGCGATTGCGGATCGAGGGACCGGACGGCGGGGCGATCGTCGACCAGGCCGGCCCGCTCGCCGACAGCAACGTCCAGTGGTTCGCGTTCGCCGGCCGCAAGCGCCCCGCCGGCGGCTGGCCGCCCGGCACCTACACGGGCACCTACACGCTGAGCCGCGACGGCCGGCCGATCGTGACGATGGTGCGCGAGGTCGCCGTCGGCGGCGGTTGACCGCTCCCCGCCAAGGCTCGGCGGTCTGCGGCATCGCCTCGCACGCACGGATGGGGTAGACTCCTCATCGGACTCGCGGCGCGGGGAACGGGATGGCGGAACAGCGGCTGCTGGTGTGCGACGACGAGGCGGCCGTCGGTCGTTTCGTGCGCAATGTCACCGAACCGCGCGGCTACACCGTCAGGCTGACCACCAGCGGCACGGAACTGATGGCGGTCTACGCCGAGTTCCGGCCGACCCTGATCCTGCTCGACATGGTGATGCCCGACGTCGACGGCAACGAGGTGATCAACTGGCTGGCCGGCCGGGGATGCACGGCGCGGCTGGTGATCATGACCGGTTACCATCCCGAGTATGCCGACCACGCCCGCATTCTCGCCCGCTACCGGGGTCTCGGTTCCGCGACCACGCTGCACAAGCCCTTCGGGATCAAGGAGCTGCTCTCGGCGCTGAGCGAATGACGGCGATGAACGAACAGAAGCGACTCGGTCTTCTCATCGTCGTCATGACGGCCGTCGCGCTGATCATCGGCGGCAGCGCGATCTACGTCCTCTACCGCGGCAGCATCGATCGCGAGCGGGCGCGTCTGCACGACATCATCCGGGGTCAGGCTCGCCTGCTCGAGGCGATGGCCCGCTTCGACCAGACCTATTCGATCTATCCGGGGGGGCCCGAAGCCGCTTCCCTCTGGCAATTCCTCGACAGCCGCCGCACCCTCGCCGCTAACGCCCCGGAACGGAGCGAGGAGATCACCCTGGCGCGGCGGGTCGGCGACGACATCGTCTTTCTGGCCACGGGACATGGTGCGGGCCTCGAGCACCCGGTGACGATCCCGGTCGACTCGCGGTTGGCCGCGCCGATGCGGGCCGCACTCGAGGGGCGATCGGGGACGATGATCGGCCGGGACTATCGCGGGGTCATGGTTCTCGCCGCCTACGAGCCGATCGCGGTGCTGGAACTCGGCCTCGTCGCCAAGGTCGACGTCGACGAGATCCGAAACCGCTTCACCCGGGCGGCGATGCCGGTCTCGCTGATCGGTCTGATCGCGGTGGTCGCCGGAACGGCCTTGTTTTCGCGCATCACCGAGCCGATGCTGCGGCGGATGCGGGAGAACGAAGCCCGTTTCCGCGGGCTGTTCGACCACATGAAAAGCGGTGCGGCGGTGTTCAGGGCCGCCGACGGCGGCGACGACTTCGTGTTCGCGGACCTCAATCGACAGGGCGAGACGATCGGCCAGATCGTTCGCCGCGAGGTCGTCGGTCGACCGGTAACGGAGGTTTTCCCCGGGGTCCGCGACTTCGGCCTGTTCGAGACGATGCGCGACGTCTGGACGACGGGAATCGCCCGGGACGTGCCCGCCCACTTCTACCGCGACGGCCGCCTCGAAGGTTGGCGAGACAGTCACGTCTACAAGCTGCCGACCGGCGAGATCGTGTCCCTGTTCGACGACGTCACCGAGCAGAAGCAGGCCGAACAGGCGTTGATCGAGAGCGAAACCCGCACCCGCGCCCTGCTCGACGCCAGCGAGGACGAGATCCTGCTCGTCGCCACCGACGGACGGGTTCTCGCCATCAACGAGGCCGCCCGCCGCCGGCTGGCCGGCAGGACCGCCGGCATCGATCCCGCCGGCACCGCGCTGACCCGGCTTCTGCCCGCCGATCTGGCGCAGGCGCGGCTGGCGACCGTTCGCGACGTCGCCGTCTCGGGAAAACCGGTGCATCTCGACGTCCCGATCCGCAATCGCTGGTTCGAGTTCTGGTTCTACCCGGTGCGCCATGCGGACCGGCCGATCACCGAGGTCGCCGTCTACGCCCGCGAGATCACCGATCGCAAGCACGCCGAGCAGGAACTGCGGCGGCTGTACCAGGCGATCCAGCGCAGTCCGGTATCGGTGGTGATCACCGACCGCGATGGACGGATCGTCTACGTCAATCCGGCGTTCTGCGAGGTGACCGGATACGGTCTCGACGAGGCGATGGGAAGGAACCCGCGCATCCTCAAGTCCGGCCTCACCCCTGCGGAGGACTACGAAGCGTTGTGGCGGACGATCACCGCCGGCGACATCTGGCGCGGCGAGTTCTGCAACCGGAAAAAGAACGGCGAGCTCTTCTGGGAGGTCGCATCCATCGCGCCGGTCAACAACGACGCGGGCGAGATCGTCAACTTCGTCGCCGTCAAGGAGGACGTGACCGAGCGGCGCGCCGTCGAGGAACAGCTGCGCCAGTCGCAGAAGATGGAGGCGATCGGTCAGCTCACCGGCGGAATCGCCCACGACTTCAACAACCTCCTGACGATCATCGCCGGCAACCTGGAGCTCATCGAACAGCGGCACGGCGGCGACGAGCGGTCGCGGGAGCTGGTGACCGACGCCCTCTGGGCGGCGCGGCGGGGCGGCGAACTGACCCACCGGCTGCTCGCGTTCGCGCGAATGCAGCCGCTGCGGCCGACGATCGTCAGCCTTAACGACGTGGTGCGCGGCATGACCAGCCTGCTGCGCCGCACCCTGGGATCGAAGATCGCGGTGGCCGAGGAGCTGGACGCGAGCGTTCCGAGCGTCCTCGCCGATGCCGGGGAACTGGAGCGTGCGCTCGTCAATCTCGCGATCAACGCCCGCGACGCGATGCCCGACGGCGGCACGCTGACGCTCCAGACCCGAACGGCGGTTCTCGACGAGGATTACGCCGAACGCTATCGCGACGTCGTCCCCGGCGACTACGTGATGCTGGCGGTCAGCGACACCGGAACCGGCATCGACAGGACGGTGCTCGGCCGGATCTTCGAGCCCTTCTTCACCACCAAGGAGATCGGTCACGGCAGCGGCCTCGGTCTCAGCATGGTCTACGGCTTCCTCAAGCAGTCCGGCGGCCACGTCAGCGTCTACAGCGAGGTCGGTGCGGGCAGCACCTTCAAGCTGTTCTTTCCGCGCGCCGCGGTGTCCGGCGCCCCGGCGGTCGAGGCCGCCGAGGGCGGAGCCTTCATCGCGTCCGGCCGGGTCGCGCTGCTGGTCGAGGACGAGGAGCGGCTGCGCAAGCTCGCCGTCCGGTTTCTCGAGGACCTCGGATTCACCGTGCTCGAAGCGGGCGACGGCGGCGCGGCGCGTCACCACGCCGAGGCGGCCGCACGGATCGATCTGTTGTTCACCGACGTGGAGCTGCCGGGCGGCATGAGCGGCCTCGCGGTCGCGGATACGGTCCGCGCGCGCCACCCCGGGGTCAGGGTCCTGTACACCACCGGATACGCCGCCGGCCTCGGCTCCAGGAACGGCCGGCTGCCACCGGACGCGCCGGTCCTGCCCAAACCCTACGCGAGGACGGAACTGACCCGGCGGCTGCACGCCCTGTTCACGGAGGGCGAGCGGCGGTGCTGATCTCACCGCGGCGGGGTTCGAGGCGAAGGCGGCGATGACCGGGGACGAAGCGAGGCGCGATCGGAGGGGTCGCCCCCCGTTCGTCGATCGCCCTACTCCGCCGCCTCGCGGACGTCGGCAGGTGCGACCGGACGGGCGCGGCGGCGGCGGCGCCAAGCGGCGACGTCGGCCTTCAGCATCAGCGCCGCCGGCGTCACCACCAAAGTGAGGATGGTGGCGAAGCCGAGGCCGAAGACGATCGCGGTGGCGAGCTGGGTCCACCACTGGGTCGCCGGCGCCCCGATCGAGACGTGACGGGCGATGAAGTCGATGTTGACCCCGAACATCAGCGGCATCAGCCCGAGCATGGTGGTGATGGTGGTCAGCATCACCGGCCGCAGGCGCTGGGCGCCGGTCTGCAGCACCGCTTCGCGCGGTGAACGCCCGCTGGCGCGCAGCCGGTCGTAGGTGTCGATCAGCACGATGTTGTTGTTGACGACGATCCCGGCGAGGGCGATGACACCGATGCCGCCCATGACGATGCCGAACGGCTGCCCGGTCACCAGCAGGCCGATGAACACCCCGATCGTCGACATCACCACCGCGCTCAGGATCAGGAACGCCGAGTAGAAGCTGTTGAACTGGGTGACCAGGATGACCGCCATCAGGAAGATCGCCAGCGCGAACGCCTTCGACAGGAACGCCTGTGCCTTCTTCTGCTCCTCGTCCTCGCCCTTGAAGCGGATGTCGACGCGGGGATCGAGACGGGCTTCGGGCAGCCATTCCCGGATCGCGCGGACGACGTCGTCGGCGAGCACGCCCTCGGCGACGTCGGCCTTGACGGACATCACCCGACGGCCGTCGGTGCGATGGACGGAGCCGACCCGCGGCTGCGGCCGCAGCTCGATGAAGTTGCCGACCGGCACCGCCCCGGCGGCGGTGTTGACGCGGATCGCGTCCAGCATGGCGATGGTCCGCCAGTCGGCCGGATAGCGGATGCGGATGTCGATCTCGTCGTCGGAGTCGTCCGGCCGGTATTCCCCCGCCTTGAGGCCGGTGGTCGCCAGCTTCACCGACTGGCCGAGCAGGCGGACGTCGACGCCGTACTTCGCCGCCTGGGCGCGGTCGATGCGCAACTGCCAATCGATTCCGGGCAGCGGCCGGCTGTCCTCGATGTTGATCAGGCCGTCGATGCGATCGAGGCCGGCAAGGACCGTCTCGACCGACGGCACGAGCAGCTCCGGGAACCGCGACGCCAGCTCCAGCTGCACCGGCTTGCCGATCGGCGGACCGGCCTTCTCCTCGCGCGGATCGACGAACACCCCGGCGAGGTCGGCGGTGCGGTCGCCGATCTCGGCGAGGATGGCGTCGGCACGGCGACGCTGCTCCCAGTCGACGAACTCGAGGGTGATGGTGCCGATGATGTCCTCGGCCTCCTCGCCGCGCGCCGGCGTGCCGGTGCGGACGTAGACCGTCTCGAGCTCGTCCATGCCGAGGATCCGCTGTTCCACCGTCCGAAGGATCGCGTCCTTCTCGTCGACCGACAGGTTGCCGCGGGCGCGCACCTGCAACTTGGCGATGTCCGGCTCGACCTCCGGGAAAAACTCGATCCCCTTGCCGAACTCGGCATAGGCGAGCTGGACCGCGACCAGCAGCACCACGGCCGCGGCGAGGATCTTGCCGGGATGGCGGAGCGCCACCGTCAGCAGCGCGAGGTAGCCGCCCGTGAAGCCGCCCAGCTCCGACAGCCGTCCGCTCTCGCTGCCGGCGATGCGGCGCATCGTGCGCGGATCGGCCGACCCAGGCTTGCCGATGAAGCTGCCGAGGGTGGGCACGAACACCAGCGCCATGAGCAACGACGCCGACAGGATCGCGAGCAGGGTGATCGGCATGAACTTCATGAATTCGCCGACCACCCCCGGCCAGAACAGGAGCGGCAGGAACGCCGCCAGGGTGGTGGCGGTGGAGGCGATGATCGGCCACGCCATGCGCCCGGCGGCGAGCGCGTAGGCGCGCCGGCGCGGCTCGCCCTCGACCATCTTGCGGTCGGCGAGTTCGACGACGACGATCGCGCCGTCGACGAGGATCCCGACCGCCAGGATCAGCGAGAACAGGACGACCACATTGATGGTCAGCCCGAGCGCGGTCAGCACCAGCATGCCGGCCAGAAACGAGCCCGGGATGGCGATGCCGACCAGCAGCGCCGAGCGGCTGCCGAGCGCCGCGACGATCACGATCATCACCAGGATGACGGCGAACACGACGCTGTTCTGGAGATCGCGCAGCATGGTGCGGATGTGGTCGGACTTGTCCTGGGTGAAGGCGACGTGGACGGTCTCGCGCAGACCCTCCGGCCACGCCGCCCGCTCCGCCTCGACCATCCGGCGCACCGCCGTGACGGTCTCGATCAGGTTTTCACCGGCCCGCTTGGAGACCTCGACGGCGATCGCCGGGCGGCCGTTGACGCGGGCGAAGCCGGTGGCGTCCTTGAAGGTGCGGCGCACCTCGGCGATGTCGACGAGCCGAACCACGGCATCGCCGTCGACCCGCACCGGCAGATCGAGGATGTCCTCGACGGTCTCGAACAGCCCCGGCACCTTGACCGAGAACCGGCCGCGTCCCGTGTCCTGGACACCGGCGGCGACCAGCAGGTTGTTGCTGACGACCACCCCGACGGCATCGCCCGAGGTCAGGCCGTAGCTCTCGATCTTGACGGGGTCGATCAGCACTTCGACCAGTTCCTCGCGATCGCCGGCGATGTCGGCGTCGAGCACCGACGAGAGGGTCTCGATCCGGTCGCGCAGGTCGCGGGCGAGGCGGAGCAGGGTGCGCTCCGGAACGTCGCCGGACAGCGTCACCACCACCACCGGGAACAGGCTGAAGTTGACCTCCTTGACCACCGGCTCCTCGGTGTCGTCGGGCAGCTCCGGCTTGGCCTGATCGACCTTGTCGCGGACGTCCTGAAGGGCGGCCTTGACATCGAAGCCGGCCTCGAACTCCAACAGCACGTAGGCGCCGCTCTCGTAGCCCTTCGAGCGCACCTCCTTGACGCCTTCGACGGCGCGCAGTTCGATCTCCATCGGCCGGATCAACAGCCGCTCGGCATCCTCGGGCGAGATGCCCTCGTGGACCATCGAGACGTAGATGATCGGGATGGTGACGTCGGGCTCGCTCTCCTTCGGGATCTCCAGGTAGGCGATGGTTCCGGCGACCAGCACCAGGAACAGCGCCGCGAGCACGGTGCGCGAGCGGTCGAAGGCGGCCTGGATCAGCGACATCAGGACCGCTCCGCCGCCGCCGCGGTGGTGCCGATCTCGGCCACCGGCCGCACCCGCTGGCCGTCGCGCACGTACTCCTGGCCGACGGTGATCACCGTCACCCGATCGGGCAGCCCGGCGAGCCAGACGCCGTCCGGCGTGTCGGCGACGATGGCGACGCGGTGAAAGGTGACGCGATCGTCGTCGTCGACCACCTTGACCCCGAGGACGCCGTCGTCGTCGAGGGTCAGGATCGCCGGCGTCACCCGATGGGCGAGAACCTCCTCCTGCCGCAGCCGGACCCGGGCGGTGAGGCCTTCCGAGATCGTCCCCTCGGGATTGGCGAGTGCGATCTCGACCCGGAAGGTGCGTGTCGCCGGGTTGGCGGTGCGGGCGACGAAACGGACGGTGCCGGTCGCCTGCTCGCCGGTGACCAGCACCACCTCGGCGCGATCGCCGACGCGGACGTGGCCGGCGTCGCGCTCGGCGACATCGCACACGACGACGATC
>JBHJOP010000065.1:0-30812 GCA_050329575.1 Rhodospirillales bacterium | reverse complement strand
GCCTGAAGCGGCTCAGGGACGAGACTCGTCCCCGGGATGCCCGGGCCGATGCCAACCAGCCGGTGTCCGGGATCGGGATGGCGTTCGCGGTCTCATCCCACTTGGTCGCCGGGTTGGGGGTCGGGGCACTGATCGGCTACTGGCTCGACCGCTGGCTGGGAACGTCGCCCTGGCTGTTGATCGCGTTCTTCTTTCTCGGCGCGGCCGCCGGAATGTTGAACGTGTATCGGACGGTGACCGGCATGGGCTTGGCGGTGGGATATCGTCCTCCGGCCGGCGATGACGAGAACGAACAGCGGTCGGGCGATGATCCCGCCGCGGGGCTCGGTGAGGGAAAGGGCGGGAACGGACGTGGCCAGTCCCATTGAGCAATTCCAGATCACCAAGATCCTCGACATCCGCGTCGGGACGGTCGATGCGTCGTTCACAAATTCCAGCCTGTTCATGGTGCTGGCGGTCGTCGGCATCACCCTGTTCCTGATCCTCGGTGTCAAGGAGCGCTCGCTGGTCCCCGGCCGATGGCAATCGCTCGTCGAACTCGCCTACGACTTCGTCGGCAACATGATCCGCAGCAACGTCGGCCGCGAAGGACTGAAGTACTTCCCCTTCATCTTTTCTCTGTTCCTGTTCGTGCTGTTCGGCAACTTGCTGGGTTTGCTGCCGTACAGCTTCACGTTCACCAGCCACGTCGCCGTCACCTTCGCATTGGCGCTGACCGTGTTCATCGGCACCACTGTGCTCGGCTTTGCCAAGCACGGGCTCCATTTCTTCCACTTCTTCCTGCCGAAAGGGACGCCGTTGGCGATCGCGCCACTGCTGGTGTCGATCGAGGTGCTCTCCTACTTCACGCGGCCAGTGAGCCTGTCGCTGCGCCTGTTCGCCAACATGACCGCCGGCCATACCCTGCTCAAGGTGTTCGCCGGATTCGTGGTGGTAATGGGTGCCGCCGGGGTGGTGCCGCTGGTGTTCGTGATCGCGCTCACCGGCCTCGAGCTGCTGGTCGCGTTCCTGCAGGCGTTCGTGTTCGCGGTGTTGACGTGCATCTACCTCAATGACGCCCTCCACATGCATTGAGGCTCTGCCCGTCGCGAGGGCAAGACTTTGCGGCGGTTCGGGTTGGCAAACGCTAGGCTAGGGAAAACGAGACATGGAAGCTGATGCAGCAAAAATGATCGGAGCGGGTATCGCGGTGGTCGGGCTCGGTGGGGTCGGCGCCGGAATCGGCAACATTTTCGCGACAACGATCGCCTCGCTGGCCCGCAATCCCGCGGCGCAGCCCCTGGTCCAGCTGCCGATGTGGGTCGGGTTCGCCCTGGTCGAGGCCGTCGCCCTGTACGCCCTGGTCGTCGCCCTGATGTTGATGTTCGTGTTCTGAGCGCGGCCGCGGGCCGAGGACTCGCCGTCCCGCCGGCACGGAGACGAGAATGCCGCAATTCGATCCGGCCCTCTGGCCGCCGCAGCTGATCTGGCTACTGATCTGCTTCGTCGCCCTCTATTTCCTGATGGCGCGGGTTGCCCTGCCCCGCATCGGCAGCGTGCTCGAGGAGCGGAGCCTCAAGATCAGCGACGCGCTGCACAAGGCGGAGGCCCTGAAGGCCGCCGCCGAGGCCGCAGAGGCGGCCTACGAGAAGCTGATGGCCGATGCCCGTGCCAAGGCGCAGGAGGCGGTGCGAGTGGTCCGCGAGCAGTCGGCGGCCGAGGCGACGGAACGGCATGCCGAGCTCGAACAGCGGTTGAGCGAGGAGGTCGCCGCCGCTGAGGCGCGTATCGCGAAGGCCCGTGACGAGGCGGTGGCGGGGATCCGCGCCATCGCGACCGACCTCACCATCGCGGCGACCGAGCGGCTGATCGGCGAGACCATCGATGCCAAAACGGCGGCGAGTGCGGTCGGCGCCGCATTGAAGGAGGCCGGCTGATGGACGCCTGGGCGGCTGCCGGTGCCGCCGACCACGCGGCGGAGCCGTTCTACGCGACGGCCGAGTTCTGGGTCGCCGTCGCGTTCGTGATCTTCGTCGCCGCGACGTTCCGCACCATCTACCGGGTGGTGACGGTGGCGCTCGACGATCGCGCCGAGAAGATCAGGACCCAGATCGAAGAGGCGACCCGGCTCGCCGAGGAGGCCCAGCAGCTCCTGGCGTCCTACGAACGGCGCAAGCACGAGGCGGTAGCAGAGGCCGAGACGATCGTCGATCACGCCCGGCGGGAGGCCGATCGCTTGGCCGAACGCGCCGCGGAGGACCTGGAACGGGCGTTGAAGCGGCGCGAGCAGCTCGCCATGGACCGGATCGCCCAGGCCGAGGCCAGCGCCGTCGCCGAGGTGCGAAGCCGGGCGGTGGATGCGGCGATGCGGGCGACCGAGGAGATCCTCGCCAAACAGCTGAAGGGCAAGCGCGCCGACGCGCTGGTCGACGCCGCGATCAAGGAACTGCCGGACCGGCTGCACTGAACGGCGGGTGGGGCGAGCCCCGCCGCGACCGCTCAACGGCCGCCGATCAGCGCCAGCCACTCCCGCTCGGTCAGGGTGGCGACGCCGAGTGCAGCCGCCTTGTCCGCCTTCGATCCGGCGTCGGCGCCGACCACCACGTAGTCTGTCCGCTTCGACACCGACGCGGCCACGTTGGCGCCCATCGCCTCGGCACGGGCCTTCGCCTCGCCCCGGGTCATGGTCTCGAGGGTGCCGGTGAACACCACCGTCCTGCCGGCCAGCGGCGAACCCGACACCGCCGGCGCGGTGAAATCCTCGACGACGATCTGCCGTTGCAGATCGTCGAGCACTTGGCGGTTATGCGGCTCGGCGAAGAAGCCGGTGATGTCGGCAGCCACCGCCGGACCGATGCCGTCGATGGCGACGAGGTCGCGGTAGGCCTCCGATCCGCGATCGGCCGCGGCGGTCATCGCCTCCCGCCACGCCGCCAGCGAACCGTACTGCTTGGCGACCAGCCGGGCGGTCGCCCGCCCCACCTGACGGATGCCGAGCGCATGGATGAAACGGTCGAGCGGGACCCGCCGGCGGGCGTCGATGGCGGCGAGCAGATTGTCGACCGACTTGCCGGCCCACCCGTCCCGATCGCGGATCTCGGCCGCCCGTTCGTTCAGCCGGAAGATGTCACCGGGACCGGCGATCAGCCCGTCCCGCCAGAACCCCTCGATGTGCTTGCTTCCCAACCCTTCGATGTCGAGGGCGTCGCGAGAAACGAAGTGCCTGAGGCGCTCGACCGCCTGCGCCGGACAGATCAGGCCGCCGGTGCAGCGGGTCGCCGCCTCTCCCTCCTCGCGCATCGCCAGGCTGCCGCACTCGGGACAGCGGTCGGGAAACACATAGGGTTCGGTGCCCGGCGGCCGTTTGTCCGCGACCACCGCGACGACCTGCGGAATGACGTCGCCCGCCCGCTGCACGATCACGACGTCGCCGATGCGGATGTCCTTGCGGCGGATCTCGTCGGCGTTATGAAGGGTGGCCCGGGAGACGACGACGCCGCCGACGGTCACCGGCTCCAGCACCGCCACCGGCGTGAGCGTCCCGATGCGGCCGACCTGGATGCGGATGTCGCGCAGCACCGTCTCCGCCTTCTCCGCCTCGAACTTGTGGGCGATCGCCCACCGCGGCGCGCGGCTGACGGCGCCGAGCCGCTGCTGCCAGTCGATGCGGTCGACCTTGAACACGACGCCGTCGATGTCATAGGGCAGGCTCGCGCGGGCGGCGGCGACCTCGCGGTGAAAGGCCAACATCTGCTCGACGTCGCGGCAGCGGCGGGCCAGCGGGTTGACCGGAAACCCGGCGGCTTCGAGCCAGCGCAGGAATCCGAAGTGGGTGTCGGCAACCGGCTCGCTGAGCTCGCCCCAGGCATAGGCGAAGAACCGCAGCGGTCGCCCCGCCGTCACCGCCAGATCGAGCTGGCGGAGCGAGCCGGCGGCGGCGTTGCGCGGGTTCGCGAACACCCGGCCGCCGGCCGCGAGCTGGCGGTCGTTGAGGGCCGCGAAATCGGGTCTGGTCATGTAGACCTCGCCGCGCACTTCGAGGATCGCCGGTGCACCTCCGACCGCCTCGGGGAGGTCGGCGAGGGTACGCAGGTTGGCGGTGACGTCCTCGCCGGTGGTGCCGTCGCCGCGGGTGGCGCCGCGGACGAAGCGGCCCTGATCGTAGCGCAACGACACCGAGAGCCCGTCGATCTTCGGCTCGGCCACGGTTTCCAGCGCAATCTCCGGGTCGTCGCGGAGCTCCTTGAGGAAACGGCGGACGCCGTCGACGAACTCGACCAGATCGGCATCGGTGAAGGCGTTCGCGAGCGACAGCATCGGCCGCGCGTGGACCACCTTGGCGAACCCCGTGGCGGGCGGGGCCCCGATCCGCCGCGACGGGCTGTCGGCGCGCACCAGGTGGGGGAAGCGGGCCTCCAACGCCTCGTTGCGCAGACGCAGGGCGTCGTAGTCGGCATCGCTGACGACCGGGGCGTCGTCCTGGTAGTAGGCCCGGTCGTGGGCGGCGATCTCGGCAGCGAGCGCCGCCAGTTCCGCGTCCGCCTCGGGTTCGGTCAGTTCGGCGACCGCACGGTCCCGGAGCCCCGTGCCGCCCGTTCCGGGGCCGCCGGCGGGCGTCACGCCGCGCCGCCGAGCAGCAAGCTCTCGGCCGCGGCGCGGGCCTCGCGGGTGATCTCCGTCCCGGCCAGCATGCGGGCGATCTCCTCGCGACGCTCCGCCTCGTCGAGGACCTCGACGGTGGTGCGCGCCCCGCCCGGGCCGATGGTCTTGGACACCCGCCAATGGTGACCACCCCGAGCCGCAACCTGCGGCGAATGGGTCAGCACCAGCACTTGGACCTGGTCGGCCAGCCGCGCCAGGCGGTCGCCGACCGCCGCCGCGACCGCGCCGCCGATACCGGCGTCGACCTCGTCGAAGATCAGCGTCGGCACCGGATCGGCGCGCGCCAGCACCACCTTCAGCGCCAGCATGAACCGAGCCAGCTCGCCGCCCGAGGCGATGCGGGCGAGTGGTCCCGGCGGCACCCCCGGGTTGGTCGCCACCTCGAAGACGACTCGGTCGCAGCCGTGCTCGCCCCAGTCCCGTTCGGCCAGGGACTCGACGGTGGTGACGAACCGTGCCCGGCCGAGCCGCAGCGGCTCCAGTTCGACGGCGACCGCGGCGTCGAGGTCGGCGGCAGCCCGCCGGCGCGCCTCGCCCAGTCGCTCCGCTGCCTCGCGGTAGCGCTCCCGCGCCGCCCGCTCGGCGCGGGCGAAGCCGTCGAGGCGTTCGGCCCCATCGTCGACCATCGCCAACCGGGCGGCCAGTGTCGCCCGCAGGCCCGCCAGGTCGTCGGCGCCGCAGCCGTGCTTGCGCGCCAGCGCCCGGAGGGCGAACAGCCGCTCCTCGATCTCCTCCAGGCGGCGGGGATCGAGGTCGAGGTCGGCGACCGCCTTCTCCATCAACGCCTGCCCCTCCACGGCCTCCGACAGCGCCCGGCGCAGGGACGAGACGGCGCCATCGAGGCGGCCCTCGGCCTTGTCGGCCGCCCGCTCCAGGATCCGGATGGCGGCGTGCAGGGCGCCTTCGACGCCGGAACCGCCCCCGCCCGCGAGCTCCCGTGTCGCCTCGTCCAGCGCCTGCATCAGTTTCGCACCGCCCATCAGCATCGCCCGGCGCTGCGCGAGGTCCGCCTCCTCGCCCTGCCGCGGATCGAGCGTCTCCAGCTCGCCAACCGCGTGGCGAAGGAACGCCTCGTCACGCCGCGCGACCGCCAAGTCGGCCTCCGCCCGGCTGCGGGCATCGGCCGCCTCCCGCCACACCCGCCACGCCCCCGCCGTCGCCTCGCGGAGCGCCAGCAGGCGGCCGAACGCATCCAGGAGATCGCGGTGGACGGCGGGGTCGAGCAGCCGTTGGCTCTCGAACTGGCCGTGGATCTCGACCAGGGTGTCACCGATGCCGCGGAGCAGCCCCACACTCACCGGCTGGTCGTTGACGAACGCCCGCGACCGCCCGTCGGTGCCGATCACCCGGCGCAGCACCACCTCCTCCTCGCCCTCGGCGAAGCCGTGTCCCGCGAGGATCGAACGCACGGGGTGGTCGGCAGCGACCGCGAAGCCGGCCGTCACCATCGCCTGTTCCGCACCATGGCGGACCAGCCGGGCATCGGCGCGGCTGCCGAGCGTGAGGCCGAGCGCGTCGAGGAGGATCGACTTGCCGGCTCCGGTCTCGCCGGTCAAGGCACAGAGGCCGGGCCGAAACTCCAACTCGAGACGATCGATGAGGACGACGTCGCGAATGGTGAGGGTCGACAGCATTCCCGTTGCCGGCTACCAGAACCTGTACCAGGGCCGTGTGGACGGTCGCGGAAACGAGGGATCCTCGACCAGCGCATACGAATCGATGTACCATTCGCTGCCGGGAAAGTTGTGGCCGAGGACGGCCGCCATCTGTTGCGCCTCGGCGTCGAGACCGAGCGCGCGGTAGGCTTCGACCAACCGGTGCAGGGCTTCCGGCGTGTGGGTGGTGGTCTGATAGGTCTCGACGACCGCCTTGAAGCGGTTGATCGCGGCCAGGTAGTGACCCTGCCGCAGATAGTAGCGGCCGACCACCATCTCCTTGGCGGCGAGATGGTCGTTGGTAAGGTCGAGCTTGACCCGCGCATCCCGCGCATAGAGGCTTTCCGGGTAGCGATTGATCAGTTCCGCGAACGCCCGTCGTGCCTTCTCGGTCATTTCCTGATCGCGGGACGGATCGGAGATCTGCTCGTAGTAGGAGAGGCCGATCAGGTAGTGGGCATACGGCACATCCGGATTGGCCGGCTGGAGCTGGATGAACCGCTCCAGACCGCCGACCGCCTCGTCGAAGCGGTTGTCCATGTAGTACGCGTACGCGGCCATCAACTGCGCCTTCGTCGCCCACGGAGAATAGGGGTGCTGGCGTTCGACCTCGTCGAACAGCTGCGTCGCGGTCCCGTAGTTCTCGGCCTCCAGGGCGTCCATCGCCGCGTTGTAGAGGGTTGCGACCGGTCGTTCTTCGTACTCGATCTCGTTGTCGCCGGCGCACCCCCCCAGCAGCAGCGACGACGACAGAGCCGCCGCCAGGAGGTATCGGGAACAGCGCCGCCTGCGGTCCATATTCGCCATGGTCTCCGTCCGATGCTCCTTCCACCCGAAGTCCACACGGGATTATACCACGGCAGTTCGCCGGCAGCGCAAGGCGGACACGCCGCCGCCCTCCGCGTCGGTGCCCGAGACGACCGCGTGCTACGCCGGCGACGGCGGATCCCGGCGCCGAAGCACGCAACGCATCATCGGTCGACCCCCTCGGGCCCCCGCTCGGACGTCCCCTAGTTGGCCTGCCGACGCAGGAACGCGGGGATGTCGAGAAGCTCCTCTTCCGGCTGCGAAGCGGGCAGCCGCTCCTGGGGGTCGAGGGCGCCCAGTCGCGGCAGGGTGGACGCCGCGCTCTCGCGCTCCTCGGTCGGCGTCGGCCGGACTTCCGGCTTCGAGGGACGGCCGACCCGGCCGGCACCCGTCACCCTCGCGAACAGGCCCGAGACCCGTGGCTTCAACCGCTCGCCCGCCGTCTCCGCTTGCCGCACGCCGCTTCGCGCCGCCGCCGCCGAAAACGGATCGGCCTCGACCCGCACATCGGCGTCGGAACGGCTCGCCGGCAGCGGTGGAATGAAGACGTCCTCGGCAATGGCCGGGGGGGGCGCCTCCGCGGCGACCTCCGGACCACCGGCCGCCGCCGACCGGCGATCTTCGGCATCGTCGGCGGCCAACGACATCATCGCCGCCGCGGGGGTCGCTTCGCGCCCCTCGCGATCGGTGCCGGCACCGGCCAGCGCGATACTCGGCGGCGCCTTGCGCTCACGGCCGGCGACGTAGACCGGATGGAAGCGGGTGGGCGCCTGCTTGTCGGCGACGGCGGAGTCCATGCCGGTGGCGACCACGGAGACCCGGATGCGGCCCTCCATGCCGTCGTCGAAGGTGGATCCGAAGATGATGTAGGCGTCGGGGTCGACTTCCGAGGCGACTCGGTTGGGCTCCTCGTCGACCTCGAACAGGGTGATGTCGGGACCGCCGGTGATGTTGATCAGCATCCCGCGCGCGCCCTTCATCGAGATGTCGTCGAGCAGCGGGTTGGAGATCGCCGCCTCGGCCGCATCCAGCGCCCGCCGTTCGCCGCTCGCCTCGCCGGTGCCCATCATCGCCTTGCCCATTTCGCTCATCACCGACCGGATGTCGGCGAAGTCGAGATTGATCAGCCCCGGCATCACCATCAGATCGGTGACGCCGCGCACCCCGGAATGGAGGACGTCGTCGGCCATCTTGAAGGCATCGGCGAAGGTCGTCTTCTCGTTGGCGACCCGGAACAGGTTCTGGTTGGGAATGATGATCAGGGTATCGACGAACTGCTCCAGTTCCTCGATGCCGGCCTCTGCGAGGCGCATCCGGTGGGCGCCCTCGAAGTGGAACGGCTTGGTGACCACGCCGACGGTGAGGATGCCCTGCTCGCGGGCGGCGCGCGCGATCACCGGGGCGGCGCCGGTTCCGGTCCCGCCCCCCATGCCGGCGGCGATGAACGCCATGTTCGAACCGCGGAGCTCTTCGATGAGTTCCTCCAGCGCTTCCTCGGCGGCGATCCGCCCGATATCGGGGCGAGAGCCGGCGCCGAGCCCCTGGGTGACGGTGACACCGAGCTGGATGCGTTTCTCGGCCCGCGACTGGGCGAGGGACTGGGCGTCGGTGTTGGCGACCACGAACTCGACGCCCTCCAGTTGCGAGCGGATCATGTTGTTGACGGCGTTACCGCCGGCGCCGCCGACGCCGATGACGGTGATGCGCGGTCGTTGGTCGCGCATGGGCGCGGCGATCGGTACGCTAAGATTGAGGGTCATGGTAGCCTCCGTTGGCTTTCTGGTTGGGGGTTGTCGACGGCATCTCAGAAGTTCTCCCGCAGCCATTGGCCGATCCGCCCGAACCGGCCGCTCGGCTCGTCGGCCGGTCGGTAGGTCTGGTCCAGCCCTTCCGGGGGCTGGTCGAGCGCGTAATGCAGGAGCCCGGCGCAGGTCGAGAAGGCGGGACCGGTCGCCGCCTCGGGCAGGCCCTCGATCGACCGCGGGCGACCGGCGCGCACCTGCTTGTCGAGGATCATCCCCGCCAGTTCCACGACACCGGCCATCTGGCTGGCGCCGCCGGTCAGCACCACCTGCCGCCCGACCTTGTCGAAGCCGGCCTCTTCGAGACGCGCGCGGACGATCTCGAACGTCTCTTCCAACCGCGGCCGGATGATGCTGACCAGCATCGACCGCGGCACGTGGCCGGGCTCGCCGCCGCCATCGTTGGTGATCGGCGGCACCTCGATCAGCTGGCGGTCGTCGGAAGGCGACGGCAGACAGCTGCCGTAGAGGGTCTTCATCCGCTCGGCCTGCGCCAACGGCGTCGAGAGGCCGCGGGCGATGTCGTTGGTGACATGAACGCCGCCGATCGGAACGAAGTCGGTGAACACCAGTTCGGCGTCGAAGAACACGGCGATCGAGGTGGTTCCGCCTCCCATGTCGATCAGCGTGACTCCGAGGGCGGTCTCGTCCTCGACCAGGCAGCCGAGCGCGGACGCATAGGGGCTGACGGCCTTGCCCGCGATCTCCAGGTGGCACCGATGCACCGCCGTCGACAGATTGCGGAGCGCCCCGGTGGCGGCGGTGATGAAATGGAGATTGACGCCGAGACGCTGGCCGAACAGCCCGCGCGGGTCGCGCACGCCACGGCAGCCGTCGATGCTGTAGCCGACCGGGATGGCATGCACCACCTCATGGTCGTCCGGCACCTCGGAGCCGAGGCCGGCCGGATCGAGGAACCGGCGCAGATCGGCGTCGCCGATCTCGTGGCCGGCGACGGAGACCTCGTAGGCGATCAGCCGCGACCGCGGCTGTCCGGCCGAGATGTTGACGTTGACCTCGCTGATGTTCTCGCCGGCCATGCGTTCGGCGGCCTCGACGGTGGCCCGGATCGACAGTTCGGCGGCCTCGAGGTCGACGAAGGCGCCGCAGCGCAGCCCCCGCGACGCCTTGTGTCCGATACCGACCACGCGCAGCCCCTGATCGTCGGTCGGGCGGGCGATGAAGCAGCAGACCTTGGTGGTGCCGATGTCGAGGGCCGCGATCAGGCCGTTGCGGCTCCAGGCCTGCGGTGTGCCCTTGCGTCCTATCACCGGCGTTTCCTTCCTCTGCGCACCGCTGCCCGCGACGGATCAGGTTTCGCGTCCCGCGGCCGCCTCGCCGGTGTCCGGCCGAGGCACGCCGCGAACAATCAGTCGGTCCGGTAGGCGAAGATCCAGCACCTTGACGTCTTTGCGAAGCAATCCGTGAACCCTCTGATATTCTGCGAGTTTTTCCCATGCCCCCGAGGGGTCGTCCTCGGGCAATCGCACATCGATTCCCCCCGCCAGGCGAACGTTCCACCTGCGCCCGCCGACCCGCACCACCGCCTCGACCAGCGCCGCCAGTTCCGGCTGGGTGGCGAGAACGCCGAGAATGCCGGCGGCATGACGCGGGGCGTCCTCGCCGACGACCACCGGCAGATTACCGAACCGCTCCACGCCGCTGCGGGCGATCACCTCGCCGTTGTCGTCGATCAGAGCGAAACTGCCCCGATGCTGCCACAGCGCCAGCGGCCGCCGCTCGCCGATGTACACGACCAGGGTATCGGGCAGCAGCCGCTCGATGGCGACGCTCTCGACCCATGGCAGCGCCAGCACCCGCCGGCGCGCCGCGTGGATGTCGAAGGCGAGGATCGCTGCGCCACGACCGATCCCGAGGGCGTCGCGCAGCGCCTGCGGGGTGGTCTCCCGGCGCCCGACGACGAAGATCTCATCGACGGTGAAGCCGAGCTCGGTGGAGGCCGCCACCACCATCGCCGTGGCCGCATCGGCGAGCCGGTGCGGCCAGTGCTGTCGCCATGCCCACCAGCCGCCGGCGGCGACGGTCCCGGCCAGCATCGTTCCGGCGGCGGCGATCACCAGGCGTCGGCGCCACCAGGGCACGACCCGCGGGCGGGGTTGGCGGCGCTTGCGCTCTGCGATCGTCTTCTGCTTGCTCATCGGTCGCACTCCGCATTGTCGACCATCCACGAAACCAGGTCCCGGAAGGAGATCCCCGCATGGGCCGCCTGCTCCGGGACCAGCGAGGTCGGCGTCATCCCCGGTTGGGTGTTGACCTCCAGGAGGTAGAGGGTATCGCCGTCCCAGCGGAGGTCGGCGCGCGAGACGCCGCGGCAGCCGAGCGTGCGATGGGCGAGCAGCGCGAGGCGCATCGCCTCCGCGTAGACGGCGGGGTCGATATCCGCGGGAATCACGTGCCGGGACCCGCCTGCGACGTACTTGGCGTCGTAGTCGTAGAAGCCGCGTTCGGTGGTGATCTCGGTGACGCCCAAGGGACGATCGCCCATCACCGCGACCGTCAGTTCCCGCCCGGGGATGTAGCGCTCGACCATCACCGCCTCGCCGTAGGGCCACTCGGTGGCGCCGCCGACGACGAGGTTGTCGCCGGCGCGGACGATCCGCACGCCGACGCTGGAGCCCTCGTTGAGCGGCTTGATCACGTAGGGCCTGGGCATGACGTCGCCCGCCATCACCTCCGTGCGGCCGACGACGCGGTGTTCGGGAACGGCGATGCCGGCGGCGGCGAACAGGCGCTGGGCGGTCGGCTTGTGCATCGCCAGGGCCGACGCCAGCAAACCGGAATGGGTGTAGGGCAGATCGAGGACGTTGAGCAGGCCCTGGATGCAGCCATCCTCGCCGTAGCGGCCATGCAGCGCGTTGAACACCGCGTCCGGGCGCGGGGTCAGCCGGGCCAGCAGGCCCGCGAGATCCCGTTGAACGTCGACCGCGGTCACCCGATCGCCCGCCGCCCGCAGCGCGTCGGCGACGGCGGCGCCGCTGACCAGCGACACCTCGCGCTCCGACGACCATCCGCCCATCAACACCACCACCGTCCTGGTCATCGGAGCCCATCCCGGGGCGTCGCCCCCGTCGCCGGCACGCCGATGCGCCGGATCTCCCACTCGAGCATCACGCCGCAGCGTTCGAAGACGCGCCGTCGCACCTCCTCGCCCAGCGCCTCGAGATCGCCGGCGCTGGCGGCGCCGCGGTTGATCAGGAAGTTGCAGTGCTGCTCCGACACCTGCGCGCCGCCGATCGCCAGCCCCCGGCATCCCGCCCGCTCGATCAGCTCCCACGCCCTGGCCCCGGGCGGATTGGCGAAGGTGCTGCCGCCGGTGCGGCTGCGGACCGGCTGCGTGCCCTCGCGCCGGGCACGGATCTCGTCGGTTCGGCGGGCGATCGCCGCCGGCTCGCCGGCTCGCCCCCGCAGCCGGGCGGCGACGAAGATCCACTCCGCCGGAACGGCGCACCCGCGGTAGCGGAAACCGAGACCCTCGCCGGCGAGATCGCGGATCTTTCCCCCTTCGTCGATGGCGCTGGCGGTGACGACCACGTCCCTCATCTCGGTGCCATAGGCGCCGGCGTTCATCCGCAGCGCCCCGCCGATGGTGCCGGGGATGCCGCTCAGGAACTCGAGCCCGGCGATCGCGGCATCGCCGGCGATGCGGGCCACGTTGGCATCGAGGGCGCCAGCGCCGGCGGCGACCTCGTGGCCCTCGACGGCGATGCCCGCGAAGCCGCGTCCGAGGCGGACGACCACCCCGGGGACGCCGCCGTCGCGAACCAGCAGGTTGGACCCGACGCCGAGAACGGTGACCGGCACGTCGGCGGGCCTGTCGGCGACGAAACGGGCGAGGTCGGCGGCATCGGCGGGACGGAACATCACTTCCGCCGGACCGCCGACGCGGAACCAGGTGACCGGCCCGAGCGGCACGTTCTCGGCGTAGCGGCCGCGGACCGGGGGCAGCCGGTCGATCAGCCGCCGGGTCGCCTGCGCCGCCGCCATCATCGGCCGTCTCCGCCGCGGCTCCGCCGCAGGGCGACCAACTCCCCGGGCAGCGCGTGCGCCCACTGGGTGATGCTGCCGGCGCCGAGGCAGATCACCATGTCGCCGGCGCGTGCCACTTCGTCGACGGTCGCCGCCAACGCCCTGGGATCGGCGAGGGCGATCACCTGACGATGGCCGTGGGCGCGCAGGCCGTCGACCAACGCGTCGCGATCGATGCCGGCGATCGGATCCTCGCCGGCCGCATAGACGTCGGCGACGATCACCGCGTCGGCGTCGTTGAAGCAGGCGCAGAACTCCTCGAACAGGTCGTGCAGCCGAGAGTAGCGGTGCGGCTGCACCACGGCGAGGATGCGGCCCTGGCAGGCCGACCGCGCCGCCGCCAGCACCGCCGCGATCTCCACCGGATGGTGGCCGTAGTCGTCGATGATGGTGACGCCGTCGACCTCGCCGGCACGGGTGAAGCGGCGGTTGACGCCCTCGAAGGCGGCGAGCGCGCGCCGCACCACGTCGTCGGCGATGTCCATCTGGTTGGCGATGGCGATCGCCGCGAGCGCGTTCTGGGCGTTGTGGCGGCCGAACATCGGCAGCCACAGATCGCTGATGGTGCGCGACTTGTCCGTCCGCCGGTCGGAGATCGTCACGTCGAACCGGATGCCGTCCGGCGACGGCCGCGGGTCGACGCCGCGCACCGCGGCCTGCGGACTGAAACCGTAGGTGACGACCCGCCGGTCGAGGACCTTGGGGATGATCGCCTGCACCTCGGGGTGGTCGATGCACAGCGCCGCGAAACCGTAGAACGGGATGTTGGTGACGAAGGCGACGAACGCCTCGCGCAACGCCTCGAACGTCCGGTAGTGGTCGAGGTGCTCGGGATCGATGTTGGTGACGACGGCGATGGTCGCCGGCAGCTTGACCATGGTGCCGTCGGATTCGTCGGCTTCGGCGACCATCCAGTCGCCGCCACCGAGGCGGGTGTTGGTCCCCCAGGCGTTGATGATGCCGCCGTTGACCACCGTCGGGTCGAGGCCGGCGGCATCGAGCACCGCGGCGACCAGCGACGTCGTGGTGGTCTTGCCGTGGGTCCCGCCGACCGCGATCGACCACTTGAGCCGCATCAGTTCGCCCAGCATCTCGGCGCGCCGGACCACCGGCAGCAAGCGCTTGCGGGCGGCAACGACCTCGGGATTGTCCGGCTTGACCGCCGACGATACGACGACCACCTGGGCGTCGCCGAGGTGAGCCTCGTCGTGGCCGACGTACAGCGGGATGCCGAGGGCTCGCAACCGTCTCGTGTTGCTGTTGTCGGCGCGATCGCTACCCTGCACGACGTAGCCGAGGTTGTGGAGCAGCTCGGCGATGCCGCTCATGCCGATCCCGCCGATGCCGATGAAGTGGATGGTCCCGATCCCGAGCGGGAGTGCCTTCATGCCGCGCGCCTCCCCGTGTCGGCGCCGCCACCGGCGCCGTTGCAGCCGATCAGTTCGAACGTGGTGTCGGCGAGCCTGATCGCCGCCTCCGGGCAGCCCGCATCGCGGGCCCGCCCGGCCACCTCGCGGAGCGTCGACGGTGCCGCCAGCAGCGTCCGCAACCGCTCCGCCAGCGTCTCCGGCGTGAACGTCGGCTGCGCCATGACCCAGGCGGCGCCGCCTTCGGCGACGGCGCGGGCGTTGGCCGCCTGGTGATCGTCGATGGCGTGGGGATAGGGCACCAGGATCGACGGCCGGCCGACGGCGGTGATTTCGGCCACCGTCGAAGCGCCGGCGCGGGCGATCACCAGGTGGGCCGCGGCGAGGCGGTCCGGAACGTCGTCGAAGAAGCGGGACAACGTGGCCGCGACGCCCGCTCGGTCGTAGATCGCCTGCGCCGCGTCCAGGTTCTCGGGGCGGCACTGCTGGCTGATCTCGAAGCGCCGCCGCAGCCCCTCGTCGAGCCGGCCGATCGCCGTGGGGACGACCTCGCCGAACACCTGCGCACCCTGGCTGCCGCCGAGCACCAGCAGGCGGATCGGCCCCTCGCTCCCGATCTCGGGATAGGGCCGGGTGCGGACGGCGGCGAACGCCGGGCGGACCGGCATGCCGGTGTGAACGACCTTGGGCGCGACCGCCCGCGGCAGCCGGTGGAACGCGGGGAACGCCCCGGCGATGCGTTCGACCCGCGGTGCGAGCAGGCGGTTGGCGCGTCCGAGCACTGCGTTCTGTTCGTGGACGACGGTATGAAAGCCGGCGAAGCTCGCCGCCAGCATCGTCGGCACCGACGGGTAGCCGCCGAAACCGACCACCGCCCGAGGGGCCAGCCGGCGCAGCAACGATCGTGCCTGCAGCAATCCGACGCCGAGTTCGAGGGTGCCTTGCAGGCGCCCGGCGAGGCTCTTGCCGGCGAGGCCGCCGGCGCGGATCCGTCGGATGTCGAGGCGGCCGAGGGAACCGCCGACGGCATCGCCGCGGCGGTCGGTGAACAGCACGATCCGGGCACCGCGGCGCTCCAGTTCGGCGGCGAGCGCCTCGGCCGGGAAGACATGGCCGCCGGTGCCGCCGGCGGCGAGGACGATCAGCGGGGAATCGACGGCGGTCATCGGATCCCTCCGCCGCCGGGACGATCGCGGGTCAGGGCGAGCACCATGCCCATGCCCCAGGCGAGCGCGATCGTCGACGATCCGCCATAGGAGATGAACGGCAGGGTGATCCCCTTCGGCGGGATCAGATGGGTGGTCGACGCCATGTTCATCAGCGCCTGCATCCCGAACAGGGCGAGCAGGCCGCCGCCGGCCAGCAACACGAACAGGTCGTTGCTGCGCAGCGATCGCGCGAAGCCGCGCAACACCACGAACGCGAACAGGCCGACCAGCATCAGGCAGACCGCGAGGCCGAACTCCTCGCCGGCGACAGCGAAGATGAAATCGGCATGGGCATCGGGCAGGATTTCCTTGACGCGCCCCTCGCCGGGACCGCGGCCGGACAGGCCGCCGCTGCGGAACGCCTCCAGGGCGCGGGCGATCTGGTAGCCCTCGCCGGTCGACGGATCGAGGAAATGGTCGACCCGATTGCGCACGTGATCGAAACTGAGATAGGCCCCGACCGCGCCGCCGACAAACAGGAGCGCGATCACGCCGACCAGGGCCAGCGGCAGACCGGCGAGAAACAGCTGGGCGCTCCAGACGCCGGCGATCAGCAGCGTGGTCCCGACGTCCGGCTGCAGCAGCAGCACGCCGCAGGCGGTCACCAGCAACGCCGCCGCCAGGATCCGACCGGGGAAATGCTCGTTCAGACACCCGGCGGCGGTCAGCCACGCCGCCAGCACCGCGAACGCCGGCTTGAGGAACTCGGACGGTTGCAGCGACAGGCCGCCGAAGCGGATCCACCGCGTCGCGCCCTTGACGGCCTCGCCTTCGATCAGGGTGGCGACCGTCAGCGTCAGCGCCACCACGAAGCCGACCACGGCGGAGCGCCGGACCCCCTTCGGCGACATCAGCGACGTCACCAGCATGACGATCACCGCCAGCGGCAGATAGATCGCCTGGCGGCGAGCGAAGTAGAAGGTGTCGAGGCGCATCCGCTCGGCGACCGCCGGCGAGGCCGCCAGAGTCAGCACCAGGCCGATCGCCCCGAGCAGCAGCACCGCCCCCAGCATCCAGCGGTCGACGGTCCACCACCATCGGCCGATCAGGCTCGTATCGGTGCGCGTGAGCGTCAGCATTGCCGCAGCGCCGCCACCAGTCGGCGGAAAGTCTCGCCCCGCTCCTCGAAGTTGCGGAACTGGTCGAAGGAGGCACACGCGGGCGACAGCAGCACCACCGCTCCCTGTCTCCCCTCCCGTTCCGCCGCTGCCCGGGCGGCGACGAGCGCCGCGCCGAGGGTTCCGCAGCGGCTGATCGGGACACGGTGTTCGAGGGCGGCGGCGAAGCCCTCGGTCGCTTCGCCGATCAGGAACGCGTGACGGACGCGGTCGAGATACGGCTCGAGCGCGGTCAGCGGTCCCTCCTTCGGCCGGCCGCCGGCGATCCAGTAGATGTCGCGGTAGCAGGCGAGCGCCCGTGCCGCGGCCTCCGGGTTGGTGGCCTTGCTGTCGTTGACGTAGACGACGCCGTCGACCGCAGCCACCACTTCCTGCCGATGGGCGAGGCCGGGGAAGGTCAGGAGAGCCGCCGCCGCGGTCGCCGCATCGACGCCGAGCGCCCGCACGCTCGCGAACGCCGCGGCGGCGTTCTGGGCGTTGTGTTCGCCCGGTAGCGCCCGCGCCGTGGCGAGATCGACCAGCGGTCGTGCGCCGCCGCCATCGATGTCGTCGTACAGCGTGCCGTCGAGCGCGAACACGCCGCCGGCGACCGTGCTCGATCCGGAGATCGGGATCACGCGCGGTTCGCCCTGCGCCCGCAGCGCGGCGACGATCGCCCGGCAGGGCTCGTCGTCGACCGCGACGATCGCGGTGGCCTTGCGCCCCTGACCGCGAAAGATCCGCCGCTTGGCGGCGACGTAGCCGTCGAATCCACCGTGACGGTCGATGTGGTCGGGGGTGATATTGAGCAGAACCGCGACCCGGAAGACCAGCGAACGGATCAGTTCGAGCTGGTAGGACGACATCTCGAGCACGTAGAACCCGTCGGCGCCGAGCGGCCGGAACGCCAGCACCGGCGGGCCGAGGTTGCCGCCGACCTCGCAGTCCCGTCCGGCGGACCGCAGGATATGGCCGACGAGGGCGGTCGTCGTCGACTTGCCGTTGGTGCCGGTGATGCCGACGAACGCGGCCTCCGGCCGGGCGCGGGCGAGCAGTTCGCAATCGCCGACCACCTCGCAACCGGCGGCCCGTGCCCGCGCAACGACCGGATGGGGCGCCGGATGGGTGTGCGGAATGCCGGGGCTCAGCACCAGCGGGGTCGCGCCTTCGAAGGCGTGCCGATGCAGGTCGGTGAGCACGACGCCTTCCGCGGCGGCGGTGGCGCGAACCGCCGCATCGTCGTCCCAGGCCCAGTAGCGGTGACCGCCGGCGCGGAGCGCGCGCACCGTCGCCATCCCCGACCGGCCCAGCCCGAGCACGGCGACGGGCGATCCCGACATCGCGGCCAGCTGGATCATCGCCCCTCCCGTCACCTGAGCTTCAGGGTCGACAGCCCGGCCAGCGCCAGGATCGTCGCGATGATCCAGAACCGGATGACGATCGTCGGTTCCGCCCACCCCTTCTTCTCGAAGTGATGGTGCAGCGGCGCCATCCTGAACACCCGCCGGCCGGTGAGCTTGTAGGAGATCACCTGGACGACGACCGAGACCGTCTCCAGGACGAACAGCCCGCCGACGATCGCCAGTACCAGCTCGTGCCGGGTGATCGAGCTGACGACTCCCAGGGCGCCGCCCAGCGACAGCGAGCCGGTGTCGCCCATGAACACCCGCGCCGGTGGGGCGTTGAACCACAGGAAGCCGAGACCGCCGCCGACCAGGGCGCCGCAGAACACGCTCAGCTCGCCGGAACCCGGGACGTAGTGGATCTGCAGGTAGTTGGAGAACACCGCGTTGCCGACCAGGTAGGCGATCAGCGCGAACACCCCGGCGGCGATCATCACCGGCACGATCGCCAGACCGTCGAGGCCGTCGGTGAGGTTGACCGCGTTCGAGGCGCCGACCACCACCAGCACCGCCAGCAGCACGAACGCCGGGCCGAGGTCGATCAACACGTTCTTGAAGAACGGCACCGCCAGCATGTTCTGCAGCGATGCCGGCGACAGTTCGGTGATCCACAGCGCGGCACTGCCGGCGATGATCACCTGCAGCACCAGTTTCGCCTTGCCGGGCAGGCCTTTCGAATCGCGGCGGATGACCTTGCGGTAGTCGTCGAGGAAGCCGATCGCCCCATAGGCGATGGTCACCGTCAGCGCCACCCACACGAAGCCGTTGCGCAGATCCGCCCACAGCAAGGTCGACACGGTGACGGCGAGCAGGATCAGGAAGCCTCCCATGGTCGGCGTGCCGCGCTTGGTGAGCAGGTGGCTCTCCGGTCCGTCGGCGCGGATCGGCTGGCCGCCGTTCTGGCGGCTCCGAAGGGTGCGGATCAGCGCCGGGCCGACGAGGAAGCTGACGATCAGCGCCGTCATCACCGCGCCGCCGGTGCGGAAGGTCAGGTAGCGGAAGACGTTGAACAGCGCGAACTGGTCGGCCAGCGGATAGAGGAGATTGAACAGCATCCGTCCCCCCTATCCCCCGCTGCCGGCCGCCGCGGTCGCCCCGCCGCCCGTCTCGCCACCCGTCTCGCCGCGATCGAGAGCGCGCAGCGCCTCGACGATCAGCCCCATCCGGCTGCCCGCCGACCCCTTGACGGTGACCACGTCGCCGGCGCGCACCGCGGCGGTGGCGAAAGCCACCAGCGCGCGGGAGTCGGGCGCGTGGCCGCCGCACATCGCCGCCGGCAGCGCCTCGGCGAGATGGGCCATCGCCGCCCCGGCGGTGAACACGAGGTCGATGCCGTTGGCGGCCAGCGGCCCGGCGAGGGCGGCATGCAGCGACGCCGAGTCCTCGCCCAGTTCCAGCATGTCGCCCAGCATCGCCAGCCGCCGTCCCCCCGGGCCCGGCCGCGCCCGGCCGAGGACGTCGAAGGCGGCGGCCATCGACACCGGGCTCGCGTTGTAGCTGTCGTCGATGACCTCGAAGCGGCCGCCGGCAAGGGTCACCGCGAACCGCTGGCCGCGCCCCTTGGCCGGAACGACGCGGGCGAGAGCGGCGGCGGCGGCGTCGACGTCGGCGCCCGCCGCCAGGACTGCCGCCAGGACGCAAAGGCTGTTGGCAATCCAGTGGCGACCCGGAACGTTGATCCGATAGTCGACGATCCGCCCCTCGACCGAGGCCTCGACGGAGGCGCCGCCGTCGTCCTGTACGGCGGAGACGAGGCGCACCGTCGAATGGTCGTGGCGGCCGAAACCGACGATGCGGACGCCGTGGGCGGTGGCGACAGCGGCGAGGCGGGCGAACTGCCCGTTGTCGCGGTTGAGGACCGCCGCTCCTCCCGGCTCGACGCCGCGGAAGATCTCCGCCTTGGCGTCGGCGATCGCCTCGATCGAGGCGAAGAACTGCTTGTGGACCGCGTCCACGGTGGTGATCACCGCGACGTGCGGGCGGGCGAGCCTGGTCAGTCGATCGAGCTCCCCGGGGTGGTTCATGCCCATCTCGAACACACCGAACGCCGCCTCGCGGGGCAGTCGCGCCAGGCTGAGCGGCAGTCCCCAATGGTTGTTGAGGTTGCCCGCGGTGGCGGCCGTCGGCGCCTGTGCGGACAGCACCGTGTTCAGCGCCTCCTTGACCCCGGTCTTGCCGACGCTGCCGGTGACACCGACGATGCGCGCCCGGCTGCGGACACGCGCGCAACGGCCGAGATCCTCGAGCGCCCGCAGGGTGTCGCGCACCACCAGCAGCGGCGCGCCCGCCGGAACATCGGCCGGCCCCCGCGACACCACCGCCGCGACGGCGCCGCGGCCGAAGGCCTCGGCGACGAAGGCGTGACCATCGAACCGCGGTCCGAGGATGGCGACGAACAGGTCTCCCGGGGCCAGCGTTCGGGTGTCGATGGAGACGCCGCCGGCGGCCCACGACGCCGTCCCGCCGTCGCCGCCGGTGGCGGCGGCTGTTTCGGCGGCGGTCCACAGGACGGGAGCGCCGGTCATCGGTCGGCCTCCGCGACGGCCACGCGCGCCACTCGAGCGTCGTCGAACGGCAACACCCGATCGCCGACGATCTGCCCGGTCTCGTGCCCCTTTCCGGCGACGACCAGCACGTCGCCGGCCTCGAGCGCGGCGACGGCGGTCCCGATCGCCTCGCCGCGGTCGCCGATCTCGATGGCGTCGGGGCAGCCGGCCCGCACGTCGCGGCGGATCGCCGCGGCGGGTTCGCTGCGCGGATTGTCGTCGGTGACGATCACCCGATCGGCCAGTCGGGCGGCGATCCGCCCCATCTCGGGCCGTTTGCCGCGATCGCGATCGCCGCCGCAGCCGAACACCACCACCAGCCGGCCCGTCGTCTGCGGGCGCAACGCACGCAGCACCGCAGCCAGGGCATCGGGGGTGTGGGCGTAGTCGACGTAGACGGCGGCCCCGTTGCTGCGCCGCGCCGCCCGCTCCAGGCGACCGGGTACCGGTTGCAGCGTCGTCAGGGCGGCGCACGCCGCCCTCGCATCCGATCCGGTGGCGATCGCCAGACCCAGCGCCGCCAGCGCGTTTCCGGCCTGGAAATCACCGACCAGCGGCAGCACGACCTCGGCGGCCTCGCCGCGCACGGTCAACCGCAGCCGCTGGCCGTCGGCGACCGGGATCGCCTCGTCGATGGCGAGGTCTGCGCCGCGGCCGCCGTAGCCGAGCACGGCGAGGCCGCCTTCGGCCGCCGCCGCCGCGACTGCCGGGAACTCCGGCGAATCGGCGTTGATCACCGCCGTGCCGCCCGCTGCGACGACCTCCGAGAACAGCCGGGTCTTGGCCGCCAGATAGGCTTGCGAGGTGCCGTGGAAGTCGAGATGGTCGCGGGTCAGGTTCGTAAACGCCGCCGCGGCGATGCGCACGCCGTCGAGGCGGTGCTGGGCGAGGCCGTGGCTGGACGCCTCCATCGCCAGGCAGTCGACGCCGGCATCGGCCAGCCGGGCGAGGGTCGCGTGCAGATCGACCGGATCCGGCGTCGTCAGACTGCCGCCGACCTCGAGTCCCGGTGCGCACAGACCGAGCGTTCCCAGGCTCGCCGCGGGGCGACCGAGGTGCGCCCAGATCTGGCGCAGGAACCACACCACCGACGTCTTGCCGTTGGTGCCGGTGACCGCCGCCACCGTCGCCGGCTGGCGGCCAAAAAAACGCGCCGCCAGCAAGGCGAGGCGGCGACGCGGATTGTCGTCGGTGATCAGCGCGACAGGGGTTCCGGTCGAACCGGCGGCCGCTGGTGGGCAGGACGTCCCGGGCGGCGCGAGCACCGCGACCGCCCCCCGCCGCACCGCGTCCTGCAAAAAGGCGCGGCCGTCGGCCCGCGTCCCGGGCAGCGCCGCGAACAGATATCCGGGCTCGACCCGCCGGGAGTCGCTGGCGAGCCCGGTGATGTCGATGCCGGCGAGGGGGATGGAGGTCTCCACGATCGACGGGGCACCTTCCAACAGGTCAGTTAGCCGCAAGGTGGCGTCCCCGCGCATCCGCGATCGCCTCCTCGACGGCGACCAGCAGCGGCTTCTTGACCGGCGGTTCGGTCGGCCGCCACTTCACGTCCAGTTCCCGGCCGACGTCCGGCACGACGCCGAACATCGGCGCGATCCGCTCGATGATGCGGCCGGCCAGCGGCGCCGCCACCCAGCCGCCGGTGGCGAAGTTGTGGGTGTTCTTGTTGCCCTTCGGTTCGTCGAGGATCGCCAGCACCACGTATCGGGGGGCGTCGATCGGAAAGGCGCCGACGAACGACGAGATCCTCCGATCGCGGCTGTAGCGGCCATTCACCAGCTTCTCGGCGGTTCCGGTCTTGCCGCCGACCAGATAGCCGGGGACTTCGGCCTTTTTGCCCGTTCCGTGCAGAACGACGAGCCGCATCAGGCCACGCATCTGGGTCGAGGTTCTGGCCGAGATCACCCGCTCGCCCTCGACCGGCG
Source organism: Rhodospirillales bacterium (assembly GCA_050329575.1). Taxonomy (GTDB): domain Bacteria; phylum Pseudomonadota; class Alphaproteobacteria; order Rhodospirillales; family Defluviicoccaceae; genus JAUXFS01. Next base: position 8,314 of record JBHJOP010000065.1, on the reverse strand, counting down.
CCTCCTCGTGCTTCACCAGCAGCGACGGGGGCCGCCACAGTCCGCCGTTGACCAGCGGCGCCACCGCGGACGCCAACTGCAGCGGCGTCACGGCGATGCCGTGCCCGAAGCCGACGGTCATGGTGTTGACGTCGCGCCACGGCGACGGGGTCAGCGGGCTCCCTGTCTCCGGCAGCTCGATGCTGGCCCGGCTCAACAGGCCGAGCCGTCCCAGGTAACGGCGCTGCGCCGCGCCGCCGACGTCGAGGGCCATCTGGGCGGCGCCGATGTTGGACGAGTGCACCAGGATCTCCGGCACCGACAGCCAGCGGTTCTCGCCCCGGAAATCGCGGATCGTGTGACGGGCGACGCGCAGCGGCTTGCTGGCATCGTAGCCGCCGCCAAGGCCGGTGGTGCCGCTGTCGAGGGCCATCGCCACCGTGAACAGCTTGAAGGCGGAGCCCATCTCGTAGACGCCCTTGGTCACCCGATTGAAGCGATCCTCCTCCCGGCCCTCCACGGGCAGGTTGGGATCGTAGTCGGGGAGCGACACCATGCCGACCAGTTCGCCGTTGCGGGCGTCGAGAACCACCCCGGCCGCGCCGACGGCGCGAAACTCGCGGATCGCGCCCGTCAGTTCCTGCCGCAGCACGTCCTGCACCCGAACGTCCACCGCCAGCCGCACCGTCCTGCCGGCGGACAGCTCGCGATCGAAGGTCTTCTCGACACCGGCGATGCCGCGGCCGTCACGGTCGGTGAGGCGGAGCACGTGGGCGGCGATCCGTCCGAACGGATAGACCCGCCGTTCCTCCGTTTCGAAATGGAGACCGGGAATCCCGAGCCGATTGACGGCATACTGCTCGTTCGGGGTCAGATTGCGGCGGATCCAGACGAAGCGGCCTTCCGACAGCCGGGCGACCAGCCGCTCCCGGTCGAAGTCGGGCAGCACGGTCATCAGCCGGTCGGCGGCCGCAACGGGGTCCATGACCTCCCGGGCGTCGGCGTACAGCGACGCGGTGGGCAGGCTGGTCGCCAGGATCATCCCATTGCGGTCGACGATCGCGCCGCGGCCGGTCGTCTCCGGAATGGATGCCGCGGCGAGACGCGGTGTCTCGGTCTGGTCGTACGCCGTCAGCTCGACCAAGCGCCCGGCGACCACCAGAAACGCCAGCGCAAACACGCTGCCGGTGACCAGCAAGCGATTCCGCGCCGTCTCCAGCCGCCGCGCGTGGGCGCCGTCGATGCGGATCGGCGGCTTGCCGCGGTCGCCGAACGGCAGCGCCCTGCGCTCGCTCATCGTTCGCCCGCTCCCGCCGCGGCCGGCTGCACCGGAACGGCCGAAGGGGCGCGCTGGGCGTCCCCGGCGGCGGCGTCACGATCGGGCGCCGCGACCAGCACAGCGAACGATCCGACCTGGCGCGGCTGCACCGGCTGCAGATCGAGGTGCCGCAGCGACAGGGTGCGCAGGCGATCGGTGTCGGTCAGATAGCTGAACTCGGCCCGCAGCACGTGGGTGGTCTGCCGCTCGGCGGCGATCCGCTGGCTCAGCTGCGCCAACTCGTGCTCCAGGTTCTGGACCTGGTGCTTCACCGAGAACAGCACCAGCGCCAATCCGATCGCCAGCACCAGGAACAGCACCGTGGTGTGCTTGCCGAGGTTCGACCAGCGGATCATGCCGCCCTCCTCTGTTCGGTTGGACCCGGATGCGGCGGCGCGGCCGTGCGCTCTGCGGCCCGCAGTCGTGCCGACCGGGCGCGGGGATTGCGGACCACCTCGGCCGGCGTCGGCCGCACGACGCCGCGCCGGAGCAGGCGGAAACTGGCCGTCGGCTCGGCCTCGGCCCCCGTCGCCGGGAGATGCCGCGACGGCCGCGGCGACGCCCCGCAGCGGGCGGTGAGAAAGGACTTGATCCGGCGATCCTCGAGCGAGTGGAAGGCGACGACGCACAGCCGACCGCCCGGCGCGAGCAGCCGCTCGGCGGCGAGGAGCCCGCGGTCGAGCTCGCCGAGTTCGTCGTTGACGTGGATGCGCAGCGCCTGGAAGGTGCGGGTCGCCGGGTCGATGCCGTCGCGGGCCCTGGGGACCACCCGGCGAACGATGTCGGCGAGCCCGGCGGTGCGGGTGATCGGCGCCGTGCGGCGCGCCTCGACGATCGCCCGGGCGATGCGGCGCGCCGCCCGTTCCTCGCCGAACGTGAACAGGATGCGGGCGAGTTCGTCCTCGGCAAGGCCGTTGACGGCATCGGCGGCGGTGATCGGATCGCCCGGATCCATGCGCATGTCGAGCGGGCCGTCGGCGCGGAACGAGAAGCCGCGCTCCGGCCGGTCGAGGTGCGGCGACGACACCCCGAGATCGAAGGCGATGCCGTCGACCCTGTCGACGCCACGGGCGCCGAGTCGCGCCTCCATCTCGCCGAAGCGGCCGTGGAGGACGACCAGGCGACCCGAATAGCGGGCGACGAGCTCGGCGCCGGCGGCACAGGCCTCGGGGTCGCGATCGAAGGCGATCACGGTGCAGCCGGCGACGTCGAGGATCGCCCGGGCGTAGCCGCCGGCGCCGAAGGTGGCATCGACGTAGACCGCGCCGCTGCGCGGTGCCAGCGCGTCCAGCACCTCGTTCGACATCACCGGCAGATGGGCGAACGGCACGCTCGTCACGGCTCCTCCGGTTCACGGCGCAACGGCAGGATGGCACCGCGGTCACGGACCCGCTCGAACGCGCCCTGCCGATGCTGGCGATAGGTCTCCGGGTTCCAGATGCGGAACGCCTTGCCGCGGCCGACGAACAACGCCTCGCCGTCGATGCCGGCATGTTCGATCAGCTCGTCGGGCAGCACCACCCGACCCTCCGGGTCGAACGGCAGCGGCACGGTGCTCTCGGTCAGGACCGAAGACAGGTCGTCCTGGTCTTCGGAGAACATCGCCATGTCTTCGAGGCTCTCGACCACCCGCATCATCAACGTCTCCGGGCAGGCCTCGATCGCCGGATACTTGAACAACGGATAGGCATAGACGCCCGAGAAGCCGGAGTGCTGATCCATGAATGCGTCACGGAACAGCTTGGGCACCGACACCCGTCCCTTGCGGTCGACCTTGTTGACATACCTGCCGAGCAATAACGGCATGCCGGCTCCCGGAAAACCTCGTTGTTCGGCGCCTCGCGCCGGCGGCCAGGCCGTTGCGACCGGAGGCCTCTGTTCCCGGCGCTCTCGGCGCCCGATCATGGATTATCATGGTAATATTTGGTCGTCAATGGGAAAGCATGGGACAGCATGTCTTAATAAAGGGTTTTCATGGGCAAGGAACCGGTACGCGCCGGCGGTCGCGATCGACGTCTCGCCGCTGGTCGGAGAGCAACAGGCGAAGAGGATTCGCGTGCCGGCGGGAGCCGGGCGACACCGGTGCGAGGTTTCGGCAGGATGCGGGGGAGGAATTATTGTTCTGTTTTTGTTCTTACTTCGCCGAGTCCGGCGCGGGGCCAAATCGGAACGAAAGGGGGTCGAAGGTGCCAGACGGCCTGTAAGCCGGGTTCTGTACCCGCGCACGCGCGGGCGATGACCATTCATCTGGGACGCCCGTTGCCGGACGCCTCGCGCGACCGACCCGGACGGCGGCGCGGAAACCCGCCTGCCGGCCTAAGCCGGCGTGCCGTCCCTATTTGGTCTTGCTCCCGGTGGGGTTTACCGTGCCGTCCCCGTCGCCGGGAACGCGGTGCGCTCTTACCGCACCCTTTCACCCTTGCCGGCGGGCGGAAGCCCCGGCCGGCGGTCTGCTCTCTGTGGCACTGTCCCTGGGGTCGCCCCCGCCGGGCGTTACCCGGCACCGTGTCTCCGTGGAGCCCGGACTTTCCTCCCCCGACGGACGTCTGCCCGACCGAAGGCGGCCATCCGGCCGTCTGGCTTCTCGGAGTTTAGTTGCCGGCCGCGGGGAATCAAGGCCCGGCGGCAACCGGACCCCGATTTCGGCGACCCCGCCTACTCGCGGCGCAGATCGGCCTTGAGGTCCTCGGCCGGCAGCGTGGCCAGGTCCATCCTCAGCCGCTCGATCATCGCCGGGGTAAGGGTGCTGCCCGCGGCGCCGACACCCGACGCCTCTCCGTAGCGGGCGAGCGCCGCCGCCGTCGCCGGACCGAGCCGTCCGGTCACCGGCCCCGGTTCGTAGCCGAGCTGGAACAGCGCGTACTGGGCGAAGCGGACCGTCGGCTCGTCGATCGGTTGGTTCGGGCGCAGCGGCTGCCAGTCCGCGAACCGGGCTTCCGCCGCCCGCATCTCGGCCGCGGTCAGCGCCGGCTCGATCTTGTGGCGGAGCGCCGCCGCCTGCTCGTGGCCATCGGCCTCGGCGATCCGGAGCCATGTCCATGCCTGCACGCGATCGATCGGCAGGCCGCTGCCGGCGGCGTGACCGACGCCGAGCGCCACCTGCGCCTCCGTGTGTCCGCGCAGCGCCGCCATCTCCAGCCAGCGGGCCGCCCACGCCGGTTCGCGGGGGGTGCCACGACCGTGCAGATAGGCCTCGCCCAGTCGGTACTGGGCGCGCACGTGGCCGCCCTCGGCGGCTTGCGTGAGCCAGGCGAGCGCCCGTTCGGGGTCCCGCGAGACGCCGCGTCCCGCGGCGTAGGCGAGGCCGAGCCGATACTGTGCGCCGCGGTGCCCCTGCGCGGCGGCGAGTTCGAACCAGCCGCGGGCGCGGACGTGGTGGCGGGTGACACCGTCGCCGGTGGCATAGCGCAGGCCCATCTGGTACTGGGCCTCGGCATCGCCACGATCGGCCGCGCGGCGGATCTCCGCCACCTCCGGCCCCTCGCCGGCGGCATCGATCTGGGCACAGCCGACCGCCAGCACCGCGGCGGCCATGACCAGGAACAGTCGGAACGGTCGTGAAGGCATGATCGGGTCCTATCGCTCGCGAGCGTCCTGCGGCCGCCGGTCCCGGCGATCCCGCCGGCGCCGCCGAAGGACGAGGATCGTCAGCGAGGTTACGGGAGCGACCGTTAACGAACGATGAACGAGGGCGACCGCCCGCCGCCGCAGATCGCCGCCAGGCCGTGCAGGCGGCGGGCAGTCTCGAAGTCGATGCGGCCGTGGATCGCCGCCGGACGGAAATGGCGCTGGAACGCCCGCAGGGTATGGAACAGGTCCTCGATCTCGTAGCCGACCTCGGTCAGCATCGCCCCGATCGCGTCCCGGTCCATGACGCAGGTCTCCGACGGTTCCGGCCACAGACCGATGCCGGCGGCGGCAAGTCGCCGCCAGTCGAACAGCTCGCCCGGATCGGCCTTGCGCCGCGGGGCCACGTCCGCGTGGCCGACGACGTTGCGGGCCGGGATCGGGTGGCGGGCGACGATGTCGCCGGCGAGTTCGACGAGGGCCGCCATCTGCGGCTCTGGAAACGGCCGGTAGCCGAACTCGTGGCCGGGGTTGACCAGCTCGATGCCGATCGAGCGGGCGTTGATGTCGGTGGCGCCGCGCCAGAAGGCAACGCCCGCGTGCCAGGCGCGGCAGTCCTCCTCGACCAGCCGGCGGATCGTCCCGTCCTCGTCGATCAGATAGTGGGCGCTGACCGCCGCCGCCGGGTCGGTGAGCCGCGCCAGCGCCGCCTCGGCGGTCTCCATGCCGGTGTAGTGGAGGACCAGCATGTCGACGCCGCGACCCGCCGGACGGGCATCGAAGCTCGGCGACGGCCGGTCGGCGATCACGACGGCTGTCCCGCCGCCGGCGGCGCCGACGGGCGCAGGAACTGGATCATGGCCACACCGGCGATGGTCACGAGACCGCCCACCACGATGCGCACGGTCAACGGTTCGTCGAGGATGGCGATCGCGAACACCACCGCCAGCACCGGCGAGAGCAGGGTCAGCGGCACGATCCGGTTCACCTCGTACTTGGCGATCAGGTAATACCACAGTCCGTAGGCGGTGATCGAGGCGCCCACCGCCATGTAGACGATCGCCCCCCAGCCCCGCCAGTCGGCGGCGGCCATCGCCGCGAGCTGGCCCTCCTCCAGCCACAGGCTGGCGGCGAACAGCTGCGGCAGAGCGAGCAGCGCCACCCAGGCGTTGAGCACGAACACGTTGATGCCGCCGAGCCGCTTGATCAGGATGTTGGCATAGGCCCAGGCGAGGGCGGCGAGGACCACCAGCGACAGGTGCGCGAGGCTGGTCGCCGTGCTCGGCGCGCCGGCGAGCAACGCGACGCCGGCGAAGGCCACGGCCATGCCGAGGATCTGCAGCGGCCCCAGGCGTTCGCGATAGAAGACCGCCGCCAGAATGGCGCTGAACGGAGCGGTCAGCTGCAAGGCGATCGCCGCCGGGCCGGCGTCGACGCCCCTGAGGCCGGTGAACAGCAAGCCGAAGTGGAGCCCCCCCAGCACCACCGACACGGCGATCACCGGCCGCCACGACCGCCCCGGCCGGCGCAGAAACGGGCTCAGCAACGCCGCCACCAGCGCGAAGCGCAAGCTCATCAGCATCAACGGCGGGATCTGGCCGACGCCGATCTTGCCGACGACGAAGTTCAAACCCCAGATCACGATCACGGCGAGTGCCGCCGCGCCATCGAGCGGCCTCATCGCGCCGTCCGCAGGACGGATCGGAATGTCGGCGGCGCCATGCCAGATCGGCCCTACCTGAGGCCCCGCTGCTTCTCGATCTTGTCGTAGGCGGCGTTGATGGCGGCCATCTTCTCGTTGGCGACGTCGATGAACTCCTGCGGCATCCCCTGGGCGATCAGGGTGTCGGGATGGTTCTCGCGGATCAGCCGCCGGTACGTCTTCTTGATCGTCTCGTTGTCGGCGTCGCGGCCGATCCCCAGGATCTCGTAGGGATCGGCGGTGTCGGCCCCCATGAAGGCCGCGCGCACTCGTTCGAACGCGGTCGCGTCGAGGCCGAAGATCTGGGCGACCCGGCGCAGGTAGTCGAGTTCGGCGGGATGGATCTCGCCGTCGGCGCGGGCGATGTGGAACAGCCCGCCGAGCAGATCCTCGAGCACCGCCGGCTCGTTGCGGAACATGAACGCCACCTGCCGGGCATAGGGCTCGAAACCGCCGGCATCCCGTTTCGCCTGATCGAAGATCCTCCCGACGTTCCTCATCTCGCCCGGCGGGATGCGAAACACCTCCTTGAACGCCTCGACCTCGGCGCGGGTGACGACGCCGTCGGCCTTGGCCATCTTGGCCCCGAGCACGATGACGGCGACGGTGAACGCCACCTGCTTGGCGCCGGCGGCCGGGGTGTCCTCGTCGCCACCCCGCTCGGAGCGGATCTTATCGACGGCATGGCCGGCGACGGCGCCGATCAGCGCCCCCAGCGGGCCGCCGAGCGCGAATCCGGCGACCCCGCCGATAACCTTGCCCCAGATGCTCACGATGACGCGTCCGCCGCGATGACCGACCCCCACCATAGCCGGATGCAGGCGGCTGGCAAGGTCCCAGCCGGGCTACCGCCCGCCGAGCCCGATGCGGCCGACGATCGGCAGCTTGATCGCGAGTTCGTCGGGATCGAGACCGAACACCAGTCCGAGCAGATTGATCTCAAGGCCTTCGCGGCGACCGACGATCAGCCCGACCAGACCGAACACCGACATCTGGACGCCGGTGCCGCTCGGGGCCCGCGCCACCACGCCGCTGGTCAGATAGTCCTTGCCGATCGCCGTCGGCGGCAGGTCGACGACGAGCTCCGGAACCTCGCGCACGACGTGGGCGGTGAAGGTGTTGCTGTTGGGGCCGGGCCAGACGCGATAGGTGTCGGCGAACGGGTAGGCACGAGCGACGGCATCGATGCGCCCGATGACCCCGTCGACCCCGGCGCCTCTGAGGTCGAACAGGATCTCCGGCGCGGCGCCGAACCAGCGGCCGTCCGGCGGACGCCGATGGACGGCGAGCGCCGGCAGACCGTGATAGGCCCGCCAGCCGATCACTTCGTAGACGGTGAACGCCGCCGCGTCGGTCGGTTTGACCGCGATCCAGGTGTGCACCGCGAACCGGCCGCGCCAGCCCCATGCGCGAGCGGCGTAGACCTGCACCACCGCTTCGCGGGTCGCGGCCGGATCGGGGGCGATGCCGATCGGCTCGCGGCTGGCGGTCCGCCAGTCAGCGGCCACGCCCCCTCCTCCTCCGGCGAGGATCGCCAGCACCAGAACGAGCCGCCGTCGCCATGCCATCGCTCCCTCCCGCCGACCAGGCTGATATGGGCAGGGTCTCCCCCGAATGAAGGGGGACGGTGCAGGGCTATCGCATTTGATCCGGGGCGAGGAGGCTGATCAGGAAATCGTCATCCCAGGCGGCGCGCTTGAACTTGATGCGGTTCGAGCCCTTGGTTTTGTCGCGGCGGATGATGTTGA
>JBHJOP010000079.1:0-17797 GCA_050329575.1 Rhodospirillales bacterium | reverse complement strand
TCGATCCCGCGACGATCCATTCCACACACCGCATGTTGATGAACGAATCGCTATATCTACCACATCTCGCCGCCGCGAAACCCCGATATCTTGTGACTCAGTATGTGACTCAGTAAGATTAGAGGCTATCCTCGACAACGGACAAAGCCGATACAAGCTGGCAGTATCCAGCGCGGCGTTGAAGGAAGCGTGGCGCGCCGGAGGCTTGGCCGCCATTCAACAGGCGCTTCCGCACGGAGGACTCCTGCATGTCCGCGTCGGCTTGGCGCGAGCGTGGGCAGGCCAGCCGGATAAGTGCTATGTCATGATCAACGGCGTCTACTGGTAAGCGCATGGATGAACGAAGTTTCATCACCATTCTGACGATCGGTCACTCGACCCATCCCGCGGAGCGGTTCCTCGCGCTGCTGCGCGGGGCGGGGGTGACGGCCGTGGCGGACGTTCGGTCGGCGCCTTATTCACGGCACGCGCCGCAGTTCAACAGCGATGCCCTGAAGAGCAACCTTCGCTCGGCCGGCATCGCCTACAGCTTCCTCGGCAAGGAGCTGGGCGGCCGGCCTCGTGATCGCGACCTGTATCGCGAGGGCGTCGCCGACTACGAGAAGATGGCCAAGACGGAGGAATTTCAGCGAGGGCTGGATCGGGTTGTCGAGGGCGCGCGCAAGTATCGCGTTGCCTTGATGTGTTCCGAGCAGGATCCGCTCGATTGCCACCGCTGCCTGCTGGTCGGACGGGCGCTTTCGCGCCGCGGCGTCACCGTGAAACACCTCTTGGCTGGTGGCGAGGTTATCGATCATGGGCCGATCGAGGATCGTCTGCTCGAAGTTTCCGGCCGCAACGGTGAAGATCTGTTCGCATCCCGCGAGGAACGGCTGGCGGCAGCCTATCGCGAGCGCGCCCGAAGGGTCGCCCATGCGGAGCCAGAGCCGGATGTCAAAAGCCCGATTGCCGCGGAATGAGCGACGTGGACAAGGTCATCGTTTCAACGATCGGCTTCACCCAGACCACGGCTGAGGGGTTCTTCGAGCGACTGCTCAAGGCCAGGGTTGGAAAAGTCATCGACGTTCGCCTGCACAACACGTCGCAACTCGCCGGCTTCGCCAAGGCGGACGACCTCGCTTACTTCCTCCGCAAGATCGGCGGCATCCAGTACCTCCATCAGCCGCTGCTGGCGCCGACGGACGCCATTCTGAAGGCCTACAAAAAGGAGAAGGGCGACTGGGAATCATACGAGCGCCAGTTCGTCTCGCTGATGGCCGAGCGCAGGATCGAGGACCGTCTGCAGCCGGAGAGCCTGGATGGCGCCTGCCTTCTCTGCTCGGAGGCGAAACCACACCACTGCCACCGGCGCCTCGTCTGCGACTACCTCAACGAGCGATGGGGCGGCAACCTGACCGTACGCCATCTCTGACGACGGTCGCGTCCCTCGCTCGAGCGGCCTCGACAAAGGTCATCCGCGATCGCCGAGGCGATCGAACCGCACCGGTCACCGGCACGATGGCAACGGCGCGACCGGCCGCGGCGGCGCGGCGGACGGATGCTACGCCCTCAGGGTCGCGCCCGTCGCCGCCTCCACGCTGGCAACGATCCGGGCGGCGACGTCGGCGATCTCCGGATCGGTCAGCGTCCGTTCGGTCGGCTGCAGCACGACGCCGAGGGCCAGCGACTTCTTGCCCGCGCCGAGACCGCCGCCGACGAACACGTCGAACACCCGAACGTCGGTGACCAGGGCACGAGCGGCCTTGCGCGCCGCGCCGACCAGCGCCTCCGCCGGGACGTCGACGTCGACGACGAAGGCGAAATCGCGTTCGATCGGCTGGAAGGGGGCGAGCCGCAACGGCGGCCGCGCGGCACCGCGCCGCGGCGCGGCGCGCGGCAGCAGATCGAGCAACACCTCGAACCCGACCACCGGCCCGCGGATCTGCATCCGCCGGAGCACGCGGGGATGGATCTCGCCGAACACCGCCAGCACCGTCTTCGGCCCCAGCGACAGCGTCCCGGAGCGACCGGGATGATACCACGCCGGCGCCTCGCTTCCGGTGTGCAACGGGTCGGTCGGCACGCCGACGGCCTCGAGAACGGCGAGCGCATCGGCCTTGGCGTCGAAGGCGTCGACCGGACGCGGCGGTTCGGCCCAGTTGCGCGGGCCGGTCCGCCCCGATCGGATCCCGGCGGCGACGAGTTCCTGCCCATCCGGCTCGCAGCCGGCGTACTGGGGCCCGACCTCGAACAGCGATGCGTCGGCGATGCCGCGATCGGCGTTGCGGCCGGCGGCGGCGATCAGATTGGGAAGCAGCGAGGGGCGCATGACGTCGAGATCGGCGCTGATCGGGTTGACCAGCCTGAGCTCGTCGGCCACCCCGCCGAACAGATCGGCGGCCGCGGACGACAGGAACGAGAAGGTGACCGCCTCGACCAGGCCGCGCGCGGCGAGCGTCCGACGCGCGGTGGCGCGACGCCGCTGCTCGGGAGTCAGGGCGGCCTGCGGCCGTTCGGTCGTCCGCGGCAGCGGAACCGTCGGGATGCGGTCGTAGCCGTGGATACGCACCACCTCCTCGACCAGACAGGCCTCGCCGACGATATCGTTGCGCCACGGCGGAACCGTGACACGCCACGTCCCGCCCCCGAACTCGCCGGTGAATCCGAGGATGCCGAGAACGTCCGCGACCTGCGCGTGGTCGATGTCGACGCCGCACAGCGCCCGCACCCTTCCTGGTCGGAACGCGATGTCGCGCCGCCAGGAGGGTTCGCGGCCGGCGACGACCGGAAACGACGGCTCGCCCCCGCACAGGTCGACCACCAGCCGGGTGGCGATCTCCATGCCGGTCGCCACGAACGAGGGATCGATGCCGCGCTCGAACCGGTAGCGGGCGTCCGATGTCAGACCGAGCCTTCGGCCGGTGGACGCCGTCCGCAGCGGGTCGAACAGGGCCGACTCGAGAAACACGTTGACCGTGTCCGCGGTGCAGGCACTGCCCTCGCCGCCCATGACGCCGCCGAGCGCCTCCGGACCAGCGTCGTCGGCGATGACCGTCATCTCCCCGTCGAGGGCGTACGTGCGGCCGTTGAGCGCCGACAGCATCTCGTCTGGGCGCGCCATGCGGACCCGGAGGTCGCCGCGCACCTTGTCGGCATCGAACGCGTGCAACGGCCGGCACAGGTCGAGGGTGATGTAATTGGTGATGTCGACGAGCGCCGAGATCGGCCGCAGCCCCACCGCCAGCAGCTTCTCCTTCAGCCACGTCGGGCTCTCCCGGTTGCGGACCCCGCGGATGTAGCGCCCGACGAAGTAGGGACAGGCGTCGGCGGTCGCGCCATCGAGGTCCATCCGGACGCCGATCGGGCTCTCGAAGGCACCGGGCAGCGGATCGGCGGCGAGCGGCTTCAGGGTCCCGAGCCCGGCCGCCGCCAACTCGCGGGCGATCCCGCGGACGCCGAGGCAGTCGCCGCGGTTGGGGGTGATCGCCACGTCGATCACCGGGTCGTCCAGGCCCATGACCGCAACGGCCGGGGCTCCGACGGGCGCATCGGCGGCCAACTCGACAATGCCCGTGTGTTCGTCGGAGAGGCCCATCTCCCGCTCCGAGAGCAGCATGCCGCAGCTCTCGACACCGCGGATGGACGCCCGCTTGAGGGTGATGCCGGCCCCCGGAACGAACGACCCGCTGGCGGCGAAGACGCCCTTCATCCCGGTCCGGACGTTCGGGGCGCCGCAAACCACTTCGAAGCGACCGCTGCCGGTCTCGACGGTGCAGACGCTGAGCTTGTCGGCATTGGGGTGGCGGCGCGCCTCGACGACCCGGGCGACGACGAAATCCCGCAGCCCGGCGGCACGATCGGTCACGCTCTCCACCTCCAGCCCGATCATCGTCAACGTCTCGGCGATCCGATCGGTCGATGCCGCGGTGTCCAGATGCGCCTTCAGCCAGGACAGCGTGACCCTCAACGGCTCGGGCCCCCCACCAGGGACGGGATGTCCAGCGCCGAGAACCCGTAGTGGCGGAGCCAGCGGAGATCCGATTCGAAGAACGTGCGCAGATCGGGAATTCCGTACTTGAGCATCGCGATCCGCTCCAGCCCCATGCCGAAGGCGAACCCCTGGTAGCGGCTGGGATCGATCCCGCAGTTCTCGAGGACGCGGGGGTTGACCATGCCGCAGCCGAGAATCTCCAGCCAGTCGTCGCCGCGGCCGATGCGGAACCCGCCACCTTCGCGCGTGCAGCCGATATCCACCTCCGCCGAGGGCTCGGTGAACGGGAAGTAGCTGGCGCGGAACCGGACCGGCAGGTCGTCGACGCCGAAGTAGGCGCGACAGAACCCGATCAGGCATCCCTTGAGGTGGCCCATGTGGGCGGTTTCGTCGATCACCAGCCCCTCCACCTGATGGAACATCGGCGAATGGGTGGCGTCGGAGTCGCAGCGGTAGGTTCGGCCGGGAGCGATGATCCTGAGCGGCGGCCTCTGCTTCCGCATGGTCCGGATCTGGACCGGCGAGGTGTGGGTGCGCAGGACGATCCGGTTGCCGTCCCGTTCCTCGGGAAGATAGAAGGTGTCCATCTCCTGGCGGGCGGGGTGCTCCGGGGGGATGTTGAGGGCGGTGAAGTTGTACCAGTCGTCCTCGATGTCCGGGCCTTCGGCGACCACGAACCCCATGTCACCGAAGATGGCGACGACCTCGTCGATCGTCTGGCTGATCGGATGGATGCACCCCGAAGGCTGCGGGCGGATCGGCAGCGTGACGTCGACGCGCTCCTGGGTCAGCCGCAGGTCGAGTTCTGCATCGGCGAGATCCGCCCGGCGCGCCTCGATCGCCGCGGCGAGCTCGGCCTTCAAGACGTTGAGCGCGGCGCCAGCGGTGCGGCGGTGCTCCGGCGACATCGCCGCGAGCGACTTGGTCAGCGCGGTGATGCGCCCCTTCTTGCCGAGCTCGCCGACGCGCACCTTCTCGAGTTCGTCCAGATCCCGTGCGACCGAGACGGCGCTCAGCACCTCCGCACGCAACGTGTTCAGCTCGTCCATGGTCTTGCGCCGCGTTGCTGGTCCGACGCGCGCCCTCCGATCCGTCGGGGTGACACGCGCGATCGCGCCGTCGAACGGTCCCGGGACCTACTCGGGCTTGCCGAGTGCGGCCGTGGCGTGGCGGACCAGCGCCTCGAAGGCATCCGGTTCGCGCACCGCCAGATCGGACAGGACCTTGCGATCGATGTCGATACCGGCCTTCACCAAGCCGTCGATGAACTGGGAGTAGGTCAGCCCGTGGGGACGGGCGGCGGCGTTGATGCGCTGGATCCACAGGCGGCGAAACGTCCGCTTGCGGGCGCGGCGGTCGCGATAGGCGTATTGCAGCCCCTTCTCGACGCGTTCGACGGCGACCCGGAACGCCGTCCTGTTGCGGCCCTGATAGCCGCGGGCCCGTTCCAGCACCTTCTTGTGCCGGGCGTGGGCCGTCACCCCCCGTTTGACGCGTGCCATGGCGTATGCTCCTCAGGCGTTCGGCAGGCAGGACTTGGCGATGCGGGCATCCGAGGTGCCGAGCACCATCGTCCCCCGCGCCTTGCGCTTCATCTTCTTCGGGCGCTTGCGCAGGTTGTGCCGCTTACAGGCGAAGTTGGCGCGAACCTTGCCGGTGCCGGTCAGCCGGAAGCGCTTCTTCGCCGAGGACTTGGTCTTCAACTTGGGCATTTGGATCTCCTTGACTGACGGGCGCTGTCGTTCGGCAGGGGTTTCGGGAGACACGTTCGAGCGGCTGGGCATGCCCTCGCCGGACCGCTCCGGTGAGTACGCGTGGAACGGCGAGGATATACCGGCTGCGTCCGCCCATTGCAAGGCGTCACCGTCTCGCCGCGGAACCGGTCGCCGGCCGCCACCGTCACCGCGGCGCGATCACCATGACCATCTGACGGCCTTCGACCTTCGGGTGCTGCTCGACCTTCGACAGCGGATCGAGCTCCTCGCGAACGCGATCGAGAACCTTCATGCCGAGGTCCTGATGGGCCATTTCCCGCCCCCGGAAGCGAATGGTGACCTTCACCTTGTCGCCCTCGTCGAGAAATCGCCGCATGTTCCGCAGCTTCACCTGGTAGTCATGCTCGTCGATGCCCGGGCGCATTTTTATCTCTTTGACCTCGATGACCTTCTGTTTTTTTTTGGCCTCGTTTTTCTTTTTTTGGACTTCGTACTTGTACTTTCCGTAATCCAGAATCTTGCAGACCGGCGGATCGGCGGCAGGTGCCACCTCGACGAGATCGAGGGCGGCCTTGACCGCGATTTCCAGCGCCTCCGAAATGGACAGAACGCCGAGCTGCTCTCCGTTGTCGCCGACGACCCTCACTTTGGGGGCGTCGATCTCATCGTTGACGCGCGGCCCCTCGCGGGACGGCGACTGACTGAACGGGGCTCTCGCTATCGAACGAACTCCTCTTCCAACGCCCCGGCCGGTCGATGGCCGGCAGGCGAACCCACCCTAATCATGCTCTCGATTGTACACTCAGACGGGAATGAGAGGCCGAAACCGTCGACGGCCGGCCGGGTCGCTGATCTGATGGTCGGAACCGATGCACCCGCTCAAACAGCCTTTCTTCACGCTCCGTCATACGCCCGCTCGACCGGTCGGCGACGCTCGCCTGCCCGGACGGACGCGACGATCGTCGTCATCTCGCCCTCGGAGGGCCGGAACCCTCCACCGCGAGTCTAGCGACTGCCGTTTCAAGAGCAAGGATTTCTTGGGCATCCCCGCCGAGCCGGCGCAACGCCACCGTGCCGTCGCGCTGTTCGCGGGCGCCGACGACGACGATCAAAGGGATCTTGGCGACGCTGTGCTCGCGGATCTTGTAGGTGATCTTCTCGTTGCGAACATCGAGCTCGGCCCTGACGCCGGCCTCCGTCAGTGCGCCGACGACGCGGCGCGCGTATTCGTCGGCATCGCTGGTAATCGTTGCCACCACCGCCTGCACCGGCGCCAGCCACAGCGGGAGGCGGCCGGCATGGTGCTCGACCAGGACGCCGATGAACCGTTCGAACGATCCGAGGATGGCGCGGTGCAGCATCACCGGACGGTGCTTGGAGCCGTCCTCGCCGACATAGGTCGCATCCAACCGCTCGGGCAGGACGAAATCCACCTGCAGCGTCCCCAGCTGCCAGTCCCGGCCGATGGCGTCACGCAGCACGAACTCCAGCTTGGGCCCGTAGAACGCCCCCTCGCCCGGATTCAGGCGCGTCTCCAGCCCCGCCGCGGCGGTCGCCTCGCGAAGCGCGCTCTCCGCCCGATCCCAGGTCTCGTCGGACCCGGCCCGCTTCTCCGGCCGGTCGGAGAACTTGACGATCACCTCGTCGAAGCCGAAGTCGCGATAGACGCTCATCAGGAGATCGCAGAACGCCGTCGTTTCCGACGTGATCTGGTCGGGAGCGCAGAAGATGTGGGCGTCGTCCTGGGTGAAGGCGCGCACCCGCATCAGGCCGTGCAACGCCCCGGAGGGCTCGTTGCGGTGGCACGACCCGAACTCCGCCATCCGGAGCGGCAGGTTGCGATAGCTGGTGATGCCTTGCTTGAAGATCTGGACGTGGCCGGGGCAGTTCATCGGCTTCAACGCCAGCACCCTGTCCTCGGCTTCGGCGGTGAACATGTGTTCGCGGAACTTCTCCCAATGCCCCGAGGCCTCCCACAGGGCACGGTCGACAAGCTGCGGGGTGTTGACCTCGACATAACCCCCCCGTTGCAGGCGGTCGCGCATGTACCCCTGCAGCGTCCGGTAGAGTGTCCACCCTTTCGGATGCCAGAACACCGCACCGGCGGCAACGTCCTGGAAGTGAAAGAGACCCATCTCGCGGCCGAGCCGTCGATGGTCGCGCCGCTCCGCCTCCTCCACCCGATGGAGATAGGCCTTGAGCTGCTTCTCGTCGGCCCAGGCGGTGCCGTAGATCCGTTGCAGCATCTCGTTGCGCGAGTCGCCCCGCCAATAGGCGCCCGCCAGCTTGGTCAGCTTGAAGGCCTTGCCGAGCCGGCCGGTGGAGGGCAGGTGGGGGCCGCGACACAGATCGAGCCAGTTCCCCTGGCGGTAGATGCTGACCGGCTCGTCCTCCGGGATCTCGGCGACGATCTGCGCCTTGTAGTGCTCGCCGATCGAGTTGAAGTGGGCGATCGCCGCCGCGCGCTCCCAGACCTCGCGGACGATCGGTTCGTCGCGATCGACGATCTCGCGCATCCGGGCCTCGATTCTCGCGAGATCGTCGGGTGTGAACGGTTCGTCGCGGGCGAAATCGTAATAGAAGCCGTCCTCGATCGCCGGACCGATCGTGACCTGGGTTCCGGGATAGAGCTCCTGTACGGCTTCGGCCATCACGTGCGCGGCGTCGTGGCGCAACAGCGCCAGCGCGTCATCGTCGCGCGCGGTGACGATGGAGACCTTGGCGTCGCGGTCGACGGTGGCGGCCAAGTCCTTGATATGGCCGTCAACGCGCAGGGCGAGTGCGGCTTTCGCGAGCCCCGGGCCGATGTCCGCGGCGATGTCGGCACCGGTCACCGGCGTCCCGTATTCCTTGACCGTGCCGTCGGGAAGGGTGATCCGTACCCGGTCGTCCGCGCGAATGCCGCCCTCCATCACCTTTCCGTCCATGCTTGCGCTCGGCCCATCCCGAGCGGCTGGCAATCTAGGCTTGTGCCCCGGCGTGTCAAGCCGAGGCTGGCGCCTCCGGACCGACGCGACCCGGAGCCGGGTGATCCCCTGTGCCGCAGCGAAGCTCGTCGTAGGTCGCGAGCGTTCGTTGGCACATGGCCGCCTTCGAGCAGCCGGCGCGGACTTCGGCCGCGGCCGCAGCCACGATGCGACGTCGCTCCTCGGGCGCCAGACCGAGGACCGTCTCGATGGCTGCGGACAGGGCCGCGGCGTCGCCCGCTGGGATCAGCCAGCCGGTCCGACCGGGAGCGACGATTTCGCGGGCGCCGCCGTGATCCGCGGCGATCACCGGCCGCTCGATCGCCTGCGCCTCGATGAGCGATCGGTTGAACGCCTCGGGCGCGGTCGACGCCGAGACGACAATGTCGGCCAGCATGTACGCCGCCGCCATGTCGTCGCAGTGGTCGACGATGCGAACCACGCCGCCCAGCCCGTAGCCGTCGATCTGCGTCTCCAGGGCCTGTCGACAGGCCGGATCGCTCTCTTCGGCGCCGACGAGAAGGCAGTGGATGTCGCGTCGTCCCAGTCTGTGGACGGCGTCGACCAGCACCGTCTGCCCCTTGTGCGGCACGAGCCCACCGACCAGCATGACCATCGGAACCCCATCGGTCAGCCGCCATCGTGACGCGAGTGCGGCGAGCCGGTCGGGCGTGACCCGCGCCGGATCGAAGCGGTCGAGATCGATCCCCGGAGGTATCACCCGAACCCGCGTCTCCGGCACGCCATAGCTGCGGCGGAGATCCGTGGCGACGAAACGGGAGACGGCGATCACCCGCTCGCCGGTCGCCATCACGGTGCGCAAGCGATGGTCGATCAGGGTGCGGGACCGGTCGGCTTCGTGAACCGTCGTCACGAAGTGGCAGCCGGTCCGGCGCGCCGCCCACCACGCGCCGACGGCCGCCATCGGGTCGTGCGCGTGCACGACGTCGAACCTATCGGTGCGAACGATGTCGGCGATCCGCCTGGCGGTGGCGAACAAGGCCAGCGGATTGCGGCGATCCGTCGGCAGCGCGACATGTTCCGCACCGACCCGCGCCAGGGCATGGACGAGTGGACCGCCGGCAGACACGATCATCGCCCGCCGGCCGGCGGCGACCAGGGCGGCGGCAATCTCGACCGCATCGCGCTCCCGGCCCCTTCGCCCGGACAACGCCGGCAGCACCTGAACGACGGACGAGGCCGCCTCCGGAACGGCGTGCCGGTCCGCAGCCCGCTCAACCGCCATGTCCATTCGCTCGCGATCGATGATATGGTTCACCCTCACCGCCGTCCGACGAGTCCGAACATGGCCGACTTGACCACACCCCGGGACGCTCCGCCTCGAATGCTACGACGGGACGACGGCGCGACTATTGCCTACCATCGCACCTCTGGCAAGTCTCCCGGCGTGGTGTTCCTGACCGGCTATATGTCCGACATGACCGGGACCAAGGCGCTGCGGTTGGAGCACTTCTGCCGGGCGCGCGGCCTCGCCTACGTCCGCTTCGACTACTTCGGTCACGGCGCATCGTCGGGCGCCTTCACCGACGGAACCATCGGCCGCTGGGCCGACGACGCGGTGTTTGCCCTCGACCACCTGACGGAGGGACCGCAGGTGCTGGTCGGCTCCAGCCTCGGCGGTTGGATCATGCTGCTGGCGGCCCTGCGGCGACCGCACCGGGTGGCGGCGCTGCTCGGCATCGCCGCAGCGGCCGACTTCACCGAGGACCTGATCCCGGCGATGCTGACCGGCGAGCAGAAGGCGACCCTCGCCCGGGAGGGGATCGTGCTCGTCTCCAGCCCGTATGACGAGGCGCCGACCCCGGTCACCGAACGGATCCTCGCCGAAGGCCGCGACCATCTGGTGCTCCGCGACGAGATCGCCCTCTCCTGCCCGATGCGGCTGATCCACGGCATGAAGGACCCCGACGTTCCCTGGCAGACGGCACTCCGCATCGCCGAGAAGCTGCGGTCCACGGACGTCGAGATCACGCTGATCAAGAACGGTCAGCACCGGCTCTCCGAGCCCGACGACCTCGAGCGCCTCTGCGAGACCCTGGAAGCGCTGCTGCGACGGCTGTAGCTCCGCATGACATCACGTCACCGCGAGCGCCCGTTCCAGGGCCGGCTGTACCGATTTCGGTCCCACCGTCTGCGCCTCGCCGTGTCGCCGGTTCACGCCGACGCCGGATCGTCGTCGACAGGAGCGTCCTTGTCACGCTTTTGGCTGAACGCCTGAATCAGCTCGATCGGCAGCGGGAAGATGATCAGCGAACTGCGGTCGCCAGCGATCGCGCTGAGTGTGGTCAGATAACGCAGCTGCATCGCCTGCGGATTGCCGGAGAGAATGGTCGCCGCCTCCAGGAACCGTTGCGAGGCCTGCAGTTCGCCTTCGGCGTCGATGATCTTGGCCCGCCGGCCGCGTTCGGCCTCGGCCTGTCTGGCGATGGCGCGGATCATGCTTTCGTCGATATCGACATGCTTGATCTCGACATTGGAGACCTTGATCCCCCACGCCTCGGTCTGCGAGTCGAGAATGCGCTGGATGTCGGCATTGAGCTTGTCGCGGGATGCCAGCATCTCGTCGAGCTCGTGCTGGCCGAGCACCGAGCGCAGGGTCGTCTGGGCGAGCTGGCTGGTCGCGCTGAGGAAGTCCTCGACCTGGATGATCGAGCGCTGCGCGTCCATCACCCTCAGGTAGACGACGGCGTTGACCTTGACCGAGACGTTGTCCCGCGAGATCACGTCCTGACGCGGAACGTCGAGAACCCGTGTCCTGAGGTCGACCCGCACCATCTGCTGAACCACCGGGATGACGATGATCAGCCCCGGCCCCTTGACCTTCCAGAACCGGCCGAGAAAGAACACGACGCCGCGCTCGTATTCGCGCAGCACCTTGAGCGACATGGCGACCAGCACGATCAGAAACACGACCGCGCCGATCCAGGCTTCGCTGAGAATGAAGTCCATCGCTCTCACCTCCGTGTCGGGGCCGGCCCGACGTCGAGCGTCAGGCCATCGATCCCGGTGACGCGCACGCGCTCGCCGGCGACGAACGCCCGGGGGCCACGCGCGCGCCAGATCTCGCCGTGGATCATGATCCGCCCCTCGTCCCCGGTCCAGTCGACGACCTCGCCGTCGGCGTCGATCATCTCTTCCGGCCCCGACACCACGCGGCGCCGGCGCGACCTCATCATCAGGGTCATCATCGTCAGAAGCATGCCGCCGGCGATCAGCGCGATCCCGCCGATCAACGGCCACGCGACGCCGAAGCCGGGGACCTGCGTGTCCATCAGCATGATCGAGCCGATCACGAAGGCGGCGACCCCGCCGATCCCGAGGACGCCGAAGCTGGGCAGAAACGCCTCGGCGGTGATCAAGGCGAGCCCGAGGAGAACGAGGGCGAGGCCGGTATAGTTGATCGGCAGCACGTGGAATGCGTAGAGGGCGAGCAACAGGCAGATCGCGCCGATCACCCCGGGGCCGACCAGGCCGGGGGTGTAGAATTCGAACAGCAACCCGTAGATGCCGATCAGCATCAGGATGTAGGCGACGTTGGGATTGGTGATCACCGCCAGGAGCTCCGTCCGCCAGTCGGTCGCCAGGGGGACGGCGGTGACGCCTTCGGTCTCCAGCCGGCGCGTCTCGCCGAGGACGGTCACCGCCCGGCCGTCGAGCTGGGCCAGCAGATCGTCGACATCGGCCGCGACGAGATCGATCACGCCTTCCTTCAACGCCTCCTCGGCGGTCAGCGTCGCCGCTTCGAGGACGGCCTTCTCGGCCCATTCGATGTTGCGGCCGCGCATCTGGGCGAGGCTGCGCAGGTAGGCGACGGCATCGTTGACCGCCTTGTCGGACACGGTCGGCCGTGGCGCCTTGCTCTTGCCGCTGGCATCCGGGGACTCGCTCCCCTGGTCACCGGCCGCATCGGTACCGTCGTCCTTCGCCGGCGCCTTGTCCGTCTCTCTCTCCCTCTCCTGGTCCGGGGCGGGCGACGGCAGGCCCGGTGCGCCGATCTGGACCGGCGTCGCCGCGCCGAGATTGGTGCCGGGCGCCATTGCCGCCACGTGACTGGCGTAGACGATGTAGGTGCCGGCGCTGGCGGCCCGTGCCCCGCTCGGAGCGACGTAGCCGACGACCGGGACCGGCGATGCCAGGATCGCGCGAATGATCTCGCGCATCGACGTGTCGAGGCCACCGGGAGTGTCGATGCGCAGGATCAACACCGTGGCACCACCGTCCGCCGCGCTCGTCATCCCCCTGACCACGTGATCGCTGGTCGCCGGGCCGACCGGTCCGGCGATGTCGAGCAGGACGGCCGTGCCGCGCATGGTCGCCGCCGCCGCCTGTGAGCCGGCCAGAAGCAGGAGCGCGACCAACAAGGCGCGGCCGACGACGAAACGCAGGATGCGACCCGGTGCGGGGAGGACCCCGGCACTCGGGCGCGCGTCCAACCGGCCGTCCGCCGCCGTCATCATCCTCTCGATCCCACGATGACCTCCGATCACGGCGCGCGTCCCGTCTGCGGGCAGACCGCCGCGTCGCGATCGCCGGCGCCGGTGGATCAGGGATCGGTCGTCTCTCGCAACAGTGCCTGGAGCCCGCATCGGTAATCGGGGTACTTAAGGTCTACACCGAGATCGTGCTTGATGCGGGAGTTGTCAACCCGTCGGTTGTCCCGCCAGAAGCTGAGCGCCATCGGCGACAGTTCTTGCCGCACGTCCTCGAGCCGCACCAGCGGCGGCGGTGTGACCCCCAGCAACGCGCAGGCGTAGGCGACCACATCGCTCTGCGATGCCGGCAGGTCGTCACACACGTTGTAGACGGCGCCCGGGTCGGGGCGGGCCATGGAGGCGCGCAGGACGGTTGCGACATCCTCGACGTGGATGCGCGAGAACACGTGCCCGGGCTTGTCGATTCGCCGCGCCTCGCCGGCACGAACCTGATCGAGCACGTTCCGTCCCCGGCCGTAGATGCCGGCGAGGCGGAACACGTGCACGGGAAGACGGTGACCGCGATAGAGCCCCAGCCAGCCCCGTTCCGCCTCGACGCGTCGCCGGCTTCGCTCCGAGGTCGGATTGAGTTGAGCCGTCTCGTCGACCAGTCCGCCGCCGGTGTCGCCGTAGACCCCGGTGGTGGACAGGTAACCGATCCAGCGCAGACCCGCCAACGTCTCGAGGTCGGCCCCGTGGCAGTCGAGGACCGGATCGCCGTCATCGTCGGGAGGCACCGAACTCAGCACATCGGTCACGCCCGCCAGCACCGTCGGCACGTCGCCGAGGGGGCGGTCGCGGTCGAAGAGGTGGGCCCGAAGGCCACGCGACGCGAGGCTCTCCTGGGTGTCCCGGTCGCGGCAGGTTCCCGACACCCTCCAGCCTTCCGACATCAGCCGATCGGCCAGCACTTGGGCGCTGTAGCCCAGCCCGAAACAGAACAGGTGCGGTGCCGTTCCGGCACGAATGGCTGTCGTCACGATGACCCGTCCGTCAGGTGAGGTCCGCTCGCTCCCGGGCGCAACTCTAGTCCCGGTTCACCGGGTTGGATATTGGGGAAAACACCCACACCCGCCCCCGCGGTCAGAAATCCAGATCGACATAGGCCTTCGGAGGGGCCAGTCCCGGCACGTGATCGGCGAGAAGCGGCCGGAAGCTGGGGCGCGATTTGACGCGCGCATACCAGATCTTGGCATCCTCGTACTTGTCCCAGGGAACGTCGCCCAGATAGTCGACGCACGACAGATGCGCCGCCGCAGCGATGTCGGCGAGGGTCATTCGCGTGCCGGCGAGCCAGTTCCGTCGCTGGGTCAGGAAGGAGATGTAGTCGAGGTGAAAGCGGATGTTGGCGTGTCCGGCGCGGATCGCATACGAGTCCGGCTGACCGAGACCGAGAAACCGGTTCATGATCTTCTGACCGACCAGATTGACGGTGACCTCCTCGTTGAACTTGCGGTCGAACCAGGCGACGAGACGGCGGATCTCGGCCCGCTCCCCGGCAGTGCCGCCGATCAGCGGCGGGTCCGGGTAGACCTCGTCGAGGAACTCGGCGATCGCCGCGCTGTCGCTGACGACCAGGCCCTCGGGTTCGACCAGCACCGGCACGTCGCCGGCCGGATTGAGGGCGAGGAACGGTTGGCGGCGCTCCCACACCGGCTCGATCTCCAGGTGGACGTCCAGCCGCTTCTCGGCGAGGGCGATCCGGATCTTCCGGCAGAAGGGAGACAGCCATAGGTGGTAGAGTGTCCGCATGCGACCCTGCTTACACCGAAATAAGCCGATCGCAAACGGCGCATGGCGTCGCCGGCCGCGGCGGGGTCCGGCCGCGTCGGCTCGGTTGAGACCGGCGTCGGGGTCCGATAGGGTCTCCCGGTGCGACGCGGCGGCGGAAGGGGCGGGCGGTGCGACCGATCGGTGAGCTTGCGACGGCGGCGCGACGGGCGATCCGCGGCGTGCTGACCGATCTCGACGACACCCTGACCACCGACGGCCGGCTGACCGCGGCCGCCTATGGGGCCCTCGAACGCTTGTCGGAGGCCGGGATGTCCTGCGTCGTGATCACCGGCCGGCCGGCGGGATGGTGCGATCACATCGCCCGGATGTGGCCGGTCGACGCCGTCGTCGGCGAGAACGGCGCCTTCTATTTCCGCTACGACCGCGACCGTCGGCGGATGATCCGACGCTACGTCCTGCCGAGCGAGCGCCGCGCCGCCGACCGCAGGCGGCTGGAGCGCATTCGCGACCGCGTCCTCGCCGAGGTGCCGGGCAGCGCCGTCGCCGCCGACCAGACCTACCGCGAGGCCGATCTCGCCATCGACGTCTGCGAGGACGTGGCCCGGCTGTCCGACGCCGCCGTCGACCGGATTGTCGCCATCTTCGAAGCCGAGGGCGCACGGGCGAAGGTCAGCTCCATTCACGTCAACGGCTGGTTCGGCGCCTTCGACAAGCTGTCGACGACGCGACTGCTGCTCGCCGAGAGCTTCGCCGTCGATCTCGACGCCACCAGGGACCGCTGGGTCTTCGTCGGCGATTCCCCCAACGACGGACCGATGTTCGCGTTCTTTCCGCACGCGGTCGGCGTCGCCAACGTCCGCGACTTCGCGGGGCGGCTGGAGGCGACCCCGGCCTACGTCACCAGCGGTCGGTCGGCCGCCGGCTTCGTCGAACTCGTCGACGCCCTGCTCGCCGCGCGAACCGCCGGCGACGACGGCGCGAACGACCCGGCGTCGGGGATCACCGCGTGATCCGGCGCTGGCTGCTGTGCCTGGCCGCGGTGGCGGTGCTGTCGGCCCACGGCGGATCCGAAGGGCGCGACGCGCTCCCGGGCATCGTCGGCAAGGACGATCGCGTCGTTCTCGACACCGCGGCCTGGCCATGGATTGCGATCGGCCGGATCAACCGCGCCGGAGGCGGGTTCTGTACCGGGAGCCTCGTCGCCGCCGACGTCGTCCTCACCGCCGCCCACTGCTTCTACGATACGCGCAGCCGCCGGACGATCGGCGCCGGGGAGATCCATTTCGTCGCCGGCTACCGGCGCGGCGACTATCTCGCCCACGCGATCGCGCGCCGCATCGTCACCTCGCCCACCCTGCGGTTCGATCCCCGGGGCGGGATCGGCGAGCCGTCCGACGACTGGGCGCTGGTGGTTCTCGATCGTCCGATGGCGATCAGGCCGATCCCGGTGCGACGGTTGCGCCCGACGCCGCACTCCGAGCAGGATCGCGCGTGGCCGACGGTGATGGTCGCCGGCTACAGCCGGGATCGGCCCCATCTCCTGTCCCTTCACCAGGAATGTGCGATCGCCGATCGCGTGTCGTCGGATCGCATCGTCATCCACAGCTGCGACGCCACCCACGGCACGTCCGGCGCCCCGCTGCTGACGGGAACGGCGGAAGAGGTCTTCATCGTCGGCGTCGTCACCGGCGTCATCCGCATTCTCGGCGACCAGCGGGGAACGGCGGTCGACGCCGGCGCCTTTCAGGACGCGGTGCGGCGCCTGCGCGCGAGCGCGCCGTCGGCCGACTGAGGTGTCGACCGCCGGCTCAGTGAACCATGACGAACGCCGGCACGAAACAGGGAGCGAGACCGGCGACATCCATGATCCGGTCCCACAGGTCCTGCGGATCGACGGCGAGATCCTGACAGGCGTCGTCGAGGCTGGCGTAGTCGTTCTCCAGCAGGAACCGCGACGCGGCGCCGGCCGCCGCCGCCCGGTCGGCCGGCGAGAGGTCCTCGAAGCACACCTTCATCGGCGCGATCGACTGCATCGAGACCGTTCACGGATGACGCCCACGCCGGGCGACAATAGCGACTCACGGCGCCCGGTACCAGACCGACGAGACGGTCGTCACCAGATGCGGCCGCCGCCGATGCCGCTCGCCCGGCCGAGGATCGATCCGTCGCCGTCCGCACCGCCGCGCCGCGGTCGGGTCGCTGACAGGCGCGCCGATGAACGGGAGAACGGCAGGCTCTGCAACCAGACATGACCCGGGCCGGTCAGCATCGCCAGCGCGGGATCGGTGCCCGCAACCGACACGTCTTGGCGCATGCCGGCGGTGAAGGCGGCCAGGCATCGGACATTGACGTCGAGCGTCTCGCCCGCCGCGAGCTGCCGGGCGAGCAACGTCCCGCCGCCATGCAGGAACACCCAGCCGTCCCCTGCCAGGGTGGGCATGAAGCCACTGTCGGACCCCGACGGCGTGGCGGGGGCGACCTCGTCGCCGATCGCGACGCCCCCGATGGCGGCAAGGAACGCGTCCCTGTGACAGATCAGCCGGCCACCGATCTCGCTCAGCTCGACGGGCACGATGGTGCCGGGACACGGTGCCGCGAACGCCAGCCTCGCCTCGCCGGTCCCGGCATGGGTGAACACGGCGATCGACACCTCCTCGCCCGAGACGACCCGTGGACCGGCCCCGGCCGGACTGCCGAACGGGCGGGCGTGCTGACCACAGTCGTCGCCGAAGCCGCTGCGCATTTCGATGGCGGCATCCTTGCAGATCAGCGCGCCGGCGACGGCGACGGCGCTCTCCCGCGGCGCCAGTTCGACCTCGACGAACGGCATCGGGGTCCCGCAGACGGTGAAGCCGGTCGCGGCCGCGCGCGCCGTCGATCGCGGCGGTGGCGGCCGGTGTGATGCTCCGGCGCCGGCCG
>JBHJOP010000097.1:0-2008 GCA_050329575.1 Rhodospirillales bacterium | reverse complement strand
CGGTGTGGCGCCTTCGGTCCCGACGAACCGCCTCGAAGCTCGCGCTTCCGCGACCGCGCACCCCGCGCCGCCGCCAAGAAAAAATCGTCAAAGCATCCGACGAACGCGATCGCACGGGGGGAACGGGTCATGGCGATCATCATCGGCACCACCGGCAACGACACCATTGCCCCGCTGCCACTCGGCGTTTCGGCCGGCGTCATCGGCGGCATCCCGTCCGACGCCGCCGACAGCATCCACGGCTATTCCGGCCACGACCTGCTCGACGGCGGCGGCGGCAACGACACGTTGTTCGGCGGGTCGGGCAACGACGCGCTGTTCGGCGGCGCCGGCGACGACGTGCTCGACGGCGGCGCCGGTGACGATCTCCTGTTCGGCGGTCCCGGCAACGACCTCCTCGCCGGCGGCAGCGGCGGCGACACCCTCGACGGCGGCGCCGGCGCCGACACCCTCGCGGGCGGCGCCGGGGCGGATCTGTTCCGGCTGGCGGGCGGTTTCGGCAACGACGTGATCACCGACTTCGATCTCGCCCAAGGCGACCGGATCGTCAACACCAATGGCGCGCGCAAAGTGACGGACGTGCAGTTCATCGACGGGGTCGGCTACCGGGTCGCCTTCAGTCGCACCGACGACGTGCTGACCGTCGTGGCGGCGGCGGAGGACCCGCCTCTCGCGGCCTACCTGGAGAACGACTTCGTGCTGCTCTGACCGCCCCCGCTCCGGCCCGGTCAGCCCTGCGCCGCCGCCCCCGCCGGCTCGTCGATGGTGAGGGTGCGGCGGATCTCGTCGGTCTTGAAGCCGAGCGCCGTCGGCCGCACGACGCCGGGCAGCACCGCGACGTCGTAGAGCTCGGCGACGATCCCTTCGATCCGGAGCCAGTGGACGATGTCGCCGGACCGGATGTCGATCACCATCAGCCCGCAGCGCGGCTCGGCGTCGCGCGCCGCCAGGTTGGCATCCAGCCGGAGCCCGGAGAAGGTGCGGTTGTCGCGGCACTTCGACAGGCCGACGACGGCGAAATCGCCGGCGAACGCCAGGCCGCGCAGATAGCCGGGACAGAAGGTCGTCGCCTCGAACCGTCCCGACCGGCGATCGACGGCGCCGAGATGGCCGGTCCCCGATTCCAGCAGCCACAGCCGGCCGTCGTGCACCCTCGGCGAGTGCGGCATCGACAGGCCGTGGGCGAGGATTTCGCCGCTGGCGACGTCGACGACCACGCCGCCGTCGTCGCGGCGATCGCGCCAGCCGTCGGCGACGTCGCTGCGGCTGACCGCGGTGACGTAGCGGAGCGCACCGTCCTCGACGGCGAGCCCGTTGAGATGGCAGCGGTCCTCCGCCGCCAGTTTGCTGACGAACGACGGCGTCCACAGCGGGCGGAAGCTCGCCCGCTCGCTGACCGTGGCGACGCAGCTGAACAGGGTGTTGACGAACAGCGGCCGGCCGTCGCCGTCGACGGCGACGTCGTGGATGTCGAGATCGCCGGTGGTGTAGGCGACCCGGGGCACGTAGAGGCGATCGGAGCCGTCGTGGACCCGCCCCGGCGGCAGCGCGTTCTCGAACCGCCACAGCTGGTAGAGCGAGCTCATCCACAGCGAATCCCCGGCCGCGCACAGCCCCATGCAGCGCGCGAACGTGCGTTCGAAGATCGACAGCCGCCCGTCCGGCTGCAGCCCGATCAGGAACAGCTTGCCGGCCTGATAGGTGGTGAACGCCAGGCTCAGCCGGCGTTCCGCCAGCCACGCCGTGAACTGCCGGGACGCGGTCAACACCACCTCCGGCGTCGCCGCCCGTTCCCCCGTCTCGCCCGTCATCGCCGTCCGTCCCGCCGTCGCCGAGATCGTCGCCCTTACCACACGCCGCGTCGCCAGGCGAGCGTGTGGCGACATCGGGCACAGGCTCGCGGCCATCGCCGGGATCGAGCGGCTTACGAAAAACAAACCGCTGGCGGATGACGCGGACGACACGGATGCGGCCGCGGCCGTGGAGCGACCTTTCGAGCGCCTGTCCG
>JBHJOP010000116.1:0-8613 GCA_050329575.1 Rhodospirillales bacterium | reverse complement strand
AACAGCGCCGCCGACCGCAGGTCGTCGCGCAACCGCCGCCGCCTCTCCATCGCCTCGCGGTCCTCGCCCCAGCGGCCGCTCTGATAGCGCTCGTCGAGCTGCGAGACCTCGAACGCCGTCTCGGCGTCGATCCGGCCCGCCGCCAGCGCCAGCCCGACCACCAGCGAGCCGCAGACGGGGACGATGGCGGCGAGGGCGGTCAGGGCCGGATCGTCGAGCCGCTCGACCGCCGCCCGCAGCGCAGCGACCGCGCCCGCCGGCTGGTCGACCGGGATCACCCCGGCGGTGACGGTCAGCCGGGCGGCCAGCGCCCCGGCCGCCCAGTCGAGCAGCGGCTGCCACGCGGCCTGCTGCAGGGCGACCAGATCCGCCGGCTCGACGGCGCGGTAGCACAACAGATCGGCGCCGGCGTAGGCGACGAGCCCGTCGACCACCGCCGCCCGTGCCGGCGCGACCCGGTCGACGGCGGTGGCCGCGAGGCGGGTGAGCGGCATCGTCTGCGGCCGGATCTGGTCGCCCTGGGCCCGCCACTCGCCGGCGACCGCCGCCGCGAGGGCGGCGGACGGCAGCGTCAGCGGGCGGCCGGCCGGCGTCGTCACCAACCGGCCGTCGAGGGCGATCCCGTGCCCGGCGGCGGCGGCGGCGACCGTCGCGTCGGCGTAGAAGCGCTTCGCCATCCGGGTCATCGCCGCCCCCGATCGGCGCCGCCGCCCGAGCAGCGCCGCCGCGCCAGCAGCCGATCGACCGCGTCCGGCAGCTCGGCGAACGCCTCGACCACCAGGTCGGCGCCCGCCGCGCGCAGCTCCGCCGCGTCGTGGTAGCCCCAGG
Organism: Rhodospirillales bacterium; assembly: GCA_050329575.1. Lineage (GTDB taxonomy): Bacteria > Pseudomonadota > Alphaproteobacteria > Rhodospirillales > Defluviicoccaceae > JAUXFS01. Next base: position 7,785 of record JBHJOP010000116.1, on the reverse strand, counting down.
CGACGCCGACCGCAAACGTTCCGGCCGCGACCGCCATCGCCATGTCGAAGGACGTGTCGCCGATCATCACCGTCGCCTCCGGGGCGGCGCCGGTCTCGGCCATCGCCCGCAGCATCATGTCGGGGGCCGGCTTGCCGAGCGCGACGTCGGGCGTCTGGACGGTCGCGAAGCGGCGCTCGAGGCCGTGTCCGGCGAGGGTGGCGATGGCGCCGCGATGGGACTTGCCGGTCGCCATGCCGAGCAGCCAGCCGGCCGCCTCGATCGCCGCCAGGCCCTCGAGCACGCCGGGATAGAGCGGCTCCTCGAGCCCGCCGCGGCGGCGCAGATCGGCGAACGCGGTGCGGTAGCTGTCGGCGATCGCCGGCGCGCGGCCGTCGTCGGCGTCGCCGAGCAGGCGGGCGACGGCGTCCGCCAGCGGCAGCCCGACCACCCGGCGCACCGCCGCCGCGGCCGGCTCGGCGAGCCCGTGCGCCGCGAACGCCGCCGTCATGCCGGCGACGATGCCGTGCTGGCTGTCGACCAGGGTGCCGTCGCAATCGAACACGCACAGTTTGATCATCGCAGACAGACCCGACACCCGGCCGCAGGAGGGCGACGCCGATCGCTAGATAGCCCAATTCGCCGCCCGGCGCCACGCCCGGCGACGCACCCCCGGCGACGCGACCCCGGCGACGCGACCCCGGCGACCCGCCGCCGCATTCCCGAGCGCGACCCGGGGTCTCCGCCGACGATCGCGGCGCCGGGAAAACCGGCCAAGCCCTTGAAACACAAGGGGCGCCGCCGAACGTCCAATCGATCGTCAAAAATCGTCAAAAGTCGTCAAAACCGCCATCAACCCCTTGAAGAACAACATTCTTCGATCCCCCTTCGTTTCGCTGCCGCAACCGCCGCCAAGCCGTTGATTCGGAACCGATCCCCGCCGCGGACGGGACGGCGCCGGTGCCGCCGCGATCGTCAAAAATCGTCAAAAGTCGTCATTCGTCGTCATGTCCGAGGCCGCAGCGGGCGCACTCGCGGGACGTCCGGCCCGAACCCCCCGCCGCCGCCCATCGGCGCGCCCCTCGAAACCACCGGCGAACGCCCCGATCCGCAGCGATCCGCCCCGCCTCCCGGGTCTCACGACTTGTGAATAAGATATATTTCCTATTTCGGGCGACGTCAAGGCGCCGTTGGCGCCGGCGCGGGCGCATCCGCGGTCCTCGCTGCGGGGGTGACCGCGGGCATCGATCGTCCCGCGGGCATCGATCCTTCCGCAGCGAGGGCACACGCGGCGAGGGGAGCGTCACCGCGGCGCCGCCAACCCGGCGCCGGCCCGCCATCGATGAGCCGCGTGCATCCGGGGCTCGACGCCGCCGTCGGTCCGCGCCGAACCCCCGAAACCGCGGCTGAACCGCCGCTCCGCCTTGCCCTCTCGACGCATCCCGTCCCTCCTCTCAAGAGAGACCTGTCACCCTTTTCTCTGTCTCAGTCCAGGGGTGCACTACAGAGCAGCCCGTTGCTATTTCCTGCGAAGAGCCTCGATGAGCGCTTCCGGCGTTACCCCCGCTTGCTTCAACACACCGACCAGGGTGCCGGCCTTGAGTTCGCGATGGTTGGGAACGACGCACCCGCTGGATCCCCGTCGCATCACGATGTGACTTCCCCGTTGCCGGGCGACGACGAAGCCCTGCGCCTGCAACGCCTTGACGACATCGGCGCCGGACAGGCGCGGCAGCCTAGCCACTCGCCTCCACCTCGAATGTCGTCACCAGTGGTTCCCCGCCTTTCACCAACGGAAATTCCTCCAGGTACAATGTCGTCGCCTCGCGAAGGTTGGCGATGGCTTCCTCGATGGTTTCGCCCTGGGTCGTCGTGCCCGTCTCGGGATTGAGTGCGATCAGCCCTCCCTCGGGGGCAGGGATCAGCACGGCCGTCAGTCGCATCTCCTGTCTCCCGCCAGCATTCATCCAAACGCCGATTATGGAGGCCCGTGCGTGTTCCGCCAAGGATGGCGTAGCGCGGGCGGACCTCTCTGAAGCCGTGTCGAACCTGGATCGCACAGGCTTTCTCTCCGGAGAGAACGCGCAGTCTACCCCACCGCCATCTCGCTCAGGCTGCCGGTAAGCCTGCCGGAGCGCATCGTGGTCGCCGCCAACAAGCGCGACGTCCCCTACCAGTCGCTGATCAAGATCTGGCTGGCGGAAAACCAGGAGGGCGGATGAGCGGGCTGCGTCGGAACGCGGTTCCGGGCGAACGGCGGGCGAGATCCATTCAAGAGAGCGATATGTCCCCTTTACCGCGGCGAACGGCGGGCGGAAGCCATTCGGAAAAGGGGTGCGTCCCCTTTACACCCCCGTCAGTCGCTCCAGGGCACTACTCTGGATCGGACCTTCTATCCATGTTCAGCAACAAGCCGAGACCTGTGGCCACCAATACGACTAAGATTTGAATACCTAATCTCTTTAAATCTACCTCAACGCCATGCGCGAATGAATGGCGTATTCTTTCTGGAGGGATAAATATCGATGCATATCCAGCAGGCTCCTCACTGTACGCGCCTCCATATTGAAACGTATGAACCCATGGCGGAAAAATACACATTACAATAATCATTACGGTCGCTATTGTAATAATTGTCTTCTGTTTACCTGTTATTTTCATAATCTTATGTTCACTATCAGGCCAAGAAACATGTGCAAATTTCGTTCATATTTAACACCTCTGCCTCGTTTGATCTCCGATACCAGTTGAGCCTGAACCCTATCTGTTGTTACGGGTTGGCGCTGATCCGCTTGGACATCTCACTCCACGTGGCCTTCTCTGCCCCCGTTTCGTAGACCCGCAGCGTCCCGCTTCGCAGCCAGTCGTCCCATTTGTTTTGGATCGCCCCTCGCGCAGCGTCACGAAGTTCTGCCGGATTGGGATGGACCACCACAATGCGCCGATTCCCATCCCCGTAAATCCAGTGGAGCAGTTGGCCGTTGATCCCCTGGTCGCCAAAACCGTAGCCGATTACGATGACGGCATCCACCGTCGCGAGGCGGCGCCGGAACTCGGCGAAGAGATCGGGAAAGATCCCCCGCGCGTACGCCAGGATCTTGTTGACGGTGCCAATCAAGATGATCGGCCCCACTTCCACCGTTTCCTGCGGTTTGCCGTCAGGACCTGTCGTATGATCGATATCATGGTTTCCAACTGTGTAGCCGATCCGTTCATCGTACCAATCTCCTCCGCATGTCCGAAATCGATACCAGTTTATTGATCCATGGAGTTTCAGCAACACGCAGCCAGGACCGGTGTCGGAAAGGGAGCGAGGGTCAAAGTAACGGACGCCATTGATGGGGCCTTGGAATCCGTCGATCACGGTAATGTGGTGATCAGTCAGAAATTGATCTACGAGCAGGTCATGATTCAACGTGAAGACACATATTTGGCCGGATGCCGAGTCAACCTTCGCGTCTTTGAGAAATTGCAAGTACAAGCCATTGGCATTTTTGCGGGAGAGTTCAGAAACGACAACACCCCTAATATAATCAAGAATTTTCGTTGTTATTTCAGATATCCTCGTGTCGGCATCGTCTCCTCCCTGTGACCGCAAGATATCAGCCGGACACTGGTGCAAGCGTCGGACAATGTGGGTCCGAGCGTCGCGAACGAAGGGATTGTCGAGCTCCCCTACTTCTTCATGGCGTATCTGCTCAACAAGGTAGTAAAGATCCTCGTAGTTTACCTCCCGACCCAAACGATCATCGTAATAATCGACTACTTGACAGTTGAGCCAGCGGAGAAAGCGGGATATGGGCGGAACATGGAAATCCGCCATGCCGGCGTGTTCGCATTGCGCTGGCCCCTTGTAATACGAGCCATCGGTGTGTCGGGCGTAGCCATTTCCGTAGAGCACGGCCTGGGTGAGTTCGACCGTCCTCGGGAAACCGGCAGGAATCGACACGCCGGATCCAAGCAAGAAGGCGATGTTCATTGCGACGAACCCTATGATCAATTCGGACTGTCGGATCAGGCTTTGCACTGTATCATAAGCGCTCAGGAGAATTAATCCGAGCGAAGAGCCGCGCCCTCTTCCGTCTTTCGTCCCCCGTCACCCCGCTGCGCGATTCGGAAGAAAGGGGGGCTTCCCCGATTTCAATCCGAGCGGATCCAGGAGCTGGCCGCAGAGAAACAGGGGAAGTCGTCGCGGCGCATCGGCCGGGGTCGCGAAGGGGTCAGAAGACGATCGTCCAGCCCTCGCGGCTCGCCTGGTCGCGGGTGTAGGCGACGCCGTCGATCTTGAGCCCGCGGTCGTCCAAGAGCGTGATGATGCCGCCCTTGTTGCCGAGTTGGACGTGCTCGGGCAGGTCGACGACCAGGGTGGCGCCGGCGGCGAGCGTTCCGGAGAGACCGTGCTTCTGCTTGTTCCTGTCGGCGATCGCCCAGCCGGCGAGCCCGATCGGTTGCGGCGAGGTGTTGAGCAGCGTCACGGTCTCGCGCTCCGGGGCGGGGCCCTCCGGGTTGACCAGGGCGGCGACGATGCGCACGAGGCCGTCGCGCTCCACCGGCGGCGGTGCCGGCGTGGGGGTCGGCGGCGTCTCGATGCGGTGGCCGTCGACGTCGTCGGTGTGCCAGGTCTGCGACTGGAACTTGAGGAACACCGCGACCCAGCGGTCGGCCGACGGCAGGTGCACGAACATGGCGCCGTCCTGCCAGACGCCGTCCTGGGCGACGAACGAACCGACGTTGCCCTGGTTCATGTGGATGTCGTGGATGCCGTTGCCGGGGCGAAAGCCGAAGATCTTGTCGCGCGTCGCCGGCTCCGGCCCCCAGCGCTCGCCGAAGGCGTAGATCATGGCGTCCTCCTCGGCCAGGGCCGGGCGGACGACGGCGTCGAGCGCCTCGTTCAGGTCGTTGTCGGGGCCGGGCACGTCGAACGGCAGCGGCCGCATCCGGGTGCGGTCGAACAGGTTGCCGCGGATGAAGTCGAGAGCGAGGCCGCCGGGGCGGCGCGGCAGCGGATGGAAGCCCGCCGGCAGCGCCGGCAGTCCGTCGGTGACCGGGTGGCGGAACGGATCGTCGATCAGGTATTCGAGCTCGGACGGTGCCAGCTTGGAGCGCACGTTGACGGCGATCCGGTAATCGGCGTCGTCGTCGACCAGGTGCAGTTGGTAGTGGGCGTTGGCGTGGGTGCCGAGCCGGCGGTCGATCGGCCGTCCCTTCAGTACGCCATAGGATTTCAGCGGCATCGCTCCCACCCCTTGTCGACGCAACACGCGAGGCTAGCACCGGCGGGGGCCGTTGTCACCTGTCGGGCCGACCGACGTCCATGCCGACGTGGGGTAGCCGATCACGATCGACGAGACGTCTTGGATTCCACGTCCCGCGTCGAAAAAAGGGGGGAGCGTCCCCGACCTCCGCCGGTCGCCCTCGCCCGTCGCCCCCGCCCCGACGGCGCTGGTCAGCGTTCCTCGCGGCGCTTGAGGAAGGCGAGGCGTTCGAGCAGGTGCACGTCCTGTTCGTTCTTGAGCAGCGCCCCGTACAGCGGCGGGATCAGCTCGCGGGCGTCCTTGGCCTTCAGCGCCTCCGGCGGGATGTCCTCGACCAGCAGCAGCTTGAGCCAGTCGAGCAACTCCGAGGTCGAGGGCTTCTTCTTCAGCCCCGGCACCTCGCGGATCTCGAAGAACACGGTCAGCGCGTCGTGGACCAGGCGGCGGTGGATGCCCGGATAGTGGACGTCGACGATCCGCTCCATGGTCTCGCGGTCGGGAAAGCGGATGTAGTGGAAGAAGCAGCGGCGCAGGAACGCGTCCGGCAGCTCCTTCTCGTTGTTGGACGTGATCACCACCACCGGCCGCTGCGCCGCCACCACCGTCTCCTGGGTCTCGTAGACGTGGAACTCCATGCGGTCGAGTTCGAGCAGCAGGTCGTTGGGGAACTCGATGTCGGCCTTGTCGATCTCGTCGATCAGCAAGACCGGGCGGACGGCGGCGGTGAACGCCTCCCAGAGGCGCCCCTTGACGATGTAGTTGCCGATGTCGTGGACGCGGGCGTCGCCGAGTTGCGAGTCGCGCAGCCGGGCCACCGCGTCGTACTCGTAGAGGCCCTGCTGCGCCTTGGTGGTCGACTTGATGTGCCACTGGATCAGCGGCAGCCCGAGCGCGCGGGCGATCTCGTGGGCGAGGATGGTCTTGCCGGTTCCGGGCTCGCCCTTGACCAGCAGCGGCCGCTCCAGCCGGACCGCGGCATTGACCGCGACCCTGAGGTCGTCGGTGGCGACGTAGCTGTCGGTTCCTTCGAAGCGGGTGTCCATGGCTTCCTCCCGGCGCCGGCATCGGCGGCCGCGAGGGTAGGCGGCCGCGGCGAGCGGTTCAAGGGCTCGCTGCGCCCGCGCCCCCAAGGACCCTAGAACACCGGCGGCGTCGAGAAGGTGTAGCCGACGCCGAGGCCGAAGAACCACGGATTGACGGTCAGGTTGCCGATCCGGTCGCCGTCGAGGTCGACGTTGGTCGGGTTCAGCCACCACTTCTTGGCATCGATGCTCACCGTCCACCGAGTCTGCGGGATCTTGATGTTGAGACCGACGTTGACCAGGCCGCCCCAGGTGTTCTCGACGTCGACGTCGGCGCCGCCCAGCTTGCTGTTCTTCTCCCACAGCATGGCGTAGGTGAGGCCGGCACCGACGTAGGGCGACACCATGGCGTCGCTGAAGAAGTGGTACTGGGGAATGATGCTGAGCGGCAGCACCCACTGCTCGGTGGCGGCGGTGGTCTTGTCGCCGGTGTCGAGATCGACGTTCAACTGCGGCACGGCCAGCACCGTCTGCACGGCGATGTTCTTGGTGAGGAAGTAGGAGATGTTGAGCGCGGGATTGGCGGAGATCGGGCCGCTGTCGTAGTTCCACCCGGTTCCCTGACCGACACTGCCGCTGGCATCGGCATAAAGCCCCTGCCCCATCAGCTGGATCACGAGGTCGCCCGGCTCGTAGGCCCGTGCCGTGGCCGCGGCGGCGAGAACCGCCGCCGAGACGGAAGCGGCGATCATGGTGGTGGTCGACGTCTTCATCGGTGTTCCCCTTCCCCACAAGGCACGCGCCGGCGCGTGCAGGCTGTTGTCTCCCCATCGGCCGCCGGCGGCGGTCGGGGAATACACCTACGTACAATAGGGGGATAAGTCAACACGGAGCGGAGGGAGATCGCACCCTCCTCGCCGCGAAGCGGACCCCGCGGTCGGGTCTTCCGGTGCCGTCGACCGCGGTCAGGCCGCCCCGGCGAGGGCGTTCTCGATGGCGTCCACCGCCGCTTGCGCCCTGGCCGCATCGGGGCCGCCGGCCTGGGCCATGTCCGGCCGGCCGCCGCCGCCCTTGCCGCCCAGCGCCGCCGCGCCGATGCGCACCAGATCGACGGCGCTGATCCGCGCCGTCAGGTCCTCGGTGACGCCGACCACCAGCGACGCCCGGCCGTCGGCCGCCGACACCAGCGCGACGACTCCGGAGCCGAGCTGCTTCTTGACGTCGTCGGCGAGGCTCTTCAAGTCCTTGGCCGGCACGCCGTCGAGCAGCCGCGGCGAGAAGCGGATGCCGCCGATCTCCTTGACCGCCTTCGCACCGCCGCCGCCGGTCGCCAGCGCCCGGCGGGCCTCCGAAAGCTCGCGTTCGAGCTTTCGGCGCTCCTCGAGCAGGGCGGCGACGCGGGCCGGCAGCTCCGCCGGCGCGGTCCGCAGCAGCCCCGCGGCCTCGCGCAGCGCCGCCTCCTCGGCGGCGACGTGCGCTTCCGCGGCGGCGCCGGTCACCGCCTCGATGCGCCGCACCCCGGCGGCGAC
>JBHJOP010000133.1:0-18143 GCA_050329575.1 Rhodospirillales bacterium | reverse complement strand
GGGCCGCGGTTCAGATGAACCCGAGCCTGCGGGGGCGCCCGAGTTCGACCACGGCGCCGACGGCGAAGCCGACGCCGATCAGCCATAACGGCGTCACGGCGGCGATCGCGACCCCGCCGGCGAGGACGCGGATCGCCGACAGCAGACCGGCAGCGAGGACCGCGGCAACGGCGGCGTGGGGGGCCGTCGTCGTGCCCAGCGCCCAGACGAACGCGAACAACCCGAACAGCGCCACCAGTTCGACCGACACCAGAGCCGCGAGGACGAGGCCGGCCACCGCCAGCGCCGGCACGACCAGGGCGATCCGGTCGGCGGAAACCCGTCCCGCGACCACCGGACTGTGGCTTTCCCGGGGCAGCGACCGCCGCTTGGCGAGGTGCAGCAGATCGTCGAACAGATAGAGCGCCGATGCGAACAGGCAGAAGGCGATCGCCGCTCCGGCCGCGTGCAGCCACTCCCACGCTCCGCCGACGTCGGTCATCAGCAGCACCGGCAGCAGCACTAGCCCGTTGATCAGCCAGCGCCATGGATGCAGCGCGAAGATGCAGTCGCGGCGGGTCTGCAGCCCGTCGTCGAACGTTCGCGCGTGTTCGAGCCGAGTGGCGGCGATGCGCCGGAGGGCCGGTTCCGGATTGACGACGATCGGCGTCCGGGCATGCTCCAGGATCGGCAGGTCCTGGCGGTGATTGCCGGCGTAGCCGAACGGGCCATTGCCGGTGAGATCGCGGATCGCCTCCAGCTTGCGCGTGCCTGACAGATCGACCGTCCCGTCGGAACCGATCACCGCATCGAACAGGCCGAGATGGGCGGCGACCCGCTCGCCGTAGGCGGCGTCGGCGGCCGTCGCCAAGACCAGCCGCCGACCGGCCGCCCGCTCGGCCTTCAGGTAGGCGACGAAGCGGTGGTTGTAGGGCAATCTCGCCGGATCGATGTCGACCCGCTCGGCGATGCGGCGCTTGAGGTACGCCCGTCCCTTCAGCAACCACAGGGGCACGAGCAGCGCGGCCGCCGGGTTGTCGCGAACGAGCGTGAACACCGCCTCGGTGGTGGTGTCGGTGTGGACCAGCACGCCGTCCATGTCGACGAACAGCGACGCCTCATGGTCGTGTCCGATCCTCCCCGTCGTCCGATCCGGGCGCCCGCGATCGTCGACGGTCCCGTCCCGCGGCTCGTCGGCCTCGACCATGGCGGCTGCCCTGTCCCTGTCCGTTGCCTCGTCGCGGCGAGCTGATCCGCCGACGTTGCGCTTGTCTAGCGGAAGATGCGCCGCAAGTCATCCATCGGGCGGCGATCGCCGATCGTCCGCCGGCAGAACGAACGCCCGGTGGAGTCCGCCGTCGCCGGCCGGCCACACGCCGTTGACGACGACCTCGGTCCGGTCGAAGGCGAGGTAACTCTCGCGGCCGTAATGCGGCAGCGGACGCAGCAGTGCGCCGAGGGCCGCCGCGTCGTCGGCGACGACCACGGCGAACGCCCGACCGTCGTCCGGGACCCGCCCCGCCCACACCTGCGCCGTCCCCTGCCCGGCGAGACGGTCCGGAATCGGGCCGAGGCCGAGCTCCTCCAGCACCGGCCCGGCCGCCGTTCGGGTCCCGATCACGAGCAGCGGCGCCGCCGCCGAGGCCGCGGCGGCGGCGGCGGCGAACCGGGGCGGCCGATCGAGCAGGCGCATCGCCAGCGCACGGGCCGCCTCGTCGGCATCGTCGGTCGCGACCACCACCGTGGCCGCGGGGGCCAGCGTGACGGTGCGCAGGATCGGCGGCAGCTCCGCGGCGGCGAGGCGGCGAAACACCTGGTGATCGGGATCGACGGTCACCGCCGAAGGCGCGCCGTCGACGTCGATCGCCACCTCGGTCTCGGGGCCGCTCACCCGGACCGCGGTGCGGGTAGAACCCCGCTCGGTGGCGACGCCGACCGGCACCGTCAGGGCATAGCCGGGGTCGTCCTGGCCAAGGGTGAGAACGACACGATGGCGGCCCTCCTCGACCTCGCTGCGGGCGGCGATCAGCCGCAGGTCCGGCGCACCTGGCCGCCGAACCCACTGGTCGAAAAACCAGCCGAGGTTCCAACCCGATGCCTCCTCGAAGGCGCGGCGGAGATCCGGCCATCCGGCAGTGGCGAAGGCATGCCGCCGCCAGAACAGGCGGATGCCGTCGTCGAACGCCGACGCCCCGATCTCGGTCCGCAGCATGTGGAACACGAACGCCGCCTTGCCGTAGCCGACCACCTGGCCGGCGTCGTGCCGGCGGGCGACGAACGCCGTCAGCGGGAAATCCCGTTCCGGCGGCAGCGCCGCGAAATCCCGAAGCCAGTCGAGCCGCATGCGCCTCGCCTCGTCCTCGCCTCGCTCCGCGGCGAGGGCATAGTCGGCCATGTAGGTGGTCAGTCCCTCCGACCAGTTGCCGCCGTCGACGTAGACGCCGTTGCCCCACCAGTTGTGCAGGATCTCATGGGCCAGCGAACGGTCGCGCATGAACGGGAGCGGCAGCACCCGCCGGCCGATGTAGGTCAGGTTCCGGAAGCCGAGGCCGACCGGTAGCGGTGACGACACGATCGCGAAATCGGCGAACGGATAGGGGCCGATCGTCGCGGCGAACCGCTCCAGGTGGTCCCCGGCCCGGTCGAGATAATCGTCGGCGAGGTCCGCCAGTTCGGCATGGAAATAGGTTCGCAATCGAACGCCGCCGCGGCGGCGTTCGCGGACGACGAACGGTCCGGCGAACACCGACGGCGGTTCCGACGGCCGCGCGGCGGCGAACGTCGCACGCGCGCCGTCGGCGGTCGCCGCCTCCTCGACCAGGTCACCAGTGGCCGCCGCGCGGGCGCCGGGCGGCACCGACACCGTCAGCCTGTAGGTCACCGCCCCGCGGTCCGTTGCCGCCAGCCAGCCGCCGCCGGCCGGCAGGTACGAGCCCTCGGGACCGATCAGCGGGCGATCGCCGGGGACGCCGCCGGCGGCGCCGCTCGACCGGGCGGGCTCCGGCGTCGTCGGCACGCCGCTATAGGCACGGGCGATCTCCCGCACCTCGCCGTCGTTCACGGTCATCTGGCTGGCATCGGGTGCCAGCGGGCGGCCGTCGACGGTCGCCGACCGTATCCGCAGCCACGGCGCGAGCGTGAGATCGACGGTCGCCGGACCGGTCACCGTCAGGCGATCGACGACGTCGAGGTGGCCGGCCTGCGGATCGAGGCGAAGCGCGATGACGTGATGCGGCACCGGCCGCGTCTGGTCGGCGGGCGCGGCCGCCGGCCCCGACGACAGCCCCGACGACAGCCCCGCCGCCAGCACCGTCGCCAGCGCCAGCACCGCGACCCCGACCGCCGAGTGGCGGCCGATCATCGCTCTGCATCGCCGCCGCGCGGAAAGCGGGCGACCACCTCCAGCGTCGCGCCGTCGCGGCGCAGCGTCACCGGCAGCCAGGTTCCCGGCGCCTGCCGACCGACAATCTCGATCAGATCGCCGCTGCGAGCGACCGGGTAGCCGGCGGCGGCAACGACGATGTCGCCGGCGCGGATGCCGGCGGCGGCGGCGATGCCGCCCTCCACCACGGCGTCGATCCTGACCCCGGCTTCGGTGGTCTCGACCCGCACCCCGAGGCGCGGCCGCGACGGGTCCGGATCCTCCCCTCGTTCGACGACGAACACCGCATCGGCGACGTCGGGGGCCATCGCCGCGCAGTCGTCACCCGGGGCGATCGGCAACAGCACGGCGACATCGGCGATGCCGAGCGCGGCGAGCTGGTGGGGGATGCCCCAGCGGTGTTCGGCGTGGCCGCGGCCGACGATGCCGACGACCAGCGGATCGCCGCCGGACCGGCGGGCGCCGGCGATCGCCTCGGCCATCGCCCGATCCCAGGTCAATTGCGCCTCGACGAAGCGGAGGAGCGCCGGATCGGTCGAACCGTCGGCCCCCGCCGCGGCGCCCGCGGCCCCGTGGCGGCGTTTCATCGCGAACACCTCGGCCAGCGCGCGCCGGTAGTCCTCGCTCGCCGGCGCCGGGTCGGAGAGGCCCTGACGGTCCGCCGCCGCGACCGCCGACCAGCCGTCCCGGCCGACCCGCGCGATCAGGGCGCGATCGACGTTGAGCGCGACCATCGGCACCCGATGCTGGCGCGCGAACAGGAACAGCGGCAGGTACAGGTCGGCGTCGATGCCCCAGACCTCGACCCAGCCGGCCTCGCGGAGGAACGCCTCCGGCGTCAGTTCACCGGCGACCCAGCGGTCGAGCGTCGGCTGGACGTCGCGCGGGAACATCTCGAAGCCGAGGACGATGTCCGGCCGCCGGCCGTGCAGGGCGGCGATCGTGTGCAGCTGCCAGCGATGGTGACGGGCGTCGTGATGGTCCTCGCCGAGCAACACCACCGCCCCGCGGGCGTGCCGGGCGATCACGTCATCATGGGCGACGGCGGCCCCGGTCGCCGGATCGACCCAGGTGCCGGAGGTCGAACACGGCGGCGACGGGGCGGCGGATGCCACCGCAGAGACCGTCCACAGGACCATGGCGATCGCCGCGACCGCGGCGGTCCGCCGCCGCCCGTCGCCCCGCCAGCCCCTCGCGATCGATCCGCTCGCCATCACCCTTCCACCATGCCAGACGCACCACGGCGCTCACAAGCGCCACGGCTGGTCAACTGTCGGGATACCCACGCGGACACGCGGTTTTGAACGACCGGGCACGTCCGGCTGTCGTACACTGCCGGCGGCGACCAATGCGCACCCGACGAGGAGCCTGCCGACCATGATCCGCAACCGTGTGACGGGACTGGGCGTTTGCCTGGTGGTTGTCTTCTCCCTGCTCGCCGGGACGGCCGCTCACGCCGGCCCCTGGGAGGATGCGATGTCCGCCGGCAGCACGGCGTACAAGCAGGGGGATTTCGCCGCCGCCGAGCGGTCCTTCCGCGCCGCCGTCGCCGAGGCCGAGCGGTTCGGCCCCTACGACCCCCGACTCGCCGCCTCGCTCACCAATCTCGCCGCCATCCACCAGGCGCGGGGCGCCTACGACGACGCCGAACGGCCGCTGGAACGGGCGCTCGCGATCCTGGAACAGGCGTTCGGGATCGAGAACCCCCGCATCCTGCCGACCCTCAACAACCTCGCCGCGGTCTATCAGTCGCAGGGCAAAGGCGCGCTGGCGGAGGCGCAGTACCAGCGGGCGCTGGCGATCGTCGAGAAGGCGGGCGGCCCCGAACACCCCAACGTCGCGACCATTCTCAACAACCTCGGGCTGATCTATCTCGATGAGGGCCGGTACGCCGACGCGGAGGCGGCCTTCCGGCGGTCGCTGGCGGTGCTGGAGACATCCCTGGGACCGGAGCATCCGGCGGTCTCGCAGTCGCTCGACAACTACGCCAGGCTGCTCGATCGCACCGGGCGTGAAAGCGAAGCGGCAAGAATGAAGGCGCGGGCGGCGGCGATCCGGGCCAAGCAGGGTTGACCGCCGACCCTCTCCCGCGACATCCGGGCTAGGGGTCGAACCACGCGGCGACGATCGCAAGCCACATCACCGCGACGCCGGTCGCCACGGTGAGTTCCGGCCACCTCTCGCCGAGAAAGTGCCTCACCCCGCTCTCCCCCTGCCAGCGGCGGGCGTCCCGCGGTTCGACGATCCGCACCGACCCCGCAACAGGTCCCCGCACCGACAGTATCGACGGTCGCAGCGCCACCGTGCAATCGGTCGACCCGCAAAGGCTGTGGACAAGAGCGCGGTGGCGGTGGAAAATTACAAGTTTCCTGGGGAAAATGGCGGTCACGGTTTCAGGGTCCGCATCGCGCGGACATCCCCGAGGGTGGCCTCCACGACTTCGAGGAGGTAGCCGGGGCCGGCGACCTCCGTCACCAGCCGGCGAACGAGTTCGAGCCGCGCCTCGACGTCGGCGAGGTCGCGGGCCGGCGTCGCGATCAATCGGACCTGCAGGTCGCTGACCCGGCATTCCAGGTTGGCGACCGACCCGGCGCCGGGATCGGCCAGCGCGGCGAGGGCGTGATCGAGTTCGCGCTTGGTGGCGGCGACCGAGCCGCCGTCTTTCGTCCCGTTCATCGTCCCTCGTCCCTCATGGGCTCCACCCCGCCGGCCGATCGCCCTCTCCGCGGCCCCGCTCGGGCGGAAAAAGCTCTCTGCGTCCCTGGGTCCAGGCGTGCACCAGGTACGGCGGATCCTCGCCCTCGCGGAGGCGGACCACGGCCTCGCGCGCGAACACGGCGCCGCCGGCGCTCCGGCCCTCCGCATGCACGGCGTAGACGCCGAGACCGGAGCGGTCGTCGGAACCGTCCTCGGCAAGCGGGGTCAACGCGCCCGGCGGCCGCGGCGCCCCGCTGTCGGTCGCCCCCGGGTCGCGTCGTTGCGGATCGTCCAGCTCGCCGTCCATGTCGTCGATGTCGTCGCCCTCCGGATCGTCCGAGCGGGCGGCCGACAGGGCCGCGAGAACGAGCGGCGGCGCGATCGACCGGTCCGGCCTCGATGCGCCGGTATGGACGGTGACCGCCGGTTGCAGCCGCCGGTACAGCTCGGTGGTCATGCCGCGCACCTGGAGCAGTTCCTCGACCAACTCGAACGGGGCGTCCTTGGCCTCGGAGGACAGGCCGGCGGAGCGATAGTCGGCATCCTCGGCGCCGCGCAGCCGGCGCTCGTCGTCCGGGTCACGAAAGTCGGCGATGGCGTCGGCGAGGGCGGCGCTGTCGGCCTCGCCCAGGCCGGCGGCCCGCAACAGGCCGCCCAGCAGGCCGACCGACGCGGCGTTGAGGTCGATCTTGCCACCCTCGTCGCGGACCGCGAAGCGGACCTCGCCACCGCCGAACGTCCAGGCGTAAGCGGTGCCGTCGACCCTCACTCCGCCCACCTCGGTTGGCCGTGCCAGGGCGGCGATCGCCCGCTGGATCCCGGCGTCGGCGAGGGCTGCCGCCTTGGCGTTCTCGACCAGGTTGCGGGCGAGATTGGCGCCGGTGCGGGTGCCGGCGCCGAAGCTGGCGGCGAGGAAGGCGAGCAGCAGCAACACCCAGAGCACCGCGATCAGGGCGATTCCAGGTTGGCGGTGGTGCGCCATCGGCGGCGGCCGGCGTCCTGCCGCTACAGCCGCTCCTCGAGCGGCGCGATCGTCCGCAGGCGGCGGCGTAGCTCCTCGGTGACTTGGCGGGCCTGCTCCTGGTTGGGGACCACCCGCGGGGTGATCAGCACCAGGAGCTCCGTCCGCGAGGCCTGTTCCGACTTGCTTCCGAACAGAAAGCCGAGCACGGGGATGCGCGACAGGAGCGGAATCCCTCGCGACCCCCGCGATCGCTCGTCACGGATGAGGCCACCGAGGGCCACGGTCTGGCCACTCTGCACCGCCACGGTGCTCTCGATCTTTCGTGTCGAGATCGTCGGCGAGTCGACCGGCTGCCGGCTTTCCGGCCGCTCCTCGGCCCTGACGTTGCTGACTTCCTGGGAAACCTCCATGCTCACCAGGCCGCCGGCGTTGACGCGGGGGGTGACGTTGAGGATGGTGCCGGTGTCGCGATACTCGATGGTCTGGACCAGATCGGACGTCACATCCGCGCCTTGCCGCGCCTGGGTCGCCACCGGGACCTGATCGCCGACCTGCAGACTGGCGGTCTGGTTGTCGAGCACGAAGATCGACGGCGACGAGATGACGTTGATGTCGCTGACGGCGTCGAGGGCATCGATGATGACCCGGGCATCGGCGTTCTGGAACACGAACGTGAAGCCGGACAGCGGCGAAGCTGCGCCCGGGACGGCGGAGAAGGGCAGGCTGCTGCGGTTGCGGGAGGTCGCGGCGGTGTCGCCGAAGCGGAAGAACCACTCGACCCCATACTGTAGCGAGTCGTTGAGCGCGACCTCCAGGATCGTCGCCTCGATCAGCACCTGCAAGGGCACGATATCGAGCTTCTTCAGAGCCGCCTCGATGATCCGGTAGTCGCGCGGGGTCGCCAGGACGACGAGGGCGTTCTTGACCTCGTCGGCGATGATCCGCACCGGCCCGGCCATCCCCAGGGACGCGCCGCCCCCGGTGGGGTCGACCGCGGAGACGACGGGCTCCGGCTTCTGCTCCTCGGTTCGCAACGCGACCGGGCTGAGGCCGGGGGCGAGCGCCGGCCGCTTGACGCCCTCGCCGCCGACGAAGATCTCGCCGAGCACCGCGGCGAGGTCGGCGGCGCGGCTGTTCTCGACGTAGTAGACGAAGATCCTCGGAACCTCTCCCTCGCCGACATCCAGCCGCTGGATCCAGGTCCTGGCCTTGTCGACGTAGACGGATCGCGACGAGATCACCAGAACGGCGTTGAGGCGGTCGACCGCGACGAAGCGAAGGACTCCGGCCAATGGCCCCTCGGCCGGATCGCCGAACACCTCCTTGAGCTCCTCGACGATCGCCTTGGCTTCGGCCGACTGGACCGGGAACAGTCCGAACGACATTCCGGCCAGCCAGTCGACGTCGAACGTTTCGACGGTGTCCAGCATGTTCATGAGTTCGTTCTGGCTGCCGCCGAGGATGATCAGGTTGCGGCCGGGGTCGACCCGCAGGATGCCGCCGGGGGGTGCGAACGGCTCCAGCACCTTCTCCATCTCCAGGGCGCCGACGAACTCGAGGGGGACGATCACCACACTGGTGCCGGCGTTTCCGGACCTTGGCGGCATGTAGAAGCGCGGTTTGGCGGTGCCACGGAACGCCTGGTCGGCCGGAACCACCTTGTAGAGGCCGTCGATCTGCACCAGCGCGGCACCGTTCAGCCCGAGCACGTGCTCGAGTGTCGGGAGCAGGGCGGCGCGGCCGATCGGTCGGCTGGTCTGCAGCGTCACCGCTCCCTGCACCGTGGGATCGACGACGAAGTTGGCGCCGAGCGTGTCGCCGAGGATGGCGCGCACGACTTCGCGAAGATCGGCATCGGCGAAGTTGAGGGTGAAGCCGCCGTCGAGCGTCTCCGTCAGCGGCGGCGGTGCGGACGCCGCCTGACCGGTGAAGCGGTCGGTGCCCTTGTAGACACCGCCCTTCGCCCGCACCGGAGGACCTTCACTGCCGGGGAGAACCGGCTCCGCCGTGCTGTCCCGCAACACCGCCGGGTCGGTCGATCGCGGCGGTCGCGCCGCCGGATCGTCGAAGAACGGCCGCGGCTGGCAGGAGGCGAGCCAGAGGGCGACGCCGCAGAGCACGATCCCCGATACGAACGGGCCCTTCAACACACCCCCTGCCGCCATCGCTGAACCCACCCCTTCGCGCCGGCGCCGCGGCCGGCAGACGGCATGCCCGGTGCGACCAGGATCGACGCCTTCCTTAAAACAACAATTGCGCGCGCGCGCAAGTGCACGGCAAGCCGAGATTGTCGATTGCCCTCCGGGTGTGGGAACCGGGTAACGCACCCGGCCGGGCGGCGCGGTCGTCTCCGGTCCGCCACGGCCCTACTGACTCGTCCCGGAGTCGCCGGAATCGGGCTGCTCCGGCGGGATCCGGCGTCGCGCGTCGCGGCGCCGGTCGGGGGGCGGCGGTCTTCTCGCCTTGTCCTCGAGAACGATCTCGGTGACATCCTGGCCACGCCGCAGCACGACCTTGTTCGGCTCGATCGTCTCCACGGTCCAACCTTCGTAGTCCTGTCCCTCCGCAACCCGCGCGATGGCGTCGGACCCTTGCCCCTGGAGAAGGGCGAGCCGCTGGGTTCCGGCGACGACGACCCCGCTGAGGACGAAGTCGGCAGGCGCCCTCGGCAGCGGTCGTTGCTCGGCAATCTCGTCTCCGGGCTGCGGCGGCCGCCGGGATCGCAGGAACAGCGGCCGTTCGGACACGTCGGCATAGGATTCCGGCGGCAGCATGTCAAAGCGGGTCCGACCGTCGGTCTCGGGATCGAGTCGCGGCGGCGATGACGGTGCGGCGGCGACGGCGGCGCGCTCCTCCTCCCCGCTTCCGACGACCCGCTGGACCGCCAGGACGGCCGCGAGGATCGCGCACAGCGACGCCAGGATGACCGGACCTCGCATCGAAACGTGGCGTCCGCGGGCCATCGTCAACTCACCCTCAGATAACCGTAGACGTCGAAGCTGATGTTCAGCTGCACGTCTTCGGTGGCCGGTCGTCCGCTGCCGGGGGTGCGTCGCACCTGCCGCGAACTGATGTCGACGTTATCGATGAACAGGTAGGGCGGATCGGCCTCCAGGGCATACAGCGTCCGGGTCGCGGCGTCGATGTCGGCAGTCATCCGGACCCGGACCGTGACCACCCGGAACCCCTGTTCGATGCTCGAGGGAAGGATCTGGGTGCTGGCGAGGCTGCCGCCGCTCGACTCGATGATCGTCTTGATCCGGTTCTGCAGACTGGCCGCGACCAGCGACTCGTTGTCGCCGGACAGGTAGGCATCGCTGGACTTCGGGTCGCGCCTGACCTCCTCGAGATGGGCCTGGAGAGACGGAACGTTGGCGGCGATCCGCCGATAGCGTTCGAGCTGGTCGCGGTAGTCGGCGAGGGTTTCCCGGGACGTCGCCCGTTTTTCGATCACCGGCTGGACGATGAGCGCATAGGGGAGGACCAGCACGATGCCGAGCAGCAACAAGGCGAGGCCGCGGCTGGTCGGCGGCGACAGCGGCTTCATGGCTTGGCGGTTCCCACGATCCTGAACGCGATGTGAAAACGGTCCGCGTCGACCCGCGGATCCCGTGTTGTCGGCGCGCGGAACTGGGCGCTCTCGAACAGGTCGGACTGCTCGATGGCACCGATCAGGGTCGACGCCGCCGGCGAGTAGCCGAACGTCTGCACGTCGCCTTCGAAGACGCGCATCCGGAACAGCCAGGTGTCGTCCGGCAGCAGCCGGGTTACCTCGCCGAGGACCGCGACGAGGGGTGGCTGCCGGTTCTTCTTCTCGACGATGAACCGATCTTGCCGGACGAGGCGGCCGATCTCCTCCTCGAGGCGGCGCCCGGTCTCCGCCTCCGCCCGGGCGGCGGCCACCTCCCGGGCGAGTCGCTCGACCTCGGCACGCTGGCGCTCCAGCGGCTGCTGGACGACCGCGACGGCGAGAAGGGCGGCGACGACGGCGAACACGACCGACAGGGCGCCGACGAGACGGCTTCCCCGTGGCGCCGCGCTTTCAGGCAGGATGTTCAGCGGAACGGCGGATTCAGTGTCGTCACGAGCGATGTCGACGGTGTCCGGCGCCAGTCCCCAACCGCGGGCGCGGGAGACCGCCGCATCGACGATCGCCCGCGGGACGACGACGATCTCGACGTCGATCCGGCGCGTCTCGCGGCGGCGCCCGACGACCCGGTAGTCGAAATAGACCTCGTCCGACGAGAACGGGGTCTGGCGATCCATCTCGAGGGCGAGGAGTTGACGCAGGCTCTCCTCCGCCGCCGCGGGCAGATCGAGGACCTTGCGCAGGGCCTGGCGTTGCGGCAGCCGCAGCGTCACCGTCGTCCGGTCGGATCCGACGCCGTCGACGAGATCGGCGACCGCGCTCCGTTCGGCCTCCCGCTCCCCGCTCGTCAATCGGACGCGGCCCAGGTCGCGCGCCGACGGTCCGGCGGCATGCCGAACGATCAGGGCGTCCTCGGCGAGTTCGAGGATCAGCCGGTCCGCCTCGGGGCGCAGCCAGCGCAGCAGGCGCGGCGGGAGCATCGCCGCCAGTTCGCCGGACCACCAGGCGAAGAAGGCGCGGACGGTCCCCCGCAGTCGTGTCAGCCGCTGTTTCATCCGCCGGGATCGGACACACTCGTTCGGGTCGACGCGGTCGTCGAAGCGCCGCCGGCCGGGACTCGCCCGCTCCCGTTTGTCCGGCGGTGGCGCCGACACGCAAAGGTAGTCCACGGCGGCGAATTTTCCAAGCCGCACACCCGACCGGCGGTCATAGCGCCGGCACCACCACCAGCGGTGCGACGATCAGCGGCGGCCAGCGCCGCCGGTCGCCCTCGGCGAAGGTCACGTCGATGCGCACCAGTCGCGGCGGACCGGCGGCGCCTGGCCACTGATCGAGCCAGCCCGCCTCCCCCTCGTCGGCGTCGTCGGTGCCGAAGTAGGAGAACCGGACCCTGTCGATATCGTCGACGAGCACCGCGACATTGTCGTCGGCATCGGGCGGCGGGGCGTCGTCACCGGCGACGAGCGGTCGCCAAGTGAGCACCAGTCGGATCTTGCCGGCCCGCTGGTCGGTGCCGAGACCGAGCCGGTAGATCCCGCCCGGCAGGGCCAGCGCCGGCGATGGGCCGACGAGCCGCAAACCGTCCGCGGTCCCCTCGAAGATCGCCCCTTCCTCCCCGGCTTCGTCGGCGAGCACGGACAGCATCGGCCGGCCGACGACGCGACGGATCAGGTCGTGGGCGATCTGCAACTCGGCGAGCGTGTCGAGTTCCGCCTCGCCCCGCTCCCACACCCGCACGCCGAAGCCGAGGCCGCCGAACAGCAGGCCGGCGAGCAGCGCCAGCAGGGTCATCGCCACCAGCAGCTCGAGCAGCGTGAACCCCGGCGGCGCGGCGCGCGCGGCGTTCATCGCGGATCGCCGATCCCCGCGTCGTCACCGGCGATGCCGAGTCGCAGGGTGGTCAGCGTCACCGAACCGGCCGGCCCCGGAGAGCCCCAAGCGACGGTGAGCGACAGCCGGTAGGGCACGATCTCCCCCTGCTCGTCGTCGCCGTCCTCGCCTTCCCGGTATCGCTCGACGACCGCGTGCCAGCGGAAGCCGTCGTCGAGGACGCCGCTCAGGTCGCCTTCGGCGAGCGGTTCCTCGACGCCGATGGCAGCGAGCAGCGACTCGGCGAGCAGAACCGCGACCACGTGGTTGCGGGCGATCTCGGTGGTGCGCAGCCCGCCGGAGAACACCTGCAGCACGACCGCCAGCATCAGCGACAGGATGGTGAACGCCACCAGCACCTCGAGCAGGGTGAAGCCCCGCACCCGGTCACCGCGTCGCCGCATCGACGATCACCACGCGGCCGGTCAGCCAGTCCACCTGCACGTTCAGCTTCGAGCGGTCGTCGGCGAGCACGATTTCGCCGCCGGTGGCACTGCCGTCGGGGAAGAAGCGGATGCCGCCGGCGTCGGCGGCGATCCGCTCGGTCTGCGCGGTGTAGAGCTCGACCGCCAGGGTGGCGGGAAGGGCGCGCGCGGCGGCATCGCCGACCCGGAAGCTGCGTTCGCCGACGTCGACGGTCAGCACGACGTCGGTGTTGCGGACCACCGCCTCGCTGCGCGCCCGTCGGAGCGCGGCGGCGACGTCCTGGGCCGCCCCCTTCAGTGCCGCCGGTCCGGTGCCGCGGGCCAGCAGCGGCAGCGATCCCGCCGCGATCAACGCCACCAGGGCGAGGACCACCAGCAGCTCGAACAGAGTGAAGCCCTTGGCCGTCACCGCCCTCACCAGTTGGTGATGTCCCGGTTCTCCCCCTCGCCGCCGGCGGCGTTGTCGGCGCCCAGGGAGTAGAGATCGTACTCGCCGTGGTCGCCGGGGATGTCGTAGTTGAACGGCCGTCCCCACGGATCGGTCAGCGACTCCCGCTTCTTGAGATAGGGGCCGTTCCAGTTGGACACCCCCGCCGGCTGTTCGACCAGCGCCTGCAGCCCCTCCTCTTGCGAGGGATAGCGGCCGACCTCCAGGCGGTAGAGGTCGAGGGCGCCGGCGAGGCGCTCGATCTGCACCTTCGCCGCCTCCGATTTCGCCGTGCCCAGGTACTTGAACACCTGCGGTCCGGCGAACACCGCCGCCACCAGGCCGAGGATGACCAGGACGACCAGGATCTCGAGCAGGGTGAAGCCGCCGTCGCGGCGGCCGGGCCGGCGGCCGGCGAACCCGGATACTCGCATGGGGATGGTCCTCGTCACTGCGGTTGGTCAGAACGCCAGTTCGTGCACGCTCAGCATCGGCACCAGTATCGAGACGATGATGCCGGCAATCAACAGCGCCATCGCGAACGTCAACGCCGGCACCAGCAGCGTCAGCAGCCGCTGGATGCCGCGCTGGACCTCGTCGTCGTAGGTTTCGGCGACCCTGAACATCATCTCCTCGAGCCGCCCGCTCTCCTCGCCGATCCGCAGCAGCTGGGTCGCCAGCCGCGGGAACAGCCCCGAGTCCTCCAGCGGCCGGGCGAGGGTCTTGCCCTCCTTGACCTGCTTCTCGACCTGGTCGAAGGCCTCCGCCATCGCCGCGTTGCCAAGCGTCTCCCGGACCACCGCCAGCGAGGCCAGAAGCGGCACACCGTTGGAGAGCAGCATGCCGAGCGTATAGCACATCCGCGCCACTTCCACCTTGGCCAGCAGATCGCCGAGCAGCGGCAGCTTCAGCATCCAGCGGTCCCACGCGCGGCGCCCCGCGACGGTGCGCCGGAACCGGGCGGCGGCGACGATGGCGACGAGGATCGCGACCACCGGCAGCCACCAGAATCGCTCGGCGGCGGCGCCGACCAGCACCACGATCCGGGTCGCCAGCGGCAGGTCGTAGCCGGCTTGGTCGAAGATCTCCTTGAAGCTGGGGATCACCACCGTGACGATGACCGCCACCGAGACGAACGCGGTGAGCAGCAGGATCACCGGATAGATCAGCGCCGACTTGATCTTCTGGCGCGACTGCTGGGACCGCTCCAGGTAGTCCGCGGTCTTGGCCAGCACCACGTCCAGCGCCCCGCCCGCCTCGCCGGCCCGGACCATGCCGAGGGTGAAGCGGTCGAACACCGCGCCCTGGGCGGCCATGGCGTCGGCCAGCGCGCTGCCGCCGCGCACCTTTTCGACCACCTGCTTCAGGACCTTCCGCACCGCCTCCCGCTCGCAGAAGGCGATCTGGACGTCGAGGGCGTGATCGAGGGCGAGGCCGGCGCGGAGCAGGGTGGCGAGCTCGCGGATCAGGATCGCGACGTCCCGGCCCGAGATCCGCCGGCCGGGCCCGAGTTCGCGGTCGAGCCAGCCGCCGAGCGTGTCCGCGCGCCGCTCCTCGGCGCCGATCGGAAGATGCCCGAGACCGCGCAGATGCTCGATGACCGCCGTCCGGTCGGGCGCCTCCATGTCGCCTTCGAGCACCTCGCCGGGCTCGCTGACCGCCCTGTACCGGTAGACGGGCACCGCGGTTCCTACATGTCCCGGGTGACGCGCAGCACCTCTTCGAGCGAGGTGCTGCCGCTCAGCGCCTTGCGGATGCCGTCCTCGTAGAGAGTCTGCATGCCGGCGGCGACCGCGGCGTGGTGAATGTCGCGCTCCTGGGCGCGACGCAGGATCAGCCGGCGCACGTCGTCGGACATCACCAACACCTCGGCGATACCGGAGCGGCCGTGGTAGCCGGTGCCGTTGCAGCGCGGGCACCCCACCGGCCGATAGAGGACGATCGGGTCGGCGGCCGAGAAGCGCCGCAGATTCATCTCGTCGATCAGCTCCGGCAGCGCCTCGTGAGCCTCGCGGCAGTGGGGACAGAGAACGCGGATCAGGCGCTGGGCGGTGATGCCGACCAGCGTCGAGGCGAGCAGGTAGTCCTCGAGGCCCATGTCGAGAAGCCGGGTGACGGTGGCGGCAGCGGAGTTGGTGTGCAGGGTCGAGAGCACCAGATGTCCGGTCAGCGCCGCTTGGGCGCCGATCTGCGCGGTCTCGAGATCGCGGATCTCGCCGATCATGATGATGTCGGGATCCTGGCGCAGGATCGATCGCAGGGTGTGGGCGAAGGTGAGGCCGATCTGCGGCTTGACCTGGATCTGGTTGACGCCCTCCAGCTGATACTCGATCGGGTCCTCGACGGTCAGGATCTTCTTGTCGGGCGTGTTGAGGCGCAGCAACGACGTATACAGGGTCGTCGTCTTGCCGCTGCCGGTCGGACCGGTGACCAGAAGAATGCCGTTCGGCCGCTGCAGCAGGTCGAGATAGGCTTTCAGCGTCTCCCGCTCGAAGCCGAGCGCGGTGAAGTCGAACACCGTGCTGCCCTTGTCGAGAATGCGCAGGACGACACTCTCGCCGTGCATCGTCGGCAGCGTCGAGACGCGGAAATCCACCTCCTTGCCGCGTACCGCCAGCTTGACGCGGCCATCCTGCGGCAGCCGCCGCTCGGCGATGTTGAGCTTGGCCATGATCTTGACCCGCGAGACGATCGCCGATCGCAGCCGGCTGGGCGGCGTCTCGACCTCCTGCAGCACGCCGTCGATCCGGTAGCGGACGCGGAGTGCGTTCTCGAACGGCTCGATGTGGATGTCGGAGGCCCGCGCCTCCACCGCGCGGGTGATCAGCGCATTGACCAGCCGGATCACCGGTGCCTCGCTGGCGAGGTCCTTGAGCCGTTCGGCGTCCTCGTCGGCGCTCTCGACGCCGGCGTCTGTCAGGCCCTCGACGATCTGGCCGATCGCGGTGCCGCCGCGGCCGTGGAGGCGCTCGAACGCCCGCTCGAGATCGGCGGGAACCGCCACCCGCCGCCGCACCGGCCGGCCGGTGGCGATCGCCACCGCCTGCACCGTGAAGGCGTCGAGCGGATCGGCCATCGCCAGCACGATGCCGTCGGCGCCGTCGGCGAGCGGCAGGATCCGCGCCTGCTTGAGGAACTTGGGGCTGAGGGAGTCGTCGAGCACCGCCTCCTCGGGGTAGTCGTCGGCCGTTGCCAGCGGCAGCTCGAGCACCGCCGCCAGCGCCTCGGCGACATCCCGTTCGGCCGCGAGGCCGAGCTTGACGAGCACGGCATGCAGCGGCTCTCCGCCGCCGTCGCCGACCCGGCGCGCGCGGCCGACCGCAGCCGCGTCGAGCTTGCGGCGGGCCAGCAGCTGCTCGACCACAGCCGCGGCGACGGCCGCGGCGTCCGCCGGCGAATCGAGGTCGGTCCCGGTCGTCATGGCCCGAATCTGTCACGAACGCCGGCGGAAGCGAACACAAATCTCGGGGGGGGCCGGCGACCCGCCCGCCCGGCCCGTCACGGCAGCGGCGGGCCGTACAGCCACACCAGCCAGGTGGCGAGGGCGAGATAGGGACCGAACGGGATCTGTTCGTCGCCGGGCACCGGCCGCCCGAGCAGGGTCCGGGCAAGGACGACGGCGAGCGCCGTCGCCGACGCCACCAGCACCACCCCGGCGAGGCCGGTCCACGACACCCACGCCCCGGCGGCGGCCAGCAGCTTGGCGTCGCCGCCGCCGAGGCCGTCGCGGCCGCGCAGCCGCCGGTATATCCTCGCGAGGGCGATCAGCACCCCGAAGCCGGTGGCGGCGCCGACCGCATGGTCGATCGCCGCGCCGGGATCGAGCAGCCAGGCGACGGCGAGGCCGGCCGCCAACAACGGCAGGGTCAGCGCGTCGGGCAGCACGCGGTGGCGCTGGTCGATGACCGCCAGGGCCAGCAGCGCCCAGCCGAGGACGCAGCTCGCCCACAGCGGCCAGCCGGGAACGACCGCCGCCGCCCACAGCGCGACCGCCACCGCCGCCCCTTCGATCGCCGGATAGAAGACGCCGATCGGCTGCGCGCAGTGGCGGCAGCGTCCGCCCCTCGCCGCCCAGCTCGCCAGTGGCACGAGGTCGAGCGGCCCCAGCACATGCCGGCAATGCGGGCAGCGCGAGCGGTCGGCGATCACCGGCTCGCCGGCCGGCAGCCGCACGATCAGCACCCCGAGGAAGCTGCCGACGAACGGCGCCGCCGCCACCGGGAGCCACCACGCCGTCCACGGCGGATCGATCACCTCACCGCACCCCTCACCGCACCCCTCACCGCACCCCTCTCGCGCCCGACGCCCCCCCGCACCGGGCGCGGCGCCGATCCGACCGGCAAGCGGTTGTTAAGAACCCCGCTGATACCATGTCGCGGAACCGGACATCGGCGTCAACGAAAGAAGCGGAGCTGCCGTGTCGATCCTGATCCGACTGCTCGAGGACGCGCGCGGCCTGACGTCCACGGAGTATGGCCTCGTCGCCGCCCTGGTCGCGACGGCGATCGTCGTCGGCCTCGGCTTCCTCGGCGAGCAGGTCGCGGCGTCCTACGAGGAGACCGCCTCGGGGATCCGGACGGCCGTCGGCCTCGACTGATCCCCGTCCGGCGCCCTCGACGACGCAGCGCCTCGACCGTGCGGCGGCCGCGGCGGCAAACGGGTCGCGAACGGAAGCCTTGGAGGCCGACGTGATCGGCTGGGCACTGCGGCAGCTTCTGATCTGGGTCGGCGTCGCCGTGGTGCTGGCGGTCGTCGTCGGCGGCCGCGGCGATCCGCCGACGGTCGGCGCCGCGCCCGCCGGCGGCGGCCGG